>JBOFCS010000084.1:0-8668 GCA_051646185.1 Mycobacteriaceae bacterium | reverse complement strand
AGCATACATGCACGGGCCACAATTGAAGCAACAGCTGCCGCGGCCGAACCCCCAAAAGTAAACCAAGATGATGCCGCGGCAACAAGCACTTCAACAAGCACCTCACCAATAAAATCGGCAATTAAATCCCGGATTATTTCTCGCTCAATTGATACCAGTTCACCTGCCATATACAGTCCTCCGCTGACCGAAGTTGCTGCCACACTTAATGATTCCAGCACCACCTCCATTCCTTTTAGAGAGGAGGAAAAGCTCTCTGAAGCTAGCCCATCCCAGGAATCATCCATAATTTCACGAGAAATTCTGAGATCATCTTGACAACGAGTTATCCCATCAGAAACTGTAATCCGCCATTTATCAGCCTCCAACTCGATGGCTGAACTATCCCCACAGAGGTTATCAAGCCCCTCGTTAAGAAAGGAAATATGTTCTATTAACCAGCCGACACCAGCACTAGCAAGGGCATTAAGCGGGTCCATGACTGCACTCAATGCTTCTAACGAAAGTGTGGCTGTGTGTGAAAGATTGGGATTAGTTGCAGATTTTTGTATCGCCTCAGCCAACGGAATACCTTCACACCAATCACCCATGAGGATTTCCTCCCAAAGCATCACCAATACGCTGAAAGGATTCACGAACCGAGTCTTCCGTTTGGGTCAGTACTCGCGCATTTTCCAGAACTAGTTCGCCAATCTCGGATACAGCTCTTCCAGCAGCCAGCATGCCGGCTTTAACCAAAGAAATATCAGTGCGAACTGCACCAGTAAAAATTTGACCAACTAAGCCAAAGGTGCTTATCCCTAAATTTGGTTCACCCTGGGAAGAAATAAGATTCCATAGATCATCACCACAAGAAATAATTTTTTTAGCCTCCGATTGCACTACATCCGGATCAAACTGAAGATCTCCTTCGCTCATCTCAAGAGTCCTTTTCGGAATCTAAAATCATCATCATCATCGGATAATTCTGTTAGCGAAGTCGACCCCTCGACGTCCTCGCTGACATCCATAAATCCCTTTATATATTCCAAAGCTGCTGTATCACCAGTTATTTCACGAACAGAAAGTTGAATCTGCTTAGCAGCATCGCGTTGCGCATCGAGTATTGTTGCTCGAATCAACTCCGAAAGTCGACTTCCTTTAAGTCTTAAAGCTGAGTCCTTAATATCAAGAACTTCAACTCGCCCACCGGAACCAACTTCTACGGTGATAGCACCATTGCCACTTACTGCCTTACCACGAGCAGACTTCACAGCCTCCTGAGCAACTGAAGCGCGGCGAGCAATTTCCTCAATTCGCCGCGAATAATCTCGGACCCATTGTCGTGGGTCTCCAGCACATTCGGTCATTGTCTTTCCTCTCAAGTTTGTCGACTCAATAGGTAAGACGGGAAAAATGTCGTTTTGGTTCCATTTTTTGGAAACTTTTTTAAAAAAAATTAAAATCGCTGTTCACAAAGGGTTTTCTAACATCAGCACCGCAGCACTAGCCACTGTTTCGCAACGCTGTAGCAAGACCATTCATAGTTAGTTGTATACCCCGACGCACTTGATCCCCATCATCACCGGCTCTGAAGCGTCTTAATAATTCAACCTGCAAATGGTTAAGGGGTTCTAAGTACGGAAATCTATTGAATACCGACCGGGCAAGGGCTGGATTATCGGCAAGTAAATCATCGGAACCAGTGATCGCAAGGTACATGTCAATAGTGCGTTTATGTTCAGCAGTAATCATGGCAAAAACTCGTTCACGTAAATCAACATTCGACACCAGCTCCGCATACCGTGCTGCGAGCCCCATATCTGATTTGGCCAGGACTTGAGCCATATTGGACATTACCGTCCGGAAGAATGGCCATTGTTTATAAAGATTAGTTAAAATCAAAAGTTTGCCTGGATCACCTGCAACCCAACCGGCAAAAGCCGTACCCGTCCCGTACCAACCAGGAAGCATAACCCGTGACTGACTCCACGCGAGTACCCAAGGAATAGCTCGAAGATCAGCAATAGACTGTGTTTGTTTCCGTGATGTCGGCCTGCTTCCGATATTTAAAGCACCAATCTCTGCAACAGGGGTTGATGCTTCGAAATATTCCACAAAGCCGGGAGTGTTATGCACCAAAGCGCTATATGCGATTCGAGCGCGGCTAGCTAAATCATCAAGCACCGCATAAGCTGCTTCCGCTTCTGAACCTAAGCCCTCAACATCAAGTAACGTCGACTCTAGCGTTGCCGCGAGAAGTGTTTCTAAATTCCGATGTGCCAGTCGTGGCTCAGCGTATTTTGCTGCAATCACTTCTCCCTGTTCGGTAATTCGTACCGAACCCGTCACAGCTCCCGGAGGCTGGGCTAAAATTGCATCGTAGCTAGGACCTCCTCCTCTACCTACCGTTCCACCTCGACCATGGAATAGTCGCAATCGAATATCAAGTTTGTGTGCTGCCGAAACCAGTTCTAATTCAGCGCGATATAATGCCCAGTTCGCGGCTAGATACCCACCATCCTTATTCGAATCGGAATATCCAAGCATCACTTCCTGACGATTTCCCCCATTGGCGACCAAGTGCCGGTATACCGGGATAGCGAAGGTGGAAAGAAAAGTAGCAGACCCTTGTTGCAAATCCTCAATGGTTTCAAATAGTGGAACTATACCCACTGAGCAGCGAGCTTCACTACCGTCAGATTTCGATCCTGGATCGAGTATTCCAGCTTCTTTAAGCAAAACAGCAGCTTCGAGCATATCACTTACCGAAGTGCACATACTGATAATATAGTTTGGAATACACTCAGGTCCAATGCTTTTCACTGCCTCCGCGGCTGAACGCAAAATAGCCAGCTCTTTTGTCGTATTCTCACTAAAGATAGCTTCACTACCAATCAGCGGACGACGCGTCGTGAGCTCTCGAACAAGCAAGTCCACCCGTTCTTCTTCTGGCAGCGAGCCATAGTTGGGATGAACTCCGGCCCAAGCAAATAGTTCTGCAATAACACTTTCATGGACCTCGGAATTTTGTCGTAAATCCAATCCACTGAGATGAAATCCAAAAACTTCAATCGCATTACACAAAGTTGCAAGTCGATCATCTGCTATCGAATGATTACCATGAGCGCGTAAGGCCTTGTCGACTACGCTAAGATCACCTAGCAACTGCTGGGGATCGTGGTAACTTTCTGCACTAACGTCAAGTGCATGCGGTAATGGTTCATCAAGCAACACCTTTGCGGTTGCCGTAAGTCTCGATCTAATACCTCGCAGCGCTCTACGGTATGGTTCATCGGCTCGAAATGGCGAATTATCGCCTGACTTATCAGCCAGAGCATGCAATTGTTCGCTAATGGGAACTAAACGGGCTGACATAGACAACTCTTGTTCAAGATAACTTAGTTGCTCTAAATGGTAGGCAAGTGCCGTGGCAGCTGCCCTATGCGTTGCCATCCGCACAATATCAGCGGTGACAAAGGGATTACCATCTCGATCACCACCAATCCATGAACCAGGCCTAATAATGGGTTCAACAAGCACATTTGCATCCGGCCAACGACTCCGTAATTCTTTGCGCACCGAAGCATTAATTTTAGGAATAACTTCAAAAAGCGCAGCATCATAATATCGAAGCCCGACTTCAATTTCATCTTGAATACGTAAGCGGGACAAACGAATCAAAGCAGTTTGCCAGAGAGTGAGGATTTGCCTGCGAATGTTATTATCAATTTCGGCAAGCTCAAGGCCAGCATGATCGGTTAACTCTCGATAACGCAATAATTCGGTTATCTTGCGTTGAGTCTCAAAAACTGTTCTCCGCCGCGTCTCAGTTGGATGTGCAGTAATTACTGGGGATACTAAAGCACCAGCTAAAGCCTCAGAGACCACTTTGTCATCAAGGCCAGCCGCCGCAATCTTGTTATATGTAGCCGCCAGACTGCTATCCTGCGGTGGCTCGCCTGCTCGAATATGAATACGCCGTCGTCGCTCCCGATGATGATCTTCGGCAAGATTTGCCAGTAGCGCAAAAAGATTAAATGCTCTGATCACAGCAATAGCTGTATCGGTATCAATATCAAGAAATATCGACGCAAGCTGATTTCTATCAATCTCAGAACGCCGAACTCGGAACGATTCAACTCTGGCTTGCTCAACAAGTTCAAAAATCTTAATGCCGGAATGCTCAGAAACAATTTCACCAAGCATTCCACCTAACAGGCGAATATCTTCACGAAGTGGCTCGGTAGCAGCACGTCCGGTACTCGTTGCATTGATATGAACACTCACATCTGACATAGTTCACAGTATTACTGCTACATGTTGCGGGCGCATGACAATCGAGCACAGAAATGGTTAGGCATATTCAGATAACGTCAGAGCCTAACTACTGAGTTTAATTTGGAGTCCAACACCAAGAATGGAAATAAGCCAGATTGCACCAACAAACAAGGTCACGCGGTCAAGATTCTTCTCCACAACAGAGGAACCAGAAAGACTCGACTGTACTCCACCGCCAAAAAGGGTAGATAGACCTCCGCCTTTGCCTCGGTGTAGAAGTACCAAAAGGACCAGCAAAAGGCTTGTCACAATCAAAAGAATATCGAGGAACAGTTCCATGTTCTTCTCAGTCGACCTTTCCTGTAAATACATGCATAAGGGCTGATGCTTTGCGCTAACCAGCAAGACCTAACACTACCCGTTGTTGGCGGCAACGTATCAATGCATACCCTAAAACCACCGGAAAACCTCTCAAGGAAGAGGCCCACCAGCTGCAATCGCCGACAAAGTAGCAAATTCATCAGGTTTTAGAGAAGCCCCGCCTACCAGGGCGCCATCAACATCCTGTTGCCCAACTATCTCACCGACATTCTTGGCACTAACCGAGCCACCGTACAAAATTCGAACAGACGAAGCAATCTCAGGTGAAGCTAAAATCGCAATTTCTTCTCGCACCGCCTGGCACACTTCCTGGGCATCGCTTGCACTAGCAACACGTCCGGTGCCGATAGCCCAGACTGGTTCATAAGCTACAACAACACCGCCAACTTCTTCAACAGTCAAACCTGCAAGCGAACCACGTAACTGGTCAACATTATACTGAACATGCGAGCCAGCCTCACGAACCTCTAAGCCTTCACCGATGCAAACAATTGGCGTCAATCCATGCTTAAGTGCCGCCTTCGTTTTAGCTAAAACCAGATCATCGCTTTCATGATGGAAGGTACGCCGTTCTGAATGCCCAACAACCACGTAGGTACAACCCAATTTTGATAAGAAGGCACCACTAATCTCACCGGTGTAAGCCCCCAAGTCATGCGCAGATAGATCCTGGGCGCCATAGGTGAGTAATAATTTATCGCCTTCAATAAGCGTCTGAACACTACGGATATCAGTAAAAGGGGGAATAACTGTTACGTCAACTTTATCAAAATACTTTTCCGGCAACGAAAAAGCGATTTTTTGAACCAGAGCGATAGCTTCAAAATGATTGAGATTCATCTTCCAGTTACCGGCGATGAGCGGCTTACGTGCCATTGCTTTCAGTCCTTTATCACGATTGAGGGATTAGCTTTCGAGAACATCAATACCAGGCAAGGTTTTGCCTTCAAGATATTCCAAAGACGCTCCACCGCCCGTAGAAATATGTGAAAATCCGTCATCGGGCAAACCAAGAGCACGAACTGCCGCCGCTGAATCACCGCCACCCACAACACTAAAGGCGCCCTTTTGCGTTGCTTCAATAATGGCCTCAGATACTCCGCGAGTACCTGAGGAAAATTGCTCAAACTCAAAGACACCCATTGGACCATTCCAAAAAATGGTCTGGGCATTGCTCAGCGCAGATCCAAATCGTGCAACAGATTCTGGCCCAATATCCAATCCCATCCAGCCATCAGGGATCTCAGTAGCTGAAACAATTTGAGTCTGCGCCTGAGCTGAGAAACTATCTGCAACAACGATGTCATGCGGCAATCGGATGACATCTGCATACGTTTCCAATAACTGCTTACAGGTAGCAATCATATCTTCTTGAAGTAGCGAGTTTCCTACCGAAGATCCTTGTGCAGCAAGGAAAGTGAAGCACATTCCACCACCGATAACCAGGGTATCAACCTTAGGTGCCAATGCCTCAATTACTGCAAGCTTGTCGGAAACTTTTGAACCACCGAGAACAACCGCATACGGACGCTGGGAACTGGCGGTAAGTTTAGCCAGCACTTCGACCTCGGCGCCCACTAAACCACCGGCATAATGTGGTAAAAGTTTTGCCACATCATATACCGAAGCTTGCTTACGATGTACAACTCCAAATCCATCAGAAACAAATGCACCGTCGTCACCAACAAGCTCCACTAAAGCCCTGGCTAAGGCTTCGCGTTCGGCATCAACCTTGCTGGTTTCTCTCGGGTCAAAGCGGATATTTTCCAGAAGTAAAACATCACCTTCAGTTAGCCCCTCCGCCCTAGCTAAAGCATCTGTCCCTACAACATCACCGGCAAGCTGAACATGCCGTCCCAGTAAATCCGAGAAAGCTGTTGCGATTGGAGCTAAAGAAAAAGCAACATCAGCATCCGAGAATGGACGTCCCAGATGGGCGACGATAATAACTTTTGCACCCGCCCCTGAAAGCGCCCGAATTGTAGGAATTGAAGCCACAATTCGTCCTGGGTCGGTGATTGTACCAGTATCATCCAATGGGACGTTGAGGTCAGAACGCACTAATACGGTGCGCCCTGACACGCCAAGTTCCAGCAGATCGTTAAGTGTCTTAACTGACATGCTTATTTCTCAATCTCTCATCGCCTGAAATTACAGTGGCCTAACGAATTACAGTGACTTACCAACAAGACCAATGAGATCAACCAAACGGTTAGAGTAGCCCCACTCATTGTCATACCACGAAACGATCTTCACTTGATCGTCGATCACCTTAGTCAAGGGTGCGTCAAAAATACTCGAATGTGCGTCTGTAACGATGTCTGACGATACAATCGGAGCAGTGCTGTACTTCAAAATACCCTTCAAGGGGCCTTCGGCGGCTGCTTTCATCGCCGCATTAATTTCCTCTGCCGAAGCTGTTTTTGCCAACTGGGCCGTGAGGTCAGTAACCGAGCCGGTGGGAATTGGCACCCGCAAGGCATACCCATCAAGCTTGCCCAGTAGCTCTGGGAGAACCAAACCAATAGCCTTTGCCGCTCCAGTACCGGTGGGCACCACATTGAGCGCGGCAGCCCTGGCCCTACGCAAATCAGAGTGCGGGCCATCCTGCAGATTCTGATCCTGGGTGTAAGCATGGACCGTGGTCATCAGTCCTTTAAGGACGCCAAATTCGTCGTTAAGCACCTTAGCAATGGGACCGAGACAGTTTGTCGTGCACGAGGCATTAGAGATAATATTCTGACTGCCGTCATATTTATCATCGTTAACCCCCATCACAATAGTGATGTCCTCGCCGGAAGCTGGGGCTGAAATAATGACCTTCTTTGCTCCGGCATCCAGATGTCCCTTAGCTTTGGCAGCATCAGTGAAAATACCGGTGGATTCCACAACAACGTCAACTCCAAGATCTCCCCATGGCAATGCCGATGGACCTTCACGCAAGGAAAGCGCCTTGATCTTGTGCTTACCAACAACGATGGTGTCGTCACCCTCAAGCGAAACCTCATATGGCAAACGGCCCAAGATGGAATCATATTTGAGCAAATGCGCAAGAGCCGCATTGTCTGTGAGGTCATTAACGGCAACAATTTCAATATCTGTGGTCCCGAGCGCCTTCTGCGCATCCACAGCCCTGAAGAAGTTGCGCCCGATACGACCAAAGCCATTTACGCCTACCCGGACCGTCACGTTTGTCTCCTTTGCCCCATGTTGAGGTGTTATGTTCGCGAGCGAACTGCCCACGATACTGATTGTGTGCTACTCATACGTTCCAAGAAAAACACTGTGCAGCCCAGCCTAATGCCTAACCAAATAGGGCTATGCCAAGTCCCCCTAGTTTAGCCAGACCGCACTACGCCTCATCCAGCAATTCTGCAGTCACTGCAGATTCGGTATCTGGTACCCCATCAATCTTTGCCTTTTTATCCGCCATGGATAGCAATCGACGAATCCGACCGGCAACTGCATCTTTTGTCATCGGAGGATCGGCTAACTGCCCCAGCTCTTCAAGTGAAGCCTGCCTGTGTTGAATACGGAGCCCACCGGCAGCAGCTAGATGTTCAGGAACTTCCTCACCCAGAATTTCTAATGCACGCTCCACCCTTGCTGCTGCGGCAACCGCAGCTCTAGCAGATCGACGCAAGTTTGCATCGTCAAAATTGGCAAGCCGATTTGCAGTGGCTCGTACCTCCCGACGCATCCGACGCTCTTCCCATACCAGTCGAGTGTCTTGAGCACCCATCCTTGTCAGTAATGCACCGATAGCCTCACCATCACGAATAACTACTCGATCACTACCACGAATTTCTCGAGCTTTAGCCGTAACTCCCAGCCGACGTGCGGCACCGACCAAAGCCAAAGCTGCCTCGGGTCCTGGACAACTAACTTCTAGAGCAGAAGAACGCCCGGGCTCAGTAAGCGAGCCGTGAGCAAGAAAGGCACCGCGCCACGCCGCTTCAGCATCAGAGACACTTCCACCAACAACCTGTGCAGGCAATCCTCGGACCGGTCTGCCTCGAAGATCAAG
>JBOFCS010000080.1:0-14954 GCA_051646185.1 Mycobacteriaceae bacterium | reverse complement strand
GCAAACGATGCCCTTGAACTTCTTGGAACACAATGGTCCCATCCAGGTCATCGTCGTGGATTAACTGTGCACTGGGGACCTTGGGCGCCTACCGGAACTAATAATGGGATGGTGACCCCAGAGCTTATGCGGTCTTATGCAAAGCGGGGTATTGAACTAATCGATCCAGAAGAAGGCACCATGAGCTTGCTTCGCGAATTAGCTTGGGGTCAAGAGTCAGTCAATGCGGTTGTTTACTCTGCATCAGGGTGGTGAGTGGAATGGAACCATCATTACCACATGCTCGCTCCGGCCCACCTACCCGCATTCAGGAACCCATAGCGATAGTAGGTATGGCAGTCATGTTGCCCGGGGCTCCTGATTTAAAGACCTATTGGCAAAATCTCATTGATGGAGTTGATGCAATATCGGAAGTACCAGATAACCGCTGGGATTCCTCTTACTTTGAACCAGATGGCACAAAGCAACGATCAGCTGATCAAATATACTGCCGCAGAGGAGGTTTTATAGATTCTTTTGCTCAGATTGATTCGACAAGTTTTGGTATTATGCCTACATCAGTGGCCGGAACTGAACCGGATCAACTGATAGCATTGCATGTTGCCGCACAAGCAATACAAGATGCTGGCGGGATCCATACGCTTCCGCTGGACCGTCAACGCACTGGAATCATCTTAGGCAGAGGGGGCTACCTCACGCCGGGGATCGCCCGCTTAGACCAGCGAGTAAGAACTGCTGGTCAACTCGTACTCACTTTATCTGAGCTATTTCCAGAGCTCCCAGCGGAACGCTTAGAAAGTATTCGTGCAGCTTTTACTGAACAACTTGGCCCAGCAGCCCCCGAATCAGCAATCGGACTTGTCCCTAATCTCACCGCATCGCGTGTAGCCAACCGACTGGATCTACGTGGTCCCGCTTATACCGTGGACGCGGCATGCGCTTCTTCGCTAGTGGCTATTGATCATGCAGTTCACGAATTAGCCAGCGGCCGTTGCGATGTAGTGCTTGCAGGAGGAGTTCATCATTGTCATGATATTACTTTTTGGAGTGTATTTAACCAGCTAGGCGCCCTCTCTAAAACACAACAGATTCGACCATTTCATCGAGATGCCGATGGCGTACTCATTGGCGAAGGAACTGGGGTTGTTGTTTTAAAGCGACTTGCCGATGCTCAACGTGATTCCGATAGGATTTACGCTGTAATTCGGGGAACGGGAATCGCCAGTGACGGTAAAACTGCAAGTCTCTTTAACCCCGATCCGGGAGGGCAAGTTCGAGCAGTCAAGCAAGCTTGGGCTGCAGCAGATCTAGACCCAGCAATATCAAACTCATTAGGAATGCTTGAGGCCCATGGAACAGCAACTGCTGCTGGGGATTCTGCCGAACTTGAGACCATCGGGCAAGTTTTTGGTGAATGTGATGACAAATTTAGTCCTGTAATTGGTTCTGTAAAATCCATGATCGGTCACACCATGCCAGCTGCTGGCATCGCAGGTCTCATTAAAGCAGCGCTCGCTGTTCATCATGGGGTGTTGCTCCCCACCTTGCATTGCGAGGATCCCAACCCAGTACTTGAGTCCACCCGATTTCGCCCGATATCTACCAGCAAATTATGGGAGACAGCCCCTGAACAGCCGCTGCGCCGAGCGGGAGTAAATGCTTTCGGCTTTGGGGGAATTAATGCTCACGTTGTTATAGAACAAGCTCCTTCCTCAGCTAGCATAGCGAGTACCGTTACACTGCCAGTTTTTAATTCTGATATATCGGCAAAAGAAAATGAGCCTGTCCTACGTCTTTCAGCATCCAGCATTGAAGAAATGATTCAGATTTTATCCTCATCTGATTCAAAATTTCTTTTTAGCAAAGAATTTAACCTAATAGGGCCTACGCGGCTGGCAATAGTAAACCCAAATGAAAAGCGATTAGCACTAGCCAGAAAAATCGTAAACAAAGGGCAGCGGTGGCAGGGTCGAAATGATATTTGGTTTTCGCCAACGCCAATTCTCGGCAAAGGAAAAGGCGATCTTGCTTTTGTCTTCCCAGGATTGGAGTCTGAGTTTCATTCCAAAGGTGAAGAAATTGCTAAAAAATTTGGATTATCCTGGACAATAACCCCTGATGCACAAGTAGGAGATGTTGGTAGGCATGGGGAAGACGTATTTGAATTAGGTCGACTGCTTAATCAAGTAATGAACTTAATGGGGATCCACGCAGATGCAGTAGCCGGACACAGTGTTGGCGAATGGACCGCCATGGTTGCTGCTGGCATACATTCTGAAGAAGATGTTGATACCTTTCTTGCCCAATTTAACCCCGATAGCATGGAAGTTCCCGGAGTCGCCTTTGCCGTTTTTGGGACTTCAGCACAAGAGATGAGTGCAGCCATCGCGGGCAGGGCTGATGTTGTTTTATCCCATGACAATGCCCCCAAACAAGCGATGCTGTGTGGTCCACTTGACGCAATTCAAAACCTTGTTAACCAATTTCGGCAAAAAGGAATTATCAGCCAAGTTTTACCTTTCCAATCGGGTTTTCATACCCCAATGCTCGAGCCCTACCTTAGTTCCCTCCGCCAAGATGCAGCAAAATTTAACATCTACTCAGCCGAGATCCCTATGTGGTCAGCGACCACTGCTGAACCCTTCCCTACTAGAGAACGGGAAATACGGGAATTATTCATAAGACATCTCCTCGAGCCCGTCCGCTTCCGTCCAATGATCGAAGCAATGCACAGTTCCGGTATACGTGGTTTTATTCAAATGGGATTTGGTCAAATTGGTTCTTTAATTAGCGACATCCTACATGGATCTGAGCACCTAGTGGTAGCAACACATTCTACTCATAAGGGTGCGGCCGAACAGTTATTACGAGTTGGAATAGGCGTCTGGGCCGGGGGACTTGAACCAAACTTAACTTCCTTTGGAATCAGTGATAGCGCCTCTAATTCTATGGTAGGAACTGCAAATACCCAGCCCCCCATACCTCTCGATCTTGGGGCTGCACTGGTAAAACTACCTAAGGAACAATTATCCGTTTTGACTCCCCCGCCTAACACCATGATTACCAACATTGCAGTAAATAGCACTGAGGCTCTACTCAATCAACTTACTGGTCTTGCACCGAAGGCTGTTTGGGCAAAAGAATTTTCAGCGCTCGTTAACGAAACTTCGAGTATTGCCCGAGAATTAATGCTTACCGCTCAAATACCACAATCTACAGGAACAGTAGGCGCGCTCAGCTCGACAGTAAATAGCAGAGCAAAAACTTCAATACCGATTACCGAAAAAACTTCGAAAACTCAAGCAGTCGTTGACACACTCGAAGTCAGTATCGAAAAGATGCCTTACCTGCGAGACCACAGTTTTTTTCGGCAACGTGAAGGCTGGCCTATAGATGCCGATCGTTGGCCAATTGTTGCTGGCACCACAGTCATTGATCTTATGTCAGATTTTGCCCGACAATCTCTACCTGGAACTCTTGCCATTGAGTTGCATGATATTCGGTTACATCAATGGATTTCCGTTGTTCCTTCGGTAAACGTACCAGTAACAGTTACCCCCGTATCCGGCAATAAAGTATCAGTAGCTTTTGGCACTTATTCACGGTCTGAGGTTATTCTTGCGGAAAGCTTCCCGACAGATCCTCCTGATACATGGAATTTCGATAAGGAAACCGAAAACCCCTGTCCAATAACAGCGAAACAACTATACGATGATCATTGGATGTTCCATGGACCACAATTTCAAGGCGTCAGTGCCCTTCACGGATTTAGCGATAACCACATAACCGGAACTATTACCACACCTATTGCGCCTGGAGCTTTGCTTGATAATGTCGGTCAGATTCTTGGTGTATGGGTAATCGCCACTCAAACGAATCGCACTGTGGTATTCCCGGTTGGTATGGATCGAGTTCGATTTTATGGTCCAGAACCGAAGCCGGGCACCGTATTAGAATGTTTAATAAAGATAACATCGATTAATGATCTTTCCCTTGAAGCAAACATGCAGCTAGTACTTGATGGAAAAGTATGGGCCGAGTTCACAGGTTGGCGAGATAGAAGATTTGATTCTGATCCCGAGATACGTGCAGCAGATCGATACCCCGGCCGCAATACCTTATCGACATTCCATGATGCTGGTTGGAGTCAGGTTCAAGAAAAATGGCCGGACCTTGCTACCCGAGATTTAATTATGCGCAATATGCTTGGTTCAACTGAACGTGAAATGTACGAAAAACAGCCACCACGAACTAAGCGGCAATGGCTTCTTGGCCGAATTGCCGCTAAAGATGCTGTACGCAAATTACTTTGGAGGATGGATCCGGAAGATATTTACCCAGCAGAACTCGAGATTCATAATGATAACTCTGGTAAACCTTACGTTATTGGAATACATGGCCGTGAAATTCCTGAACTAACCATATCTATCGCTCATAGAGGGGAAATTGGGGTCGGCATTGCCCATAACGATCCCTGTGGAATTGATATCGAAATCGTCACAGACCACCCTGAAAGTACCTATGCAACGGTGCTCACTGAGTCAGAAAAACAGCATCTAGATGCATGGAAAAAAGACTCTGGTGAACCTAAAGAGCTTTGGTTTGCACGCTTTTGGACTGCGAAGGAAGCTGTAGCAAAGGCTAGAGGAACCGGACTTCAAGGAAGACCTAGATCCTTTGAAGTTATCGCCCGCCCAACCCGCGATTCGCTTCTTGTCCAGATTGGAGAAGATTTTCATCCTGTCCATCATACTCAAGTATCAAATCAAGAAAACTTAACTCCACGTGACTACGTTGTTTCATGGACCGAAGGAGTTCCAGTCAACAGTAAACACAAGAATGAAATCCACACCAGTTCCTCACCCATAATTGTCCAGGAGGACTCACTATGAGCACTGATATAACTGCCCCAGCTCCCGCAGACGAACTACCAACTGCTGATTCAGTGCTAGCGGTCATAACGCATATTCTTAAAAATCTTCTTGAGGAATATGGAATTGATGATGTCGAAATCACTATGGAAACAAAGTTTCACGATGATTTAGAACTAGAAAGTATTGACCTAGTTACCCTGTCTGGATATCTCAAAGAGCAGTACGGGAATCGAGTCAACTTCGCCACGTTCATTGCTGATCTGGAACTTGAAGAGATCATCGCACTAACTGTAGGCGAATTAGTTAACTATGTTGTTTCGTCACTATCAGCTCCAGAAAACGATGGAGGATTCTAAATGTCACGAATACCTGTTAACGGACTGCAAACTCATGTTCAGCGTCTCCCCGACAATGATTCCGCGATCGCAAATAAGACAACGGTTGTTTTCATTCATGGCTTACTCACTGACAGCTTGGCCAGTTACTACTTTACGCTTGGTCCGGCTTTCGCCTCTGAAGGCATAGACGTGATTATGTATGATCTCCGAGGCCATGGCAGGAGCGAACGCCCTGCCACCGGATATTCCCTGGAGTGCTTTGTATCTGATTTGATTGATTTACTTGATGTTTTGGAGGTAAAACATCCGGTGCATCTTGTGGGAAACTCCTTTGGAGGTGCAATTGCATTTGGAGCAGCCGCAGCTCATCCCAATCGAGTTGCCTCTGTTATCGCTATTGAGGCTGAACCGCCTGTACGCTCCTGGACCAAGCATATGGAAAAGGGACTAAACCAAGCAAAAACTTATCTTCCTGAAGAAGAAATTATCGCTTGGATTGCCGAGCAAGAAGGCGCACATACCGCGAGATTGGCTAAAAATGCTAGCAAAATGCTACGAATGACTTCCATCGTTGAAGATATTCCTAGTAGCAAAGTCATTGATGACTCATTAACTGCAATTCAATGCCCCGTGTTGGGGCTTTTTGGCGCAGATTCGGACCTCATTGACCAAGTCAGGGAGCTTGGCCCTGCTGTTGATAATTGGCGAATAGTAATCATGCCAAACCAAGGCCATTCAGTTCTCATTGAGCGTACCCAAGAAACACATGATCTCATCCTTGATTGGGTTCAAGAGCTAGCAAAGACACCGGCATAGTGGGTAGGTTTCTTTTTGTAGTCCCACCCTTGGTTGGACATATTAACCCTACTTTAGGACTAGGCGATGAGCTCATTGCCCGAGGTCATACTGTTGCCTGGGCAGGGCATAGAGAATTAATAGCCTCTCTTGATTTTTCTGGTAGCGAAAAACAAATCTATGATTGTGATCTACCCGAATCTTCCATGAGTCGTGATGCTCGGCTTATGGGACCTGCTGCATTAAAGTTTCTTTGGGAATCAGTCCTTATCCCCCTTGCTGACTCAATGGCAGCAGATGTAGAAACGGCCATAACGCATTTTAATCCTGACATTATTATTAGTGACCAGCAAGCTTTAGCTGGGTATCTTATTGGTGAAAAATATCATCTTCCGGTAGTCACTTCAGCAACAACATCGGCAGAATTGCTTGATCCCTTATCAAGCATGCCTAAGGTTAAAGACTGGCTTGAAAAGCAGATACTAGAATTACGTTTGCGTATTGGAAATGCTCATTCTTCAGTCGATCCCCGATTTTCCCCGACTGGATTACTGGCTTTCACTACGGAAAAACTAACAGGACCACTGCAGATTCCACATCTCAAAACCTGGTTTGTTGGGCCGATGATTTCCCGAAAATCTCATACTCATAACTTCCCCTGGGAATGGATCAATAACGACACTGATACTGTGCTCGTCAGTTTAGGAACTGCCAATGATGAAGCTGGACAACGTTTTCTTAATACTGCAGCTGAAGCAATAGTGGACATAGACTCATCTACTCAGGCAATCATCGTCGACCCAGCCAACCATCTTGCCCAAAGCCCTTGGGCAAATCATAATCGAATTTTATTGCAAAAATCCGTACCACAGATTGAGTTGCTTCCTCTTGTCAGTTCTGTGGTAAGCCATGGTGGACATAACACCGTATGTGAGACATTATGGAACGGAATACCACTTATAGTTGCGCCGATTCGAGATGACCAACCGGTCATCGCCTCTCAAGTTGTTGAAGCAGGAGTAGGTATTCGAGTCAAATTTGGCCGTACACAGGCGACTACCCTAACCGCCGCGCTAAAAGATATTTTGCTTCCAAATAATTGCTATCGTAAAGCTGCAACGGAAGTTGGTAAATCTTTTCGAGAGGCAGGCGGGGCTCAGGCTGCCGCGATGCACCTTGAAAAACTATGCAAGTCATTGTGAATAAAGCATAAGAGCATTCTTCATGAGTTTTCTTCTAGAGATTTTACCATCACCGAATGCAATTGGTTATTAAGTGATTTCATAGAAAGGTTATATGGAAAAGCAAATTTTTGCTGGAACCAGAATCCGATACGGATGTCTGAGGAAGTAAAGATAAGATAACGATTTTTTAAAGTTCCCTTTATCATTGATCGAGCAACCTTCTCTGGAGAAACAGCCTTCTTTTGAAAATGTTTAACCAGTTTCTGGGTATGCTTACTATTTCGATCAATACCAACAATCTCAACAGTATTAACTAATGGCGTATCAACCGCACCGGGGCAAACAAGGCTAACCCCAATATTATACCGTGCTAAATCAAATTTGAGCACTTCTGAAATCCCTCTTAATCCAAACTTCGCCGCACTATAAGCAGCGTGCCATGGCAAACCAAATAACCCTGCAGCAGAAGAAACATTTACTAGGTGCCCTCCACGACCAGCTTGTACCATTGCTGGAACAAAAGTCTCAATAATATGAATTGGGCCCATAAGATTTACATCAATCATTTTCTTCCAATGACTATGTTCTAACTTCTCCACTGGACCCCAGGTGCTAATTCCGGCAATATTAAAAACTACGTCTACGGTTCCAAAGGTCTCTGTGATTTTATCTCCAAAGCTTTGTACTGCTTCAAAGGAACAAAGGTCAAAGGCTTCGCTGTAACCAACAAATCCACCTGCGACTTCAACATCTTTAACCGTCTTCGCTAAGCCGACGTCATTGATGTCAGTCAGTAGTAAGCAGGCACCTTGTTGCGCTAACTCGAGAGCCGTTGCTCGACCAATACCGCTTGCAGCACCAGTGAGAACACATTTTTTTCCCGAAAAACTCACAATTCCCATAAATCCACCCTGCCTCAGAAGTCATCTCTTGCGCAAGCTTAGAGGGGAACCAAACTGTATTGGCAATAATCTCAATCACCGGTATGGTGGAGTTATGGGGAAATCTGAGCAACAGTACTTCATAAAGACAATAAGGCACTGGCCTCGAGTAACACTTATTTGTACCCTACTAATAGCAACTTTTCTTGGCTATTGCATCAGAGCCATTGCAGAATCAGAATCCGTGCAACCCTCCTATGGGGCATCGAGCGCTTCTGCCATGACCGACCTCAAAGTTGCAGGACCGATACACAAGTCCAATGCTGAGGAAAGAGATATCGTAGCCACTGGCACAATCGATATGCTTGTTGATGATCCAGTTGTCAAAGCTCAAGAAGCCGCGGCACTCGTTGCGAGCAAAGCAGGACGGGTAGATTCTCGGACTGAATCGGCAAAGACAGATAGCCAAGGGGCGCGGGCCACACTGCTGCTGCGCATCCCATCTGAAAATCTTGACTCTACAACTGAGCAGCTCAAAAAAATTGGGACACTTCAAGAAGTTTCTATCAATAAAGAAGACGTTACTACGCAACGCGTTGATATGGATCAGCGTCTAGCATCATTACAAGCTTCGGTTAATCGATTACTTGATCTTATCCGTACGGCGGCAAATACTTCTGATGTACTCGAAGCAGAAACCCAGCTCACTCAACGGCAAGGTGAACTTCAAAGTTTAACTGCACAAAGAGAACAACTCGGCGATAAAATCGCTTACTCGTCCATTACCCTCACTCTAAGTAGCTCACCAGAAAATTTCGATCGAGATGATCACGATGGTATTTCTGGTGCATTTATCCGAGGCTGGAAAGCTCTGTGGCACACAGTTGGTACAATTATTTATGCTCTTGGATTTCTCTTTCCATGGCTTGTTGCCCTGAGTCTCATCATTGGGGTTATTGCCATCATCGGCCGCTTACGGCGGTACCGCATGAGAAATTCATAATCAGAATCTTGCACTTCTGAACAGTTACTAGTTATCTAGTACTGAGGCTCCGCAACACCGGAAGCATTTCTGAAACATTTGTCTCTGAAGGTAACTCATTAATACATTCCTGTAAGGAACTATAGATTTCTTCAGTATTAATTTCTAAACCAATAACAACAAGTTGAGTGCAGATTTTTTCATTTTTACTCCAACGAGATTGAGAAAAACTTATATAATCACCCACTGTATTGAGGGTAAATTTTTGCGAGTACCCGGCAAGAGCAAAGTTAACAATACCTTTTATTCGATAAATGCCCGATGTTTGATTGTCTAAAAAGTCGACAAGCTTACGTGGGTGCACTGGCTTTTCTGTTGTAAAATCAATACTTTGATATCTCGAATGCAGGTGCTGATGCTCATGGCAATGGGCATGTCCGTGCTCCTCGGCGAAAAGAGAATCAATCGAAAGCTGCTCTGGTCCAATATTTTTTTTAATTTTCGGCGGATCGAATAGTAATTCGAAATCACAATGTGCATGCACGGTACAAAGCAAAGGCGATCGTGAGTTCAACTTTCTCACTTCAGCAGTAAGAATGTCTTTTTGCTGTTCGGTTATTCTGTCAATCTTATTAAGCATGATAAGATCCGCCAACTGAATATGCTGATTTAGCTCTGGATGCCGCACTCGAGTACTGCTAAACTCAGCGGCATCCACCACTTGAACCAACCCACCATAAGCAATATTTGGGTTCTTTGAGCCCAATACCAGTCTAATCATGCTACGCGGATCGGCCAGCCCGCTAGCCTCGATCACAATGACATCGATATCCGACTTTTTATTGGCAAGAGCATCAAGCATGCTATCCATTTCCTCGCTATCAGCGATACAGCACAAGCAGCCGTTACTCAATGAAACCATGGCGTTTACCTGTCCCGCCACAAACATTGAATCAATATTTATAGAGCCAAAATCGTTAACTACAACTCCAATTCGGATACCCGCAGTGTTAGCAAGCAGGTAGTTAAGAAGGGTTGTCTTACCTGAACCAAGAAATCCAGCAACAATGAGCACCGGGATGGTCTTCTTCACACACACCTCCAACTTGGTAAAAATTCCTGCATCCGCAGCTCAGTTCATCATTTTATCAACAATCAAGAGAGCATTCATGCAAAGCACTAAATTGCTGATCATAACAAATAGTCTACTATTTTATGCAGACCTTTTACCATTTTGTGCATATTCAAAAGCCTGATAAGCCAGTAGGATACATTCAGCCTCCTTGTTAAACAGTGAAGGAGTGCGATGCGTACCACAAGAAAGTCTTCACAACCTGTTACCACCAAAATCGGAGAAATACATAATCAGCAAAAGTTTTTCACTAAAACGCTCGGCTCTTTCATAACAATAATTCTTGCCATGATACCGCTATACACCAGTCCAATGTCTTTTGCGGCAACAGTGTTAACGGTATCCAATCAACGCATGTCTGGGACAGTTGTCTCCGGAGGGGTATACAACTACGTTCCATCAATAATGTTCGACGGCGTATACCGAATGTGGTGGTGTGGTTCCTCAACTACAGATATTGGAGACAATATCTTTTATGCCGAATCATCTTCCCCCAATGGACCATTCCATGCCCGAGGCAGTACTGAGCCCTACCAGGTTGTTTTTAGACCTACTAAGACAAGCGGGACTTATGACAAAGTTCATACCTGCGACCCCTCGGTAATCCGCATAAATGGCACCTACTATATGTATTATTCAGGCTGGGACAACGTATCGGTACCGAGCACCAAAATCGGCTTAGCCACTAGTGCTGACGGAATAAACTGGACCAGAAGTAACAATGGAAATCCCATTATCTCTCCTGCCAATAAGCAAACAGGTGGGAGTACTTATGGGGCAGGGCAAGCAACTGCTTCTTACTTCAAGGGGAAATTTTACCTCATGTATACCGACACTACTGGTGCAAATTCCGGCAACGCTGGAGCCGGTGGAGCCGGACAGTATATCCTACGTTCACCGGATCCCACATTTCAAAGTGGTGTAGAAGAGTTTGGTGTATCAGGTTTTACACCTAGAACACCGGAAAATCACACACAATATCGGCAAAACAACTTCATCAGCGCTGAAATGCAATTCTCTGATGCATTAAATGCCTGGGTTGTAGCCCATAACGACGGACATGATCTTAAACTTAGCTTTTATTCCCCGGACTTTCTGACACAATCTTATAGCGATATCCCAGTAAAATCTGGGGTTAATGAAGGACCAGGAATTATTTCTCGACCTGACAAGCACTCACTTGCCCCTCAAGCCGGAGCTTGCGGCACTGTAGTCATAGATCTTGTAGTAGCTACCGCATACTCGACAGTGCAATCAACCGGACCTACTGATCTTAAAACCTTTGGACTAGACGTAAGCGCCGGAGCTAATTGTTCAAGCATGCCAGCCAGCCACATCGCCGGAATGTACGAAGGTTATGCAATCCAAGTTACCGGACTTCCTCTAACGTTGGTCACTTCAGGCGTGAGATTGCAATCAGCTACTGCTTTACCCATTCAAGATTTAACTAAAAATTTTATATCGACCACTACAGAGGTCTTTCATAAAATTCCATTTGGTGCCTCGCTACAGCAAAAGGCTGCTGCGGTGGCTGTCAACGGACAACCCGCCGCCTTTGTCTTAGATGGATCAAAAAAGTGGCCTGTGAGTGGAGCTAAGATACTAACAGATAACCAATCAGTGATAAAGTGGATTACTTTGGCGGAGTACAACTCCTATCCAACCGGACCTGCCCTGTACCTGGTTATCTAAGTCCAGTAAAGAAGCATGAACGTAAATGTGGCCTAAGGTTCATGTTTTAAGTAATCTAAAACCGCGCGGTTAAGTTGCCTGGTATCTGAAAAGCCTTGCCGTGCAGCTATTTCACTACGTGAAAGCTGATTTTTATGGATATCGTCCAAAGCTCGTTGTGCCCGGATATGGCGTAGCACCTGCATTGGCGTCTGATCCTCAGGAAATAATTGATACAGTCGACGCCGGGAAATACCTAAACTGCGAGCAAGTGAGTCTGCCGACAAACCCTGATCATGTGCATGGGAACGCATAAAGTCCAATACTTGACTACGCATTGCTTGCATAGTTGCCTCTGGCGGGCCGTCTTTGGGCAGAAATTCGCGGAGGATAACCTCAGCGATTGAGGCTACATAACGATCGAGTACTACTTCAGAATTGCCAATAAATACCTGTGAGCTGGCAATTGCGTTAAGCATTAATGCTTTAAGAGAGGAATTGACCTTAAGCGGACGAAAGCACAGTGATCTGATTTCTTCATCAGTCAAGGACAATAATTCGGGGTCGGGATGAACAATGGTCACATTCGAAGGCACCATTCGTTCTGCAGACCTGTCTTTTGCAAATTGTTCTACAAAAAGAACATCGCCTGGTACCTCAAATCTTTGACCATTTATACAGTGAATACCGCCATGCTCGGGAACAAACATAAGTTGTAGGCATCGCTGGCTAATATTTTCTACATTGGCTTTAGAGACCACCGTACGAGAAGGTGATACTCGACCCGAAATTAAAATAGAATGTGTAGTACGCACACCCTGCATGCAGGCGCGGAAAGGCCCCGGCCCTATGGGATAAAGCGTATTAGGAAAGGGTGCTGCTCGAAATTCTTCACGCCATACATCCAATGCAGCCGCTGGTACTGCATCAAGATTACTCAAAGAAAAACTACGCGCAGTTAACATTTTTCAAGCCTAATAATTACCGGAATTTGGGGTGAGTGAAGAGGAATTTTCACTTCTACAACCACACTTCATGCATACCACATACCTTAAATTGGACCATAATCAGCTCTCACTAAATGCTTCAATAACGAATTAATTTCATCAGCCTTACTACACTGAATATATGCATAGCACTAACTACGTCGATACTTTTATATCGATATCTGATGATTGCCCAGTGACTCACTCTGAAATTCCCCCAAGCAAAAACCCACAAACTGCTGCGGAAATTCAATTCACTTTAATTATCAACAGCCCCTATATACTTGATTCCGATGATGTTCTCTTTGCCTCGCATGGGGAAAGACGTGGACTTTCTCGAGCAGAGTTTTTCACCAAGGGCCAGGCCTGTTTTCGAGCATCACCGCTGACAAAACGATATGGGTGGGGCGTGCACAGTAATTCCGAAGGCCGCATAGCAATTTATCCGATGGAATCTGCTGACTACAGAAAGTTTTCCAGTGACTCACACCTGAAACAGCTCAAAGCTATGAGGTCTTCACGGAAGTGACATCAACACAATAAAACCACTTTCCGCTCCAAACGCCGCGCCTTCAGGCTTGCTAATAACAAGCCTATCCCCCAAGCTCTCACTAGCTAATTCCGCCGTGAAAAGTCGAGGTGAAACTCGGCGACTCTCATAGATAAATCGAGAATTTATGCCACGCAGTGAGAACAAAATTAACCACACTTATAGCACCGGGGACATAAAGAATCATGCAGGCAAGTTTCGTCAAGACCCTTTCGAATGGATACTACAGCTGTCATTGTTGTATTCCTGGTTGACAAATGCTCTGAAGCGGCCAATAAATATAAATGCCATCCAATTAAACCCCGAGCTGCGGTGATAAAGCGGGGCTAAGGGGACTCGAACCCCAGGTATAACCCTGATATCCGCACCGTAACCTGCTGGTTATTGCATTTTTCACATACTTTACTGCTACTTTTTACCTGGTTTTTTCTTTATTAGTGTTGACCCGTCAACACTAATAGTTGCAGGAGGTAGAAAGATGTGCTCAAATGGGAATCATATTGGTCAGTGAGGCTAATAGGTTTGCTGGACACTCACCACATCATTACCTATAAGGGGGTTGTTATGCAGATTAGTAAGACAGTCAAAGCTCTTGTTGCTGTTGTGATAGGTGTTATCGGGTTAGTGCTGGCGTTTCCGCATTTTCAGGATATTCCTCGGTGGGCAGCACATCATGGTGCCATCCTGGTCTACTTCGGGGTATTCCTCTATTTTTCTCTGACCGGACGACTCTTCTGGTGGGGTGCAGACACCCTCATCGCACAACTACGAACCTCACCGACCGCAGACCATCAGCCCGCTCAAGCCACATCCTCACCGGTTGCAGCGCTTATCGCGGTCCTCGGTCTTGTCATTAGCATCAGCGGTGCACTTGCCTTCAACCCCCATGTCGGAACCGCCTTGGCTGGGCCTGCCGAAGACTGTCAAGCAGTCCGCGACCGCGATCACGCTATTTATTTGCAGTTGATTGCTGCTCTACCTCCAGGGTCGCCGATTCCCCCAGAAATCATTAACCCCTGCCTGGAAGCACCATCAAACACCCCAACCACCACAGCCCCCGCACCAGCAGCGATACCAACCGGGGTGAACACCGGCAGCGGTATACATGTGGGATCCAATGCCGCCACCAACATGCCCACCTACAACGGCACCGACATCGTCCCAGCACCCAACGCCCCAGCACCAGCAACCCCCACCGCTGCGATCAACCCCATAACCCCTAGCCCTGTTTCACCCGCACCTAGCACCGCTAGCGAAAACATCACCCCCACAACAACACCCGCTCCAGTAACCGAACTAAACACAAACATTCAACCCGCCACACCACCAACCGTCCCCGAAACTCGGACATCAAGCACCGATCAACCCGACACTAATGACCCCACCCTCGCCCTCATCACCGCCCTCACTGGATTCCTCACTGCACGCAAAAAACCTTCAAACGAAAGACCAACTACGCCTTACAAAGATGGTCCCCCGCAAAACGGACGAACGCTAGGGCCTTTTGATCCAGGGTTTGTTGGCCCTGTTGCATGGTTATATGAGGTGAATGATGTTACTG
>JBOFCS010000016.1:0-5837 GCA_051646185.1 Mycobacteriaceae bacterium | reverse complement strand
AATTGCCTCGCCTACACTCCGCGCTAATTCCATATATTCAGAATCGATAGTACCCGAAGCGCAGTACACACATAATGCAACCAAAGTTACTGTCCGCCAATACTTTTTGCCTGATCACCATTTCCACGATGTGAGTCTTGCACAATTTTTACTGCCTCTTCCACACTGTCAGTGCAATGCAACAAAGCGAGATCTTCCGCAGATATTTTCTTCTCTGCCAAGAGGGAATTTTTCATCCATTCCACTAACCCAGCCCAGTATGCAGTCCCAAATAAAATAATGGGAAACCTTGTAACCTTCCGGGTTTGCACTAAGGTTAATGCTTCAAAAAGCTCATCGAGAGTTCCAAAACCGCCAGGAAGGCAGATGAACGCTTGGGAATACTTCACGAACATGGTCTTGCGAACAAAAAAGTAGCGGAAGTTTATCCCCAGATCCACCCAATCATTAAGCCGCTGCTCAAAAGGTAATTCGATACCCAATCCTATTGAGTAGCCACCTGATTCACTCGCTCCCCGATTGGCGGCTTCCATTGCCCCTGGGCCACCACCGGTAATTACCGCATACCCGCAACCAGCCAGTGCAGCACCTAACTCCCGCCCTGCCTCATACTCAGCGCTATCGACTGAGGTGCGGGCCGAACCGAACACGGTAACCGCACGTGGCACCTCCGCTAGGGCACCAAAACCCTCAACAAATTCACTCTGAATCCGCAGTACTCGCCAAGGATCAGTATGCACCCAATCCGTGGAACCTCGACTATCAAGCAATCGAGCATCAGTGGTACTGCTTTCAGTATTGCGCTCTCGCCGCAGTAGCACTGGACCACGATGCTTTGTCGCAGGAGAAGTCTTTTTATCAGGCACCATGCTCCCAGCTAACCAGACTCGGTCAGATATGCGCGCAATACCCGTTCAACCATGGTTATTTGCACGGTAGGGACTCGCTCATCACGCTTATGCGCCAAATTAGGATCACCCGGACCATAATTCACTGCAGGAATGCCCAATGCCGAGAACCGCGAAACATCGGTCCAGCCATATTTAGCGCGAAACTGCCCCCCGGCTGCTGCCACCAACGCAGCCGCAGCCGGAGCACCAAGCCCCGGTAAAGCCCCAGGCGAGCTATCGATGATTTCTATGGTTATCTCAAGTCCGGCAAAAACTTCCCTGACATGCTCAATTGCTTGTTCCACCGAACGATCTGGAGCGAAACGGAAATTGACATCCACACTCGCCTGGTCCGGTATCACATTTCCGGCTACCCCACCATCAATCCGAACCGCCGAAAGTCCTTCCCGGTACTCGCAGTCATCGATAACAACTGAGCGAGGGTGGTAACCCGAAAGGCGTTCCACTACCCCAGAAAGTTTATGAATAGCGTTGTCCCCCAGCCACGAACGAGCCGAATGCGCCCTAGTCCCAGTTGTGGATATACGCGCCCGCAAGGTTCCTTGGCAACCCGCTTCGATATAGCCACCGGAAGGTTCCCCCAAAATTGCCACATCGGCCTGTAACCATTGCGGAAGTTCTCGCTCGATGCGACCCAGACCGTTAAATGCCGCTGCCACCTCTTCGCAGTCATAAAAAACTAAGGTGAGGTCGGCAGTGGGTTCGGCAATAGTGGCAGCAAGATGCAGGAAAACTGCATCTCCAGATTTCATATCCACAGTTCCACAACCGTGCAATACCTCGTTGTTATCAGCGTCGAGCTCTCTGCGGCTGGGAACATTATCGGCAATCGGGACGGTATCGAGATGTCCAGCAAGAAGCACTCTGGTCGGCTTTCCATAATTCGTTCGAGCCAGAACCGCATTCCCGTGGCGCACTACCTCAAAATCCACTGTTTGTTGCCGCAAAGCAGTTTCGACTGCATCGGCAATAACTGCCTCATTATGGGATTCGCTGGGAATATCCACCAAGGCAGCAGCCAGGTCGATAGGGTTGGCATGTAAGTCCAATGCAGGAAGTCCAGAATCGCTCACATACCCACGGTACTGCACAGAGCGCCCAGCAGCTTGAGGCTAGGTCGTGCGCGCCTAGTAGTCTTGAACACTGTGAGCGCACAAGGAGCATCTGCAATTGGTATAGCCACCATCACCGCTGAGGGCGTGGTTCTTGATACCTGGTATCCGAGCCCCGAACTTGGCGATTACCCGGCCACTGAAACCGTCATCCTGAATGAAGCACCAGCTGAACTTGTTGGTCTCATCGGAACCGACAGTGATCGTGGAGTGCAGCGGATTGCGGTTCACACGACCATCGCTTCACTTGATGAGCCGCCGGTGGACGCCCATGATGCTTACCTTCGTTTGCATCTGCTCTCGCATCGTCTTATTGCACCGCATGGGGCAAATCTGGATGGACTCTTTGGCAAACTCACCAATGTGGTCTGGACAAATTTTGGCCCCTGCGCGGTGGAGGGCTTTGAAATCACCAGGGCCAAACTTCGGGCACGTGGTCAGGTCACCGTGTACAGCGTTGATAAGTTCCCACGGCTGGTGGATTATGTTGTTCCTTCTGGAGTGCGGATTGCTGATGCCGATCGGGTTCGACTTGGGGCTCATTTAGCCAGCGGCACCACGGTCATGCACGAAGGCTTTGTGAACTTTAATGCCGGAACTCTCGGCAATTCCATGGTGGAAGGCCGTATTTCGGCCGGGGTAGTGGTAGATGATGGTTCCGACGTTGGTGGCGGCGCCTCAATTATGGGCACCCTCTCTGGCGGTGGTACCCAGGTGATTTCCTTGGGCAAGCGCTGTCTGCTGGGCGCTAACTCAGGGCTGGGTATTTCTTTGGGTGACGATTGTGTAGTGGAGGCCGGGCTGTACATCACCGCTGGCACCAAAGTAAGCGGTCCAGATGGCACGGTGGTGAAGGCTCGGGATCTTTCCGGGCGTAGCAACCTGCTGTTCCGTCGCAATTCTGTTACCGGAACGGTAGAAGTAGTCAGCCGCGATGGAACTGGTGTTGAACTTAACGCTGCCCTGCACGCAAATTAACCAGTTGCAAAAAATATCACTGCGAAGGGACAAGGTTTCGCCGTTCCAAAGGACTCGAGTACACCACACTTGTTGTCACACTTCCCAGGCTTCCCACTCGGCCTGATACTTGCTCAAGATGCTTCATTGACACTGCAACAACTTTTAGGACAAAACAATCATCACCAGTGACATGATGCGCTTCAACAATTTCAGCAGTGTTATCAAGCAATTTATGTAGAGATGTGTAGTTACTCGATGGGTACCGTAATCTCAGGTAAGCAAGTATCGAATACCCTAATATCGCCGGATTGACTATTGCAGTATATCCACTGATAGCCCCGCATTCTTCCAGCCTTCGCACTCTCTCTTTCACCGCACTGGCCGACATTGACACCTTTCTCGCCAATTCTGAAACTGGGATTCGACCATTTAGCTGTAACTCGTGCAGTATGGCAATATCTGTAGCATCAAAAATGATATCAGTCTTCATTCAAATAAAAATACGTGATATCCACTTATTATTCTAGTAAATACCGTAAAAACATACTTCGTATTATCGGTTTTTAGTTCTACCGTTTAACCATGACAAACACTCAAGCGGTGGAATACTTTTCAGCCAAACTTGCTTACGAAACTGATGTTTCCGACGTAGCTGCAACACTCAAAAACAAACCTCATGATTACACGCTAGTAGATACCCGCAGTATCGGATCTTGGAAACAGGGAAGAATCCCCGGTTCACTGCATATACCCACAATCAGCTTAAAGAATTCAGATCTACCATCTAGCAACAAGATGGTGGTGTACTGCTGGGGACCAGGGTGCAACGGAGCATCAAAAGCAGCACTTATTCTTGCCCAACGTGGATTTGCAGTACAAGAAATGATTGGTGGATTTGAATATTGGGTCCGTGAAGGCTTCCCCATTGAAACTGATAACGGCATGATCCAGCCGAGCATTGACCCGCTCACTGCTGTACAACAAAATTCCTGCGACTGTTAGCCCAGAAGTTTCTTTTGCACCTTACCTAGGGCATTCCTAGGTAAGGTGGCTACAGCCCGAATCTCTCGCGGCCGCTTGTGGATGGAAAGTTTTTCTGCCACAAAGTCTATGAGCTCTTTCTCTGGCACTTCTCCAACAATGTATGCCACAATTTTTTGACCAAGGTCTGCGTCTGGGATGCCAATCACCGCCACCTCCAGGACCCCAGGATGTTCTAGCAGTGCCGCTTCAACTTCCCCGGCCCCAATGCGGTAGCCGCCAGATTTGATGAGATCTGTTGACTCCCGGCCCACAATTCGGTGGAAACCGTGGGGATCAATCACCGCAATATCCCCTGTCTTAAACCATCCATCAGCAGTCCAGGATGCCTGAGTTGCTTCCGGGTTATTCAGGTAACCGTCATAGAGCATCGGGGCTTGCACCTGTAATTGCCCGATACTGTGGCCGTCATGGGGCACTTCTTCATCTGCCTCATTGCGCAACCGGGTATGCACCCCAGCCAATACTGTTCCTACCCAACCAGCTCGGCGTTCACCATCGACTGTGGTGCTCAACGTAATTAATGTTTCGCTCATGCCGTAACGCTCGATGGGGACTAGCCCGGTGAGTTCAACCAGTCGCTGAAAAACCGAAACCGGCAAAGCTGCGCTCCCAGAAACCAAGAGCCGTGCCCCACTGAGCGCCCGAGCGCAGGCTTCATCTTGCGCAATTCTGGACCAGACCGTGGGGACTCCAAAATATAAGGTGCCCTTAGCTTCTGCATAAGCCTGCGGGCTGGGTTTTCCAGTATGGATAACTGGACTTCCAATACGCAAAGCTCCGATGATTCCTAAAATTAGTCCATGCACATGAAATAATGGGAGTCCATGCACCAGAACATCATTCGCTGTCCATCCCCAGGCCTGGGCTAAAGCGTCAATTCCCGCTGCTATCGCTCGGCGACTCAGTAGCACCCCTTTAGGCGCTCCGGTGGTCCCAGAAGTGTAGAGAATAAAAGCAGTATGGTCCTGCGGTGGTTCTTGGTAGCGGTGCCAAGAACGAGCGTGTAAACGCACCGGAATGACCGGCAACTCTGGACCGGTAGCTGGGGCGACACCAAGCCAGCACTGCGCCTGCGAATCGGCAAGGATATGTTAGATTTCCACCGAACCGGAGTCTGGCGGTACCGGAACCACGGTTACTCCGGCAATCAGACATCCCACGATTGCTATCACTGTTGAAGCAGTCGGGTGGGCAAGAACCGCCACTCGACTCGCCTTCAGGAGAGCAATACGCTCTGCAACCGAGGTTGCAGCACCAATAAGATCTGACCGAGATAACGTAAGACCATCAACAGCGACGGCATTGGGAATATCTGCCCCAGCGGCAACTGCACCGGGATTCAACGAGGATAAAAGCATGGGTTCACTGTAATCATCTCGATATCTTGCTTCACTTATCATCAAGCATTAAGACTTTTAGGGCAGCTAGGAAGAGCAAAATTGAACTTCCAACCCCAAGCGTAGACCCCACAATCATCTGGATTGTTCCCTCAGATTCCCAATACTCTCCAAAATTCGCCAGAACTAGGTAGAGGATATAAAGGTGAAAAAGCTGGAAGAGCCCTACTCCGCACAGAAGAAAAACAGATAAGAATCGCACACCCTCGTAGCGTGAAAAGTACTTTATTGCTAGAGAAACAATCGGCAATACCAGCAGACCTAGGTACCACATCACCTTCGATGGTCCTGTCGGCGGTATATACGGCCACGTCGCATAACACATAAAGAGAAAAGACACAGTAATCAACACAATTGGTGCAGTAACGTTATTCTGCGTTTTACTTGCCACGGTTACCAGCTCTATGCAACTC
>JBOFCS010000235.1:0-4494 GCA_051646185.1 Mycobacteriaceae bacterium | reverse complement strand
CCCGCTTCTCCCGTACCCGTACCGAGATCCGAACCGGGCTGCCGTCAAAGTTGAACTCTTCACGCAACCGACGCTCTAAAAACCGCCGATACCCAGCTTCCAGAAAACCGGTAGTGAACAGCACAAACGTTGGAGGTCGGGTCGTTGCCTGAGTGGCAAACATGACGCGCGGCAACCGACCACCACGCAATGGAGGTGGCGTAGCGGCAATAACTTCCTTAAGCCAGGTGTTCAAGCGCCCAGTCGGAATACGCTTATCCCAGGACGTTAGTGCGGTGTCCAACGCTGGCACCAGCTTCTGCACTGCTCTACCGGTATGCGCCGAAATATTGACCCGCTGCGCCCAGGGCACCCGAACCAGATCCCGGTCAATTTCGCGTTCCAGTTGATGTCGACGGTCTTCATCAACTAAATCCCACTTGTTGAATGCCAGTACCAAAGCGCGACCAGCATCGGCGACCATCGAAAGCACCCGAAGGTCCTGCTCTGTGATGGGTTCGGAGGCGTCGATGAGCAAAATTGCCACCTCGGCAGCCTCAATAGCTGCTTTGGTTCGCAATGATGCGTAAAACTCATGTCCGCTGGCATGGCTCACCCGTTTGCGTAAACCTGCGGTGTCCACGAATCTCCATGGCCTGCCGCCTAATTCCACTAAGGAATCCACCGGGTCCACCGTGGTTCCCGCAACATTATGCACCACTGAACGCTCAACACCGGAGAGCTTGTTAATCAAGGAGGACTTACCCACATTTGGCTTGCCCACCAAAGCAACTCGGCGCGGACCGGCTTCTCCGGTGCCTTCGCGTGGAGTATGCGGAAGTACCTCAAGAACCTGATCCAAAAGATCACCAGTACCACGGCCATGGATAGCACTCACCGGATACGGCTGACCCAGACCTAAAGACCACAGCAACGCCGCTTCAGCTTCGGTGCGTTCATCATCAACTTTGTTGGCCACCAAAATAACTGGGGTCTTCGATCGTCTCAGTACCCGAGCCACAGCCTCATCGGTGGTGGTAGCACCAACTACGGTGTCTACCACTAAAATAATGGCATCAGCTGTTTGCATTGCCACTTCCGCTTGCCGAGCTACCGACTGTTGCAAACCTTTGGCATCTGGCTCCCAGCCGCCGGTGTCCTGCACCATAAAACGTCGACCGGCCCAGTTTGCGTCATACGACACCCGGTCTCGAGTTACCCCAGGAATGTCTTCCACCACGGCTTCACGGCGACCAATAATGCGGTTAACCAAGGTGGACTTCCCCACATTCGGTCGACCCACAATGGCCAAAGTTGGCACCATGGCAGCGGGGCCTAGCTCATCGTCACCATCAAGGGCGGCGATATCCCATTCGGTCTCATCATTCCAGGTTCCGTCACCGGAAAAATTGTCCTCAAAAAATGTTTCGGTCACTGCGTAACTCCAGTTCTTGTTTCTACCAACAGCAGCAACCTGCCGATCACTTCGTCTATGCCCATCTCACTGGTATCCACCAGCACCGAATCTTCAGCTGGTGTCAACGGGGAGACTGTGCGAGTGGAATCAAGATGATCCCGGCGCTGAACATCAGCTAGCACTGCGGCCAAATCATCAGCTCCACCAGCGGCCACGTTCTGACTATTACGGCGCTGCGCTCTTGCCTCGGCACTAGCGGTGAGATACACCTTGAGGTCAGCTTCGGGCAAGACCACAGTGCCAATATCACGACCTTCAACTACCACCCGAGAACTTTGTCCGGCAAGCTGACGTTGCAACTGCACCAACTGTTCTCGCACCTGAGCAATAGCAGAAACCGCCGAAACTGCCTGGGTAACTTCATTACCACGAATCTCAGCCGACACGTCTTCACCGTCGAGGAGCACGGTTTCCTTTAACGGATCTGACCCAATTTCCAGCGGCAAAGCTTTGACCACAGCGACAATCGCATCTTCATCATCTAATCTAGTCCCGGTACGCAAAACATGAAGCGTAGCAATCCGATACATCGCACCAGTGTCTATATATCTGGCACCTAAACGATGCGCCAACTGACGTGATACCGAAGATTTTCCGGTCCCCGAAGGTCCGTCCATCGCAATAACTAATGGATTCTGGTTCACAAGCCCACCGCCGAATACAGACTTCCCACTTCATCATTACCAAGAACCCGCAATGTTCCCGGCCGCTGCTCCCCCAGTGCTACTACGCCAATATCGGTACGCACCAAACGAATAACCGGATGTTCCACCGCATCAAAAAGCCTACGGACAATATGTTTACGACCTTCATGCAAAGTGACTTTCACCAAAGTTTTACCCTCGTGAACATCAACAATGACAAAAGAATCTACCTTTGCCGGACCATCATCAAGTTCCACTCCATCACGCAAAGTCTTGCCCACACTGCGCGGAACAACTCCAGAGACTGTCGCCAAATAGGTTTTGGAAACCTCAAAAGAAGGGTGCATCAGCCGATGAGCCAAATCGCCATCATTGGTCAAAAGGATGAGGCCTTCAGTATCAGCATCTAGTCTGCCAACATGAAAAAGCCTTTGTCCGGCCATAACTCGCTCAGCAACAATATCGCCAATGCAGGGCCGACCCATGTCATCAGACATAGTGGACTGCCAACCCCGAGGCTTATTTAATGCCAAATGCACTAAATCTTCATTGACCACCACCCGTGCCCCATCCACCCGAACGATCGCCTTATTGGGGTCAATACGCAAGCCCTGTTCAGTGACAATCTGACCATCAACCTCAACACGGCCTTCATTGATCAAATCCTCGGCACCACGCCGGGAAGCGACCCCTGCAGAAGCCAAAACCTTCTGCAAACGCACACCAGTCGCATCGTAAGAATCCGAAGGCTGTGAACCAACATCAACATACTGATGCCGCGCTGGCTTAGCATTACTCACACGTTGGTTATCAGACTTAGCTTTAGAAGGCTTAGCTCCCTTGGGTTTACCGCGCTTATTTACAGCGGCAGGATCATCCTTAGGTTGACCGCGATGCGGCTTTTTAGGAACACCAAAATTGGGTTTCCCAGCACCAGACTGTGGCGCTGCCTTTCGGGCTGAAGTTTTCTTTCGATCCGGTGTGCCATCTCGGCGAGCGGGTGTGTTCACTTTTTCTTCCTGTTGAGTATTTCAGTTAATCGTCAACGTCGATAGCGGGTTCTTCGCTACCGTTTTTACTGCTGTTCAGTTTTGCAAACCGTGGTTCATCATCCAGGGTTCCGCTGATATCGTCAATAACGTCAACATCAGGCAACAACGGTGCCAATGCTGGCAGGTCAGTTAACGAAGCCAAGCCCAACCTCTCCAAAAAGAGTTCCGTGGTGCTGTACTGCGTTGCGCCTGTTTCCGCATCAGTTCCCGCTTCAGAAACGAGCCCCCTGGCCAGCAAGGTACGCATCACTCCATCCACGTTCACCCCTCGAACCGCACTAACCCTGGCACGAGTGACTGGTTGACGGTATGCCACAACCGCCAAAGTTTCCAAAGCCGCACGAGTCAACTTTGACCGAGTACCGTCCAATAGTAGGCGCTCAACATAGGGCGCAAACTCCGTCCGGGTATACATTCGCCATCCATCACCGGCATAGCGAAGGTCGATTCCGCTGTTTCGTTCGGTGTAACCATTAGATAGTTCTTGCAGTGCCACAGCCACCCGATCCACTGGCTCAGCTAGGGCCGAAGCAAGCGCTTCCTCAGCTGCCGGACTATCCACTACCAGCAAAATCGCTTCTAAAGCCGCCAGTAACTTTGCATCGTCAAGACTAGGAAGCTCCTCCTGATCTCCTTGGTCTTCCTGAGCTAATAACGGGTCCTGAGTAATAAAATCCGTGACCTCATTGCCGTTAGACTGGTCTAACGGTTGTTCAAGAATCGAATCAGGCTCGCTCATCCGTAGTCCTCCGCGTTCTGCAAAGAGATGTCATCAATGTCACGCTCACCAGTCCAACTGACTCGCAATAAACCCAGCGGCTCTGGTTGCTCAAAGACAATCGTTTGTTCCCGGTAAAGCTCGAGTAAGGCAAGAAAACGCGCTACCACCTGAACGGGCTCCTCGCATTCAGCAACCAATTCAGCAAAACTAGCCCAGTGCCCACTTCCTCGTTCCTTCAGTAGATCAAGAACCCTGACAGCTTGCTCTGGCACTGACACCTTAGCCACATGCAAATGCGCAAGCCCCACCCGCGGGACAGGCCTAGGGGTAAAAGCCGTTGCCGCTAGCTCAGCAAAACGTTGCGGATCCACCCCCAGCAATACTTCCGGTAACAGTTCTGAATATCGATCTTCCAGTGATACCGAACGCGGATACCGACGTAAGGCGGCCGATTCTAACTCGCCGAATAACTGAGCCACCTGCTTGAAGGCCCGGTATTGCAATAGCCGAGCGAACAGAAGGTCCCGAACTTCCAATAGAGCTAAATCTTCGGCATCTTCCACATTTCCAGAAGGCAAGAGCCGAGCCGCTTTAAGATCAAGCAAAGTCGCGGCAACAACC
>JBOFCS010000232.1:0-6099 GCA_051646185.1 Mycobacteriaceae bacterium | reverse complement strand
CCTTCTTAACTGTTCACATTATATCGAGCACTCCTGCTACAACATACACAGAATAATGCTAGAGCTTATCTGCAATGTGTATAATTTCAAAATGACTGGAGATCGCTCCAAGCTTTCTTTGATTAGCTCCAAATCGGCGATCGCTCTTATGCACAGCAAACAATTCGATAGCATTCCAATGAATCAGAATATGTGCAGGCGATCTGTAGGGTACGCGGAGTGTAATCGCTTTTTTGAAGCAATTGTTAATGATCGCAATCACCGGACGCTAAAAACTTTCGCAACTCACCAACTAGGCTAATCCGTTCCTGTGCATTGCAATGCTATGCCCCGGCCGCTTAGCCGTGTGCTTTGCCATCCACGGAATCGAGCCAGAGCGGCCACGCGGCAGGATCACCAGGCGAACCGTCGACCCAGACGCCGGTGCTGAGATCGCCGAGGATCGCGCCGACCTCATAATCGGTTCCCATCCGGTGGTAATACTCCAGTAGGTGCAGCATCGCTCGATAGGCTTCCTCGAGTGTCACCTGCTCGGTAGAGCGTGGCAAATTGTCGAGTGAATCAAAGGGCATAGCTATTTATTATACTGACGTTTTCCGTATAGATAGCCTATATGGGGTATTTAAGTAGGAAATTAGCCTATAATATCCCAAATCTGAATGATTATACCGACAAATGATTTATAACTACCTGGTATGGGTGTATTAACTGAAAACTTTCTGTATAAATATCGGAGTGAGCTAAAATTTTTTTGGAATAACATCCAAATTAGAAGATGATTCGGAAGTTCATTTAAATAGGCGATCGCTACTGCAATACTCCTTCTGGGGTGAGATCGAGGTTTCGATAAATTTGCTCAATTAAAAAGCTGAGGTTAATACTTTTAAGCTTTATGGTATCCCCTGCTTGGTAGTTAATAATGAGCCATTCTCCTGTATCTTTTTTATGATATAAATCCATTTCGATGCTGGTGGAACTGACTAATAAATAATCTTGTAAGACTGGATTTTTGCGGTACATTCTGAATTTACCGCTTCTGTCGTAGGATTCGGTACGATGTTGGTTTTTCTGTCGTTAAGCCAACCTACGGGATGGGTGATCGCCCTGCGGGAGATGAGTGATCGTATTTATTACAATAGCTTAAGGGTGTTTTTAAAACGGACTCATACTGATTATGATTATAGTTAAACCTATGATTTAGTCCTCTTACATGAATCGGTTGCTTGCACGAATCCATAAAGCAAGAATCCATAGGGTTTCAGCATAAGGGTTCAGCGCTCAAAATGACATTCGTGCAAGAAGTCTATTATTTCATGGCAATTTATTTAATAAATAATTTAATAGGAGGTACCTATGAGTGCCGAAAGCAAATGCCCATTCATGGGCGGAATTCCAAAATTTACGGCTGGTCATGGCACGTCTAACCGAGACTGGTGGCCGAATCAGTTGAACCTGAAGATACTCCACCAGCACTCCCCTCGAGCCAATCCCCTGGGTGAGGCCTTTAACTACCCTGCGGCCTTCAAAACCCTCGACTATGCTGCCCTGAAGGCAGACCTCTTCGAGCTGATGACCACCTCTCAGGACTGGTGGCCCGCCGACTACGGTCACTATGGACCGCTTTTCATCCGAATGGCTTGGCACGCCGCAGGTACCTACCGCATCAGCGACGGTCGGGGCGGTGGGGGCACTGGCAACCAGCGGTTTGCGCCGCTCAACAGTTGGCCCGACAACGCCAATCTCGATAAATCGCGCATGCTACTTTGGCCGATTAAGCAAAAATACGGCGAGAAAATCTCTTGGGCTGACTTGATTATCCTCGCTGGCAACTGTGCCCTGGAATCGATGGGATTCAAAACTTCTGGTTTCGCAGGCGGGCGCGCCGACATTTGGGAGCCCGAAGAGGACATTTACTGGGGCTCTGAGGCCGAATGGTTAGGCGACCAGCGCTACACAGGGGATCGCGAGCTGGAAAATCCTCTAGGCGCGGTGCAAATGGGGCTGATCTACGTGAACCCCCAAGGCCCGAACGATAATCCTGACCCGGTTGCCTCGGGTCGGGATATTCGCGAAACCTTCGGACGAATGGCAATGAACGATGAAGAAACGGTTGCCCTCGTAGCGGGGGGACATACCTTCGGTAAATGCCACGGTGCTGGGGATGCGGCGCTGGTGGGGCCTGAACCTGAAGGAGCCAGCATTGAAGAGCAAGGTCTTGGCTGGAAGAACAAGTTTGGCACTGGCATCGGCGTTCATACGATCACCAGCGGCATCGAAGGTGCCTGGACAACCAACCCGGTGCACTGGGACAACAACTACCTTGAAAACCTGTTCGGCTATGAGTGGGAGTTGGTAAAAAGCCCTGCCGGCGCCCATCAGTGGGCACCTAAAGCGGGGGCTGGCGCCGGTACCGTTCCGGATGCCCATGATCCAGCCAAGCGACATGCTCCCATGATGACCACAGCGGACATGGCCATGAAGATGGACCCCATCTATGAGCCGATCGCGCGGCGTTTTCTAGATCACCCGGATCAGCTTGCCGAGGCGTTCGCTAAAGCCTGGTTCAAACTGATCCATCGTGACATGGGACCACGAACCCGCTATCTCGGCCCAGAAGTCCCAGCGGAAGACTTTTTATGGCAAGATCCTGTCCCCCCAGGCACTCATGAATCAATTCATGAGCAGGACATCGCTGCTCTCAAGGGCAAAATTCTGGCTTCAGGACTGTCTATCTCCCAATTGGTCTCGACGGCTTGGGCATCGGCATCCACCTTCCGAGGGTCGGACATGCGCGGTGGGGCGAACGGGGCGCGCATTCGTCTTGCGCCACAGAAAGATTGGGAAGTTAACCAACCCGCCCAGCTGGCTACTGTGCTGCAAACTCTGGAAAGGGTTCAACAGGAGTTCAACAGCTCTCAGTCAGGCGAGAAGAAGGTTTCTCTGGCTGACCTAATCATTCTGGGGGGCTGCGCTGGTGTGGAGCAGGGGGCGAAAAACGCCGGACACAATGTAAAGGTTCCCTTTAAGCCTGGCCGGACGGATGCGTCTCAGGAGCAAACTGATGTGCAGTCTTTTGCCGTACTCGAACCGAAAGCGGATGGTTTCCGCAACTACCTCAAAGGTGACCACCCCCTATCTGCGGAGGAGTTGCTGGTGGACAAGTCGCAGTTACTGACCCTAAGCGCGCCGGAAATGATAGTGTTGGTCGGTGGTCTACGGGTCTTAAATGCCAACTTTGATCAGCTTCCCCATGGTGTCTTCACCAAGCGTCCAGAGACGTTGACTAATGACTTCTTCGTCAATCTGCTCGATCTTGGTACGACGTGGAAGGCGACTTCTGATGCTCAAGACCTTTTCGAGGGGCGCGATCGCACAACAAACGAACTCAAATGGACTGGCACCCGGGTTGACCTCATCTTCGGCTCAAACTCTCAGCTACGCGCCCTCGCGGAAGTGTACGGGTGTGGGGACTCGCAGTCAAAATTCGTGCATGACTTTGTGGCGGCGTGGGACAAGGTGATGAACCTTGATCGTTTCGACCTTGCCTAGTCTCAGCGAAAAGGTCTTCGAGGGTTTGTTGGAGTAACGTCAACCGATCATCAGGCGATCGCTAGTTCGAGGCTATGCAAACTTGCGGAAATCCTGAACGCAAGCGATCGCTTCCCTGGCATTTTTCATGGCTGCACTGGCTTCCCAACCATCAACATGATTGTTGCTAGCAGGATTACCAAAATTTTCAGTAAAGTAAGGCAACATTGCTGCCAATACCCTTTGATCTAAAGGAGTTGTAGAGTGAGCATCAAGATAGATCGGGCGATGATCCATAGTTTAATTATCAAACTTTCCATACTTTAGTATAGCTAGCGTGATTGGCACAAAAGCAATTATTACTTCTAACGGCAGAATTGAGCGGCAATCGAGCGCCTCCAAACTCAAAACCGCAATATTTCAACATTGTCCGCTCCAATGATGTGTTATACTGCGATCGCTTAATAATTATTTTTCTTTAAGGAATCACCAAGACCATATCGGAACTCAACAAAGAAGAAGGTCAAAATGATAGACTTTGGGACAAAAATAAAGGCATTTCTTTGTCTGGTAGATAACGAGCTATTCTCCGCTCCGCTTTTCCAGTCGGAGTTAACCAATCAACAATCAAATCACTAGGGTTCATAGAGTCGAAGTAAGTAGGCACATTGAATGCAATATTATCGGGAAAATAGATAATTTCCCTTCCAGTTCCACTTAGCCACCTCGTTTTAATAGAATCAATCGGTAATTCTCCTTTCCCGTATTCTCCTATGACACCAGCTGTGTCAATGACATTAGGCAATGATTTCTTTTGCGTTGACAGATTGTAAGACCAGATTGGCATAGTTTCTTTTATGTACTCTCTAACAAGAGTAAAACGGGAAAGTTTTCGATTATTATCATAGGTCGCAAAAACACTTGCTCGTGAAGACTGACACTTTAAAATGATCTCAATACCAAAAAAATCATTTGCAGATTTAAAAGGAACCCAAAACACTGTCGCATCTGAGAAGTAAAAAGTACACATTGTTTGGCAGTGAGGATGTTTAGACTCTCCATCTTCCATACGCTCTAAATCCCATTCATTAACAATAATGCCATCGGGTTTATGGTGGATATTTTTTTGATGAACAATTGTTTTTTGAAGATTTGCTGTAAAAATTCTTTCGGATTGGTAGCTCTCAATTAGTTTTCCCGAAGGCTCATAACGCGCCCAAGCGCCTAGCCAGTGATGACAATGACTATCTAAAAAAAGCTGCCACTGAGAAAATTTATCCAGCATAAGTAGGTAGGTAGGTAGGTAGGTTGATAACAAGCTTGTGAACATTGAAAAATTTGTTGCCAAATTGCCATCACTTTCGGTCTAAACTTAAGACCCAAGATTCTTGAATAGACATTATTTCAATATCGCTAAGGCTGGTTTTTTGACTCATTTCTCGACTTGTTCGTTGATATTCATGGACAATGGGTAATCTCTCGGTCTGATAGTTTTCTAAAGCTTCTGAAATACCCTCAACAGACACATCGGCTTGATATAACTATTTATTATACTGACGTTTTCCAGATAAGTACCCTATATGAGGTAGTTAAACAGAATATTTCCGTACAATATCCTAAATTTGAATGATTATATTGACAAATGACCTATAACTACCTTGTGTGGGCGTATTAACTGGAAACTTTTCGTATAAATGTCGGAGCGATCTAAAATTTTTCTGGAATAACATCCAAATTAGAAGATGATTCAGAAGCTTATTTGGATTGAGATATTACTTTATGGAACAACGCCAAAAAAAACTCATAGAGCAAGTACAACGCTGCTCTGTTTGGATTATCTACCATAGTCGCGGGAATTAATCTACGAGAAAAAGCCGAATCCCATCGCCGTCGACGAATTATTAAAATGATTACAGAAAAGCAAATGCTCACTGTGGGTCAAGCTGCTAATATTTTGGATGTTCCTGCCCAGGAGGCTGAGGTGTTACTAAGACAACTCTACCAAGAATCTAGAATTGATCTTGGTAATCGCAGTGATGATATGGCTGTTGTTTATCTACCCCCTAAATAATATGACAGAATGCGCGATCGCTTTAGGTAGTAATCAAGGAAATTCTCTCAGCATCTTGGAGAGTTCTCTTAATGTCCTCAATCAAATTCCTGGAATTAAGCTGAAGACAACTTCCAGCTGGTACCAAACTAAAGCCGTGGGTACGAAAGAACCCCAGGCTGATTATCTTAATGGTTGTGCTTTATTATCTGCCGCGCAAACTCCAGAAGAACTATTAACGATTCTGCAAGCTACGGAACTTCAGTTTGGTCGCACTAGTAAGGGAGATCTCCAGCCTCGCACTTTGGATCTAGATTTGTTGCTCTATGGAGATCTAGTCCTCAACAGTCCTGTCTTAACCCTGCCCCATCCACGGATGGTCGAAAGGGCATTTGTCTTAGTACCTTTGGCAGAGATTGCTGCTGACTGGATTGAACCAGTATCGGGCATGAAAATAGCTAAGTTACTGAGAAATGTTGATACTTCTGGAGTACAGCCACTCGTCATGGCTTAGTTAGCTA
>JBOFCS010000222.1:0-7777 GCA_051646185.1 Mycobacteriaceae bacterium | reverse complement strand
CACTCAATCGCCTCGCCGTTTCCTGCGCAGAAGCACCCCCCAGAAGCATCGAATACGCAACACATCGATCATTCCACGAAACCGTCACGACAACCTCCACAAAGAAGGTGTTGCGTTAGCTCCTTGAAACCGCCCATCTCTATACGGACTGATTCATTGTTTGTGGCTTGTCACTAGGTGATGCAAAATCCTCTTTTTGGACGCGGCCTCTAGAGTTATCACCGTGCGATTAGTGATTGCTCGATGCCAGGTTGATTACGTTGGACGTCTTACGGCCCATTTGCCCTCAGCTCGACGGTTATTGTTAATTAAAGCGGACGGCTCAGTGAGTATTCATGCCGACGACCGCGCCTATAAGCCACTAAATTGGATGAGCCCGCCATGTTGGTTGGTCGAACAGGCAAGCGAAGATGACGCAGCTGCGTTGTGGATAGTCACTAACAAAGCTGGGGAAGAATTACGGATCACCATCGAGGATATTGAGCATGACAGTAGCCATGAATTAGGTCTGGACCCAGGCCTCATTAAGGATGGCGTTGAAGCTCATCTACAAGAACTATTGGCTGAGCATGTACATACTCTTGGTTCTGGATTTAGGCTTGTTCGACGCGAATACATGACGGCCATCGGTCCAGTGGATTTGTTGGTTAGGGATGCTCAGGGTTCAGCAGTAGCAGTGGAAGTTAAACGGCGGGGTGATATAGATGGGGTGGAGCAACTTTCCCGATATCTTGAGCTGATGAACCGAGATCCGCTACTGGCTCCAGTCACTGGAGTTTTTGCTGCACAACAGATCAAGCCACAAGCCAAAACTTTGGCGACTGATCGTGGAATCCGATGTGTGATTTTGGACTACGACAAGTTGCGGGGCACTGAGAGCACCGAATATAAGCTCTTTTAAGAGCAAAGACTTACTATAGTTCTATGCCCCGGCGCAATCAGCGAACATCTCGACATGACGTTGTGTCGCCGTTTGTGAATTCGGCTGCATTAAGAATGGAAATAGGGCCAGATGGCTTTGAATATCAGGTGCGCAGTATCCCTTCGGTGCGAGCAATAAAAACTTATCGTTGCCCGGGGTGTGATCATGAGATTATGAGCGGGGTAGCTCATATCGTTTCCTGGCCAGCCGAAAGCGGCAGTGGTGCTAATGATCGGCGACATTGGCACTCAGGTTGTTGGGCTGCGCGGGCGACTAGAACAGTAACGAGACGGTGGTCTTAATGAGGGGGCTACTCCTGTACTTGTGACTCGTTAACAGTGTTGTCTGTGGCGGTAAAGGTCTCGTCGAATTCTTCGGTATCAGCAAGTGGTTGATCGAGTTGTCCGGTGAAAGGATCAATTCCGCTATCCAGTAGCTCACGTTCACGCTGAGCAACTGCTAACAGTGACGGGGTTTCATCAAGCTGTCCGCGGACTGCCATAAGTTGTTCGAGTATTCGAGCGCGAACAGTTCGAAGTTCTTCAGTGAGGTCCTTGGCTTCGGAAATTCGTTGCGCGGACTGCTCGGTCGCAGCTTGTATTCTTCGTTGTGCGGCTGAGGTAGCCTCGCTAATCCTTTGTGCTGCTTCAGCTTTACTTGTTGACTCTTGTTCTTCGATCAGGGCGATAGCTTGTGAGCGGCGTTCAGCCATTGCAATATCAAAGTCTTCTTGAACAGCCACTCGTTGTCCGTGGGCTTCGGTGTCAAGCTGATCTCTTTCGGCCTTGGCGGTGGCGAGTATCCTTGCGGCTTCTTCATGAGCCGCTGCCATAGTGTTTTTATGCTCAGCTTCCATTGCAGCTCGGCGTTGAACAATATTATCGAGTTCCTGTTGGGCTTGATTGCGTAGCTCAGCTGCATCTTGCTCAGCAACTGAAATAAGCTCCGCAGCTTCGGCTTCAGCGTGAGCTCGCATCTCCGATGCCTCATCCGAAGCGAGTCTGAGCATACGAGAGATACGGTCGCTCATGCCTTCAGCTGTGGTGGGCGGGACAGAGAGTTTATCGATATCCTGGCGTAGCTCATCGATTTCGTCTCTGGCCTCATCGAGGCGTTCAGCGAGTTCTTGCGCATGTGTTGCCGCAGCGTCCCGGTCGGCGGAAATGACCCGAATTTCGGCATCTAGGCGTTGAAAAAACTCGGCTACTTCATCGCGGTCATAGCCGCCACGGCGGACGATAGAAAAGGGGACTAGTGCTGAAGAGTGTTCGTTCTCGCTGGCCATGCCTATAATTTACTCGTATCATAACTAGTGTGAGGTAGCGGCTGCTACTAGTTTGCCGGAGAGCTCTTTGCTGGTTCCACAAGTTCGATGAGCACGCCGCCTGCATCTTTGGGGTGAATGAAGTTGATTCGTGAGGCTGCGGTACCAGTTTTGGCCTGCGGATAGAGTAAGCGCACACCTTTGCTCTGTAAGTGCGTTGTGATGGCATCAATGTCGGTTACTCGGTAAGCGAGTTGTTGTAACCCAGGACCGCTACGGTCGATGAACTTTGCGATAGTTGATTCCGAGTTAAGTGGAGCTAGTAGTTGTAGCACTGCACCACCTTCAGGTGCCCCGGCTGTGGTGAGCATTGCTTCACGCACTCCTTGTTCTTCATTAACTTCGATATGCGCCGAAACCATCCCGAGGTTGCTGCTATACCAGGCAATTGCTGTGTCTAGATCAGGTACGGCGATGCCAACGTGGTCGATATGAGTAACAAGGCCGCTAGCGAGTGCGGTATCTGAAGGTGGGGTCAAAGAAGTCATAACCTCGACCGTAGCGGTACCGTTGAGGCACTGGTGAGCCGTGTCCGTTTTACTACTGACTTGGCTGCATAGGTGAAAGACGCCATCCCGTTTAGCTGGAGGAAATTGTGACCACTTCTGTGATTGTTGCCGGTGCCCGCACTCCGGTTGGCCGCCTGCTCGGCTCGTTGAAAGGCTTTAGTGGCTCTGATCTCGGTGGTATCGCCATCAAGTCGGCACTAGAAAAAGCAGGCGTCAAGCCAGAATTGGTTGACTACGTCATCATGGGGCAGGTTCTTACCGCCGGTGCCGGTCAGATGCCAGCGCGTCAGGCCGCTATTGCAGGTGGAATCCCTTGGAATGTACCGGCATTAACGATTAATAAGATGTGCTTATCTGGCATTAATGCGATTGCCCTTGCTGATCAGTTAATCCGAGCAGGGGAGTATGAAGTAGTGGTTGCTGGTGGGCAAGAGTCGATGACGTTAGCGCCGCATTTGCTTGAGAAGGCTCGGGACGGGTACAAGTACGGTGACGTTGTTGTTCGTGATCATCTAGCCTATGACGGTTTATACGATGTTTTTACCGATCAGCCTATGGGTGCTCTTACCGAACAACGTAACGATATCGACAGGTTTACTCGTGAAGAGCAAGATGAATTTGCTGCTGCCTCTCATCAAAAAGCAGCTCGAGCGTGGGCCGACGGAAAATTCGCTGATGAAGTTGTGCCAGTGCATATCCCTAACCGTAAAGGTGACCCCATCCTATTTAGTCAGGATGAGGGCATTCGTGCAGACACCACCGGCGAATCTCTTGCAGGATTGCGCCCGGCTTTCCGTAAGGATGGAACGATAACCGCGGGCTCGGCCTCCCAGATTTCCGATGGTGCAGCTGCGGTAGTGGTGATGAGTAAAGCGAAAGCTGAAGAATTAGGAATCCCCTGGTTGGCTGAAATCAGCGCACATGGTGTTGTTGCTGGACCAGACTCCACCTTGCAGTCGCAGCCAGCTAAGGCGATAGCTAAGGCGTGCTCAAAGTTAGGTGTCTATCCTCAAGATCTTGATCTTGTGGAAATCAACGAAGCTTTTGCTGCGGTTGGTTTGGCCTCGGTGAAAGAACTGGGCATCGACCACGCTCGGGTTAACGTTAATGGTGGTGCGATAGCCATCGGACATCCGATTGGTATGTCAGGGGCTCGAATAACGCTGCACCTAGCTTTAGAGCTTGCCCGACGTGGTGGCGGAACTGGAGCGGCAGCGCTGTGTGGCGCAGGCGGTCAGGGTGATGCTTTGGTGCTAACTGTCCCTAAAAAAGTCTAGGGGTCTTGGTGTATCGAAGGGCCTCAACCATTTGTTGTTGTGGTGGTTGAGCTTGCGGCACAATGGTGTTATGACTAGTTTTTTTGATCTGACTACCCATGCCAAACGTTTCCGTTTTGTTGCGGTGCTTGAGGCGATAAGTTGGACGGGCTTACTCATCGGGATGTATTTTAAGTACTTCACTGGCGAGATTAACAAAGAACTTGACATTTACCCACACGAGATTGGTGTCAAAATTTTTGGTATGTTTCACGGTTTTGTTTTTGTGGTGTTCCTTGTGATAACCGTCATTACTGCTATTGCTCTTAAGTGGAGCGTTCGTACCACCATCTTAGGGCTGTTATCTAGTTTGCCACCATTATTTACGGTGCTTTTTGAAGTCTGGGCGGTGCGGAATGGACAACTTGCTGAGCTATCTGCCCCAACTGCCCCAAGTACGCATTCAAGAACATGAAAGACTAATGCTGTGACTCGACCAGGTTCTCGTCCTACATCAATTCCGCCTAGGGTGGCTGCCGCCATGTCTGGAGCGGTTGACCTTTCTAGTCTTAAAGATCGACCGGCTGCTCCTGAGCATTCCAATGCAGAGAATGACTTAGCTGGTGGTGCCAACCGGGTTGTTGATGTTACCGAGGCGAGTTTTGAGACTGAGGTTCTTACTAAGTCAAGTCAAGTGCCAGTGATTGTTGCACTGCTGTCCATGCGTAGTGATGCTTGCTTGCAGTTGGCGGCAACACTTGAACAGCTTGCCTACCAAAGTACTGAAGACTGGGTTTTTGCCAGAGTAGATGTTGATGTGTACCCACGAATTGCTCAGGCATTCGGTGTCCAAGCGGTGCCTACAGTGGTAGCGTTAGCCGCTGGCCAACCTATTGCCGATTTTCAAGGTCTACAGCCGAAAGAGACCTTAGCGAAGTGGATTGCTTCTCTCTTACAGGCAACAGAAGGGAAACTTTCCGGGTTGGTCGGCGCTGACTCTAGCCCGACGGAAGTTCCAGAAGATCTACGTTTTACTGCTGCGGAAGAAGCACTGGATGCGGGTGACTTTGATGCGGCGAAAGAGGCTTATCAGCAGATTCTCGATAGTGAACCGGGCAATAGCGAGGCACTTAGTGCGCTTCGGCAGGTCAACTTTATTGCTCGTGCCAGTAACGTAGCCCAGGACGCAGTAGCGATTGCTGATGCAGATCCAGAAAATATTGAGCTGCAATGTAATGCTGCTGATGTTGAATTACTCTCACAGCAGCCTGATCTGGCTTTTAGGCGATTGATTGCGCTAGTAAGACGCACTTCTGGTGACGACAGAACCAAAGTGCGTACGCGGCTGTTGGAGCTTTTCGAACTTTTCGACCCGGCTGATCCTGTTGTTAGTGCAGCTCGCCGTACATTGGCAAGCGCTCTGTATTAGGGCAGTTACCGGCAACTGTGGGGGTTAAGGGTAGCGGTTTGAGCAAGAAGATTGTCCGTTCATTAGCCCGGCGCGGAATGCATCTACCCGAGAAAATCCGCTTGGTACGGTTGAACCGCGTAGGTCAGATGCGGTTAGTCCGTCTGTGAGCAATCCCGAAACTGCCTCGTCGATATCACCGGCAGATAAACCGACAAAAAGCTGGTCACCATCACTGATGGTTTCTGCGGCAGCTTTAGTGTAAACCCCAGCCAGACAGGCAGTTCGTAAGGTAGTTGTGGAGTTAGTGAGATCAAGATTTTGCCGGTTCTGGACGGCCAATGCATAGCGTGAGGCAACTAGCACATAAGCGTTGTAATCACCTTTGAGTTGTGTAGGTAGTAGTAGTTCTTCGGCGTCAGCAGTGCCGCGTTCTTCGAGTGCCGCCAGGTCAACTCCGATGGTGTCATTCGATGGGCAGTATGACACCGGCGCAGTGGGTTTGAGGTCAGGGGTTGTGCAGTTCGTATTTATTCCGGTAAAGGAAATGCGTGGTGCAGGTTTTAATTGGAAGACGATATTGAGTGAGTCAAAAATATCTTGTACTGATTCTTGAGTTATTTCAAGTTCGCCGCTGTCCACTGCTGCAATGGGTAAATCACCACGTCGACTTTCAAGTTCAGCCATGTCAATTTTTGCGCAAGAGGCAGGTCCGTCGATGAAACCAATCTGGAATGCTGTTACACGTTCAAAGGCAGAACCGTGAGCCGACTCGTCATTAGCCTCCTCTTCGGTTTCTGGCACAGGGTCGCGGAGCGCGACAGTTGCTGCAAGAACAGAATTTAACCCCTCGCCGGTATTGAGCTGAAAATGTTCTGCTTTGCCTTCGGCAACTTTTCGCATGAATCCACCGGAAAAGCAGTCTGCCTGTTGTTCGGAAACTATAGTCGGGGTTGATTGATCGACGGTGCCTGCTGCTTGCTGAACTGCATGCCCATATTCATGGGCGAGAACAGAGACCACGGACATGGTTCCAAAAGCATTTGTCATTGATGGTAGTAGGCCGCCGCGGTCCCAGCCGATAGTTCGATCAGTTTCACAGAATGCAGCATTTAATTCGCGGTAAGTGGAATCTCCGCAAAATATCGGTGATCTACGTTCTGAGGCGTTGGAGTCCCAGGACGTGACGGCGGTAACTGGTTCAAATTCTTGGCCGAAGATTAGTGGAAATTCTGTTTCCCAATACTTTTCGATATCGGCTAAAGCATTAACTGCGATAGTATCGACCTGTCCACCATCGCTGTTTTCCACTGCACGATAGGCATTGGGAACGCCTTGCCGGGGACCATTTGGGCCGTTATTTGCTTTCATTCCAGCAACGGAGAAGGGGTCGGAATAGACCGAAACGGGGGTGCCTTGGATGTAATTGGTGCAGCTGGCAAGCAGTATAGTTGAGGCGGTCACGGCCGCAAATTTTTTTAATGTGGAACTTTGCTGAGGGAAATTTTTTTTAACATGCCCCAATTTTTTACCAAGCAACACGAATCTGACCTTCCCCTAACCCAATATACACAAAGCATTATCATCATACCTGAAGTGCATACGTAGGAATGATGACAACAGAAGATTTCGCTGCTTAGCGGTCAACAACTACCCGATGTGCCCGTTCCAGGCTAGCCAGATCGCGGCATTGGTTGGTAGTAATAATTGAGCTGAAGCCGGTCGATCGTGCCAGGGTGTTTCAGTTGCCAGAACCTTTCCTTGGTTCCCCTGCCCGCTGCCACCATAGCTAGTTGCATTGGTATTAAGAATTTCTGTCCAATGTCCTTTGTGGGGTAAGCCAAGTTGGTAATTGCTATAAGTAGATCCAGAAAAATTAAAGACACAGGCGATGATCGAGCCTTCATCTCCATAACGCAGGAAACTTAATACATTATTCTTGCTGTCATCGGCATCAATCCACGAGTAACCACCTGGAGTGAAATCTAAAGCCCAAAGCGCTGGGGCAGACTTATATATACGATTTAAATCTTGTATGAGCAGTTGGATACCTTGAGAAAAAAAGTCATTATGAAGCTGAGGCCAATCTAGCCCGTGTTCTTCTGACCATTCGGCATGTTGGCCAAATTCTTGTCCCATAAAAAGTAATTTTTTCCCTGGGTGTGCCCACATATACGCCAGTAGCGCACGCAGTCCAGCGGCTTTATTATATTGATTGCCTGGCATTCTGGTCCATAAAGTGCCCTTTGCGTGGACCACCTCATCATGGCTGATGGGTAACACAAAATTTTCGCTCCATGCGTATAGCAAAGAGAATGTCATCTGATTATGGTGGTAACTGCGATGGATGGGATCTCT
>JBOFCS010000193.1:0-13146 GCA_051646185.1 Mycobacteriaceae bacterium | reverse complement strand
CTTTTGAAGAACTGACCATTGACTCCCCAGAGGAATATCTAGGTGCAGTCACTCAGTTGTTGGCAGCCCGCAAAGGCAAAATGGTGCAGATGGCCAATCACGGTGCCGGTTGGGTGCGGATGGAATTTATCGTGCCTTCGCGTGGTCTGATTGGATTCCGCACCGATTTCCTGACCGAAACTCGTGGTACCGGCATTGCCAATGCAGTATTTGACGGCTACGGCCCTTGGGCTGGTGAGATTCGGGCCCGCCATACTGGTTCACTGGTATCGGATCGCGCAGGCACTGTGACCCCGTTTGCCATGATTCAACTTGCAGACCGCGGCACGTTCTTTGTTGAGCCTGGAGCAGATACCTATGAGGGCATGGTGGTGGGGATTAACCCTCGCCAGGAGGATCTAGACATCAATGTCACCAGGGAGAAAAAACTTACTAATATGCGGCAATCCTCTGCTGATGTGATGGAAACTTTGGCTAAGCCTAAGAAATTAGACTTGGAAATGGCCATGGAGTTCTGCGCTGCTGATGAGTGCGTTGAGGTCACCCCTGAGGTGGTTCGAGTGCGTAAAGTGCACCTTAACGCCAACGAGCGGGCTAGAGAGCGGTCCCGAGCAAAGTCTCGCGACGCAAAATAAGTCCTGAGCTGGTGGGAGGACCGCCAACTTATGTTTTTGGCACAACGGTGTGCACAGAGCAGTAGGGTGGCTTGATGGTAGATACAAAGTTTACTAGTCGGTGGCGTGCGATTGTTCTTGCGTTTTTGGTGGCACTGCTATGTCTGGCGTGTACTGCCGATCCACCCCCTGCAGTAGAGGGCACCGATAACCCTAAAACCACACCGATATTAGTTCCAGCAACCAATCGTGTGGTGGTGAGTGTGGATGAAATCAGAGGTGGTTTTAATCCACATTTGTTATCGGATCAGTCTCCTGCAAGTTCAGCTTTGGCCACTTTGACTTTGCCAAGCGCTTTCCGGCCGGTCCCAAATTCAGCATCGATAACAGGGTCTGATTGGGTAATGGACAGTTCATTATTGCTTTCTGCAGAACAAGTTTCAGACTTGCCGCAAACTGTTGTATATAAGATCCGAGACGAAGCCCAGTGGACTGATGGAGCACCGATTGCGGCCGAGGACTTTCATTTTCTTTGGCAGCAGATGATTCATCAGCCGGGGGTGATTGATCCAGCGGGGTACCAGCATATAGCTGAGGTGGTGGCATCCTCCGGGGGCGGTAAAACAGTTACTGTCACGATGAAATCTCCTTACCCGGCTTGGCGGGAATTATTCACCAATCTTTTGCCCTCTCATATAGTTAAAGATATCGCAGGTGGTTTTGCTAAGGCTTTAGTTGAACCCCTGCGGGAGTCCGGGGCGTTATTTAGAATCAAATCAGTTGATCTGGATCGGGATGAAGTACTACTACAGCGTAATGATAGGTTTTGGGGCACTCCAGCGGCGGCTGATGAGATTCTTCTGCGTAGAGCAGGTAGTGCTTCGCAGTTGGCGGATTCTATCCGCACGGCAGATTCTCAAGTTGCACAAGTTCGTGGTGGAGATGCAAGTTTTGCGCAACTTAGCGCAATTCCTGAGGTACGTTCTAGTCGTATTCTGATGCCGAGAACTCTCCAGCTTTCGCTTAATGCAAAAAGTATTAAGCTTGCCAATGTTCAAGTCCGGCAGGCAGTACTTGGCTTATTAGACTCAAGTTTGCTTGCTGCAGTGGGGGCTGGCAGTGATGGGGCAGCTGTGCAGGCCAAGGCTCAGGTTCTCACTCCTTCTTATCCTAATTATTCTCCAACTGCACCAACTCCCTTGACTAAAGATCAAGCACGGGCATTACTGACTCAAGCGGGATATTTGCACAAAGAGGGCATTGGTGCGCTGGTTACCCAAGAGCCCGAACGGGGGACTTCTGGACAAGTAACAAAGGATGGAGAACCTCTGTCCCTGGTTATTGGAGCTGCAAAAAATGATTCCACCTCTATTGCGGTGGCTAACACGGCTTCAGATCTTTTACGAAGTGCTGGTATTTCAGCATCTGTGTTAGCTCTTGACCCTGAAGAGCTTTACGGAACTGCTTTGTTGAGCAACAGGATTGATGCGATTGTGGGCTGGCAAAGTGCGGGCGGAGACCCCTGGAATATGTTGGCGTCACGGTTTAGTTGTGCGGCTTTAGGCTTGACGATGCCTGGGGGGTCCGGTCAGCCGTTGACCCCGGCGGTTTCTTCTGCTCCTGAGTCGCAAATATCTGCATCAAGTAATTCCACTGTGGTTAGTACCGTGGAAACTGCACCGTTGGAACGTAGCAAAACGGTACCAAGCAATATTACCGGTGTGTGTGACCAGAAAATTGATGCTGATATTGAATCAGCAGTACGAGGTCCGGTACCGATACTTGAGGTACTAAAAAATGTTGAGCCGAAAATTTGGGACCTAGCTGTTGTGCTGCCGATCCTACAAGAGAGTGCAGTAGTTGCTGTTGGGCCAAGTGCTCAACAGGTTTCACTGCAAGGCGCGCCTCCTGTTGGTATTTTCAGTAATGCGTACTTGTGGACGAGGTTGACGCAGTGACTAATCAGCATTCATGCGAGCCACGTCGATTACTGCTAGTGCACGCCCATCCTGATGATGAATCCATTACTACCGGTGGCACTATCGCACGATATGCCGCTGAAGGGGTGCAAGTCACGGTGGTCACCTGCACATTAGGCGAGCAAGGTGAGGTAATTGGCGAACGTTGGTCGGGATTGGTAGCAGAACAGGCAGATCAGCTGGGTGGTTATCGCATTACCGAACTTAGCCAAGCGCTAAAGAAGCTGGGTGCTGCAGAACCAATTTTTCTTGGTGGTGCAGGACGTTGGCGGGATTCGGGAATGGCTGGAACTGCCGCTGCCCAAAATCCGCGCGCTTTTGTTAATGCCGAGCTCTCTGTTGTTGTGGCTGAGTTGGTTACGGTCATTCGTAAGATCCGCCCGCAGGTGGTTATCTCTTATGATCCAGGTGGAACGTATGGTCACCCCGATCATATTCAGGCACATCATATTTCGTCCTTAGCCGTTTCTGCTGCAGGTGACCAAGGGTTCATTGGCTCGGGTTCAGCGTGGGAAGTTCCCAAATTTTATTGGACAGTTTTTGAGCAATCTGGGCTAATGGAAGGGTTGGCGCAGATTGCTGAGGATGAACTTCCGTCAGGATGGCGAATGCCGCATAAAGAAGAATTATTCTGTTATCCCGATGCTCAGATCACCACCACCATAAATATTTCCGATTTTTGTGAATCAAAACTTGGGGCTTTGCGGGCACACCGTACTCAGGTGGAAATTGCGCCTGAATCAAATTTTTATGCTTTATCCAATAAAGTTGTTCAACCCCTACTGCCGGAAGAACACTTCATACTAGCCGTAGGGCAACCAGGGCTACCCTTAGATGGTACTGGGCGCGAAACCGATCTTTTTGCTGGCTGCTAAAAACTGGGAGCGAGCTGATTTTCCTACTCGGTAAATATTTTTTACCCTGGCTATAGGGGTGGCTCTACTGTTTTTTGTTGGTAGTGGAACAATTCAAGTTGTGAAATCATTTGGGGTTGGAAACTTATTAAGAATTGCTGTTGCTTCTGGTTTGGCTATGGCTTCTGCTGTGGCTGTAGGTGATGCTGCTCAAGCTGCTCCACCGGCGCCGATATTGGGAAGTTTGGATCAGTTCTACAATCAAGCTGTCCAGTGGGGCCCTTGTCAGTCCTTTGCACGGTCGGATTTTGACGCTATCTATTACGCGAATCCACGTTTGGAATGTGGCCGTGTGAGTGCCCCATTGAGTTATGAGTTGCCAGATGCCAGCCAGGTTTCGCTGGCTGTCATGCGGATAAAAGCAACCGGTCCTAAGATTGGCTCCCTAGTGGTCAACCCTGGAGGCCCAGGAGGATCCGGCATTCGGTTTGTTGCCGATATGTTGGGTGCACCTTCGTTGTCTGAGCTTTCCCAGAATTTTGACGTAGTGGGTTTGGACCCACGCGGGGTCAATGCCTCCACTCCGGCTGTAGATTGTTGGTCAGATCAAGATTTTGATCAGATGAGGGCTGCTCAAGTATGGCCCGATTATGGTCCGATTGGTGAGTACTTTCCACAGATATATTCATTAGATTTTTCAGCTCGGTGTGCAGCAAAATCAACACCACAGCTTCTTCAGTTTGTCGGTACTCGAGAGTCTGCTCGTGATCTTGATATTGTGAGGGCAGCTCTGGGTGAGGAGCAGCTGAACTATCTTGGTTTTTCTTATGGGACACAATTAGGGACAGCTTATGCTGAAGCGTTCCCAGAAAATGTTCGTGCGATGGTTTTCGATGGCGCACTTGATCCGGAGGAAAACGCCGAAGATCGCACCGCCAAGCAAGAAGTTGCCTTTGAGCAAGCGCTGAAATCATACGTTACCGATTGTGTGAATCGCCCTTCGTGTCCATTGGGTGCCGATATACAGTCAGCGGCTATTCGACTCAATGATTTGCTGATCCCGTTAGCGGACAATCCGTTACCGCTAAGCGACGGGCGAGTGCTCAGTATTAACGATGCCCGTATGGGTATTAATGCCGCGTTGTACTCACAGATGGCATGGCCGCGACTAACTGACGGACTGTATCGGTTAGGTACAGGTGATGGTCTTGGGTTGATGCAGCTGGCTGACCTTTATTATGAACGAGATTCATCGGGCCGTTATAGCAATGCCCAGGATGCCTTTGTTGCAATTTCTTGTGTGGATGGGACTTTTGTCTGCGATTTGTGGCCCACTGTTCCCACAAGCTACCCGCATACCCCCAGTGCCGTCGGCCTACCTAAGGTGGTTGTTATCTCTACGACAGGTGACCCTGCAACCCCTTATGCAGCTGGGGTAAGTTTGGCTGCCCAGCTAGGCGCTTCTCTTATCACTTTCGAAGGTAAACAGCACACCGTAGCTTTGTCTGGGGTTGCTTGCGTTGATAACGCTGTAAATAGCTATTTCACTGACCTTACTTCACCTGTCCAGGGACTTATCTGCTAACTCAGCAACTAGCTCCCTACTGTTCGCCTTTTTTGCTTGCCAGATGCTACTGTCAGTATGTTCCCGTATAACTTCGATCACAGGGAGAAACGTGTACAGACGTTTTCTAGTTGTTGCTGCTTTTGTGCTGGCGTTTGCTGGTGCTACTTCGGTTTCCCAGGCTGCTCCTGCTGAACCTGAGGTGTTTCTTGGAGGTGGATCAGGCATTCTTTTGCCAGACTTCAGTGGTAGCAATCCAGATTTAAGTACTGCCGACCCTAGCCGTTTTGCCGCCTGTTCACTGACCGCTGTTGGCTATAACAACGCAGGTTCATTGATTGGTTTAACGGCAGGCCATTGTGCACATGTAGGTGACCGAGTAGTCTCTGAATTTTGGCCAGAAGCTGGCGCTATCGGCAAGTTTGTGTATGTAAGTCAGGTCTCTGATATTTCTGTTATCGACTTGGATGATGCAAAAGTAGCTCCGCTCAAAACTGTTGGTGGAACTACAATTAACGTGATATCGCCAGCGCCGCCCTTCGGAACTCCGGTATGTAAAGAAGGCCGTTCGACTGGGCATACTTGTGCCTGGGTTTGGGGCTACAGTGATGGCGACATTATTGAGCAGACCTGTGCGATACCAGGGGATTCTGGTGGACCACTGACCGTTGGTGATCGGTTGGTTGGTTTAATTAGTTACGGTCCTCCACCGTTTTGCTACGAGCCATTCCCGCCTCCATTTCATGCACCAGATTTTTCGGCAGATATCAACATCGGAATAGCTGATATCAATGCCCGTGGTGGTGGCTTCACTCTGTTCTAGCTTTGAGCTCCGCAAAGGGTGTGTTTGGCATATGCCAAACACACCCTTTGCTATTCGAATAGAGCATTCTGCTGTAAAAGGTACTGTGACCGCATAAACTGGACAAAGCAAGCCTTGTAGGTTCAGTGGATTTACCTTGAGAAGGGGTAATGCATGAATTACTCAGTACAGTTAGCTATTGCGGCTTTTGTTGATTCGCTTCGACCTTCTGCCGAAGCCGATCATGCAACGTACTACGGGATTCTGGATAGTTTTGCGGCTATGCAAAGTCAATTGCTCACGATGTTTGGGTATCCGCCAGTAGATTAAGTTGCTTGACGTGGTTGCTAAGGCATTGCACCATTATCCTTGACGGTGTGTCAGAAAAAAAGAAAACAGCGGGCTCTCATTTGTTGATCAGATGTGATGTTCTGGTTGCTGTCATTACGGTTCTGGGTGCACTCGAGAGTGCTGTGATTGCAGTGTTTTATTTGCCTCTTAACTGGGGTACCCAGCACTTTCCGGTGAGCGCTGGCATTGCTGGTGCCATTAATCTTCTTCTTGTATACCTGGCAGCACAATATGGCAAGGGATATGGCCGGGTTGGTTTGTCCTTATGGGTATGGCTGCTTGTGGTGGCGACTTTTATGTTTATTGGAGGTCCCGGCGCTGATGTGCTTCTTCCTAATGACTGGCGTTCGCTCTTTGTGCTGGCTGTGGGGTTTATCCCTGGATTCTCGTTTGTAGTAGGACGTTCTTTTGTCGGAGCGCCGTCGCGGTTGGTGAAGTGAGATTTTTGGGGCCTGAGCCCGAGCGGTTCTGAGGCATGGCGCATGATCGGGGGGTGAGTAATTATGGTGACCGGGCTAATGCGGACAAAGCCCTGGTTGAGCTTCCAATGCCGACGGTCAAGTTGCCGACGCGAGCGTCGATAGTGGACTTAGTTCCGCCGACTGATTCGGCTATGCGTCGGGTACTTCGCCGAGCTCGTGACGGGGTTGCACTTAATAGTGATGAGGCAGTTATCGCTCTTCAAGCTAGAGGCGAAGCGCTCAGTGATTTATGCCGTAGCGCAGCTTTAGTTCGGGATGCTGGATTGTTGGGAACTGGTCACCGAGGTAGCACGGGGAAGCTTCCGGTGACCTATTCACGCAAGGTCTTTATTCCTATAACTCATCTTTGCCGAGATAGATGCCATTATTGCACTTTTGTAACAGTGCCAGGCAAGCTCAAAGCCAATGGTCAAGGCATGTTCATGGAAGCCGAGGAAATCCTGAGCATTGCTCGCCAAGGGGCTGAACTTGGTTGCAAAGAAGCATTATTCACCTTAGGGGATCGTCCAGAAGAGCGCTGGGATGAAGCCAAACAGTGGCTCGATGAACGCGGCTATGACTCCACGCTCGATTATGTGCGTGCTATGGCAATTCGGGTCCTGGAGGAGACGGGATTGCTGCCGCATCTCAATCCTGGGGTGATGAGTTGGGAAGAGCTATCTCGACTTAAGCCGGTGGCACCGTCGATGGGCATGATGCTGGAAACAACCTCACGAAGGCTTTTTGAGACACCAGGTCTTGCGCACTACGGAAGCCCGGATAAAGATCCTGAGGTTCGCCTGCGAACCTTGACCGATGCTGGTCGGTTAGCCGTGCCTTTTACCACCGGATTGCTCATTGGCATTGGTGAAAATTATCAAGAACGTGTCGAGTCAATAATGGCAATTAGGAAAGTGCACAAGGCATTTGGGCATATTCAGGAAGTGATTATTCAAAACTTCCGAGCCAAGTCTGATACAGCTATGCGTGGGGTAGCCGATGTGGGGCTAGAAGAGTTCTTGGCTGCTATTGCAGTGACCCGCTTACTCCTTGGCCCTAAAATGAGGATTCAGGCGCCGCCAAATTTAGTGGAAGCGCAAGAGTGTGCAGCGTTAATTGGTGCTGGAATTGATGATTGGGGAGGGGTATCGCCACTGACCCCTGATCATGTGAATCCGGAACGTCCGTGGCCAAACCTTGATGTGCTTGCTCAGATAACCCTCGACGCGGGTTTTGATTTGGTGGAACGGATTACCGCACAACCCCCGTACGTGGTGGCGGGGTCGCCATGGATTGACCCACGAATTAGTGCACATGTGCAGGCTTTAGCAGACCCGGTAACCGGATTAGCCAAAGAAAATGTGCGCCCTCAGGGCTTACCGTGGCAGGAGCCAGACGAATCCTGGGAATCAAGTGGTCGAGTCGATTTGGGTAGTGCTATTGATGTTCAGGGCCGGAAAGCCGACACCCGAAGCGATCTCACAAGTGCCTTCGGGGATTGGGAATCCATTCGAGAGCAGGTAATGGAACTTGGGGGGTTGGCAACTCCGGTCCGACTAGACCGAGATGTGTTGGCGGCCTTGCGTTCAGCTGAAAAAAATCCAGCTGGCTGCTCAGATGAGCATTATTTAGCCCTAGCGACAGCCGAAGGCCCTGAGTTAGAAGCATTTATTTCTTTAGCAGATAACGTGCGTAAAGATACTGTTGGTGATGAGGTCACTTATGTGGTGAACCGAAATATCAACTTCACCAACATTTGTTACACCGGCTGCCGCTTCTGTGCTTTTGCACAACGCAAAGGGGATGCGGATGCCTTCACTTTATCGGCAGCAGAAGTAGCGGACCGGGCCTGGGAAGCGCATGTTGCCGGTGCCACTGAGGTCTGTATGCAAGGTGGGATTGATCCAGAATTGCCGGTGACCGGGTATGCGGATCTGGTGCGGGCGGTGAAAGCCAGGGTCCCGGCTATGCATGTTCATGCCTTTAGTCCGATGGAAATTGTTAATGGTGCCTCCCGCAGCGGAATGAGTGTTGTTGACTGGCTTACCGAATTACGGGAAGCGGGTCTGGACACAATTCCAGGAACCGCCGCAGAAATATTGGACGATGAAGTCCGTTGGGTGCTGACTAAAGGCAAGTTGCCCAGCCAAACCTGGATTGATGTGGTCACTACTGCCCATAAAGTAGGGTTGCGTTCCAGTTCAACAATGATGTACGGCCATGTGGATAGTCCGCAACATTGGGTGGGTCATCTTCGGGTGCTCAGTAAAATTCAGGATGAGACTGGCGGCTTCACCGAATTTGTGCCGCTTCCCTTTGTACATCAAAGTGCCCCGCTGTATCTCGCTGGTGCAGCCCGTCCAGGTCCAACCAATCGAGATAATCGGGCAGTCCATGCTTTAGCCAGGGTCATGCTGCATGGTCGTATTTCCAATATTCAAACAAGTTGGGTCAAACTTGGTGTTGTTGGTAGTCAAGCGATGCTTCGCGGCGGAGCAAACGACCTGGGCGGGACGCTGATGGAAGAAACTATTTCCCGAATGGCTGGCTCGGAGCACGGCTCAGCAAAGACGGTCGCAGAGTTGCGGGAGATAGCCGAAGGAATTGGCCGCCCAGCGCGGGAACGAACCACACTGCACGCACGTCGTGTTGCGTAAATACTTCGGTAGGGCAGTCCTAGAGGTTGTTAGGCCTACCTGCCAGTGACGACGTTGATGACGCAAGAGATAATATTACTAGTTGAATATTGCACCAAAGAATTGCTGGTGCATAACTGGGTAAGACGAGGAGAGCGGCAGTGACATACACGATTGCAGAGCCGTGTGTCGACGTGCTCGACAAGGCATGCATCGAAGAGTGCCCTGTTGATTGCATTTATGAGGGTGGACGCATGCTGTACATCCACCCCGATGAGTGCGTGGACTGTGGCGCTTGCGAGCCTGTTTGTCCGGTAGAGGCAATCTTTTATGAAGATGATGTCCCGGATCAGTGGGTAGCCTACAACGCTGCAAACGTCGATTTTTTTGACGATCTTGGCTCCCCGGGTGGTGCGGCAAAGGTGGGTAAGACTGATTTTGATCCACCGTTCATTAAGGCGCTTCCGCCGATGGGTGGCGAGCACTGAATTCGTCAATGAGCTCTTCGGCGCAGACCTCATTTTTTGCTGGTGGCCGTGGAGTTTCGGCACGGTTGCCTGATTTCCCCTGGGATAGCCTTGCTGGGGCTAAAGCTGTAGCTTCAGCGCATCCTGATGGGATTATTGATCTTTCGGTGGGTACCCCGGTGGACCCGGTGGACCCCAAGATTCAACAAGCCCTGGCCTCGGTGGCCGCTGAGCCGGGGTATCCGACCACTGCTGGTACCCGAGCTTTGCGGGAAGCGGCAGCAGCGGCTTTAGCGCGTCGTTATGGGGTGACGGGAGTGTCGCCGGAAGCGGTGTTGCCGGTGATTGGGACTAAGGAACTTATTGCGTGGCTTCCCACTTTGTTGGGGGTTGGCAGCGAAGATTTGGTGGTTATCCCTGAGTTGGCGTATCCCACTTATGAGGTGGGTGCCTTGCTTGCGCACGCTAGGATAGCGCGAGCTGATGGGTTAAATCAGTTAGGCCCAGAGTCGGCGGCAGTGGTATTCATCAATTCTCCTTCGAATCCTACTGGGAAAGTTCTTGGGGTAAAACACCTTCGGAAGGTAGTGGATTGGGCGCGAGAGCGCGGTGCCATCGTAGTGTCGGATGAGTGCTATCTGGGCTTATGTTGGGAGGGGGAAACAGTTTCCATCCTTGATCCGCGGGTAAGCGGTGGAGACTTTACTGGGCTGCTTGCGGTGCATTCGTTATCTAAAACTTCTTCCTTGGCCAGTTACCGGGCTGGGTTTGTCACTGGTGATGGGCAATTGGTTGCTGAGTTACTTCAGGTTCGCAAACATGCGGGAATGATTGTGCCACTTCCTATTCAGGCTGCTATGACGGTTGCTCTTAGTGATGATGAGCATGAAAACCTGCAACGGGAACGGTACCGAAAGCGCCGCGATAGTCTACTGGCGGCTGTGCAATCGGCTGGGTTTACTGTCGATCATTCACAAGCTGGACTTTATTTGTGGGCCACTCGGGGAGAGCCTTGTCGAATGACGGTGGAGTGGTTTGCTGAACGTGGGATTCTCACCGCACCAGGAGAATTTTATGGCCCTAGCGGCGCCCAGTATGTGCGAATTGCTTTGACCGCTAACGATGAACGAATAGCAGCAGCAGTGCAACGGCTGGGGGAGTCGGACTCGGTTTAGCGGTTCGTGGAGCGATTCTAGGCTGGGCGCTAGGCACAGTTCTGAGTCAGTAAATTGTGCTTTTGCGGCAAGTATGGGAATTTGACGGTTAAGAGTTTGGGTAATTCTAATTATGAAATTCTGAATAGTAGAGGTAAGCCAGTAGGTCAAGTTGCTAATTTTAAAACCCGCACGGCGTCTGGGGTTGTGGTGCCTTCTGCTTTGGAGTTCACTGCAACCGGAGTGAAAGTCACTGTGACCGGGGATCAAGGGTTGAATGAGACTGTTTATGCTAGTTGGTCTTTCGCTCCAGGCTCAAGTCAAGCGGAAGTGCTTCTTCCATGAGGCGCCGGAAAGGGTTCCGGGGAGGCATTGTTCTTATTGCTGTGCTTTTGTCTCAAGTTGTGCACCCTATCGCTCGTGCTGAACCAGCTATTGTGGGGAAAATATTTGAGGAATACACCCAAAATAAGACATTGGGCTTTAACTATGGTTTAGCTACCGCTGTCGAAGCAAATGCGGCCCGGGGCGGGAAGTTTCAAACATTCAACCAACGATGCCAGTATTTATTGGCATCCGGCTGTTTCTGGTGGTCATGCTAATACTGTGGGTGGGTTGATTCGCGGTAAATGGGCGGGTGTGCAGTGGGAAAATGGTGTTCTTGGGTATCCCACGACCCGGGAAATAAGAGTTACCGGGGGTGCGTACAACGATTTTAAAGGTGGATCAATTTATTGGTCACCAAGCACGGGTGCGCAAATAACGTGGGGTGAGATCCGCACCAGGTGGCGTTCAGCGGGTGCGGAGCGGACACTAGGGTTCCCGAAGGCTGGTGAGCAGTCGTTAACCCGGTATGGGGGTAAGTTTCAAACGTTTGAACGAGCGTCGGTGTATTGGAGTCCGCTTAGCGGTGCCCATGTTGTGGGTGGTGCTATCGGAACTATTTGGGGTCAAGCTAATTGGGAAAACGGGAACTACGGGTATCCAACAACAGAAGAGTTTGATATTCCTGGTGGGAAACGGCAAATCTTTCAAGGTGGGCCTATTGATTGGTATGCCGATGGTCGTGCCGTGGGTGAGATACAAATGTCCACCTTCCGCTGGCAAGACTACATCCCCGACGAATGGCTAATGGCTCCGTGTGATATCGCTAAAAGAGCGGCAATTTTGGGTACTATCGGTGTGTTAGGTGAGTTGGCACTCTTGGAATCGTACAAGGGTGATGGGCGAAGCTATGATCCTGAGGGAAGTCATCGAATTCGTATCGATGTGAATGTTGCGGTGGATCAGAGTCGTCAGGGTGCTAAGGCTGTGAAAATGATCCCGCACATTGGGGAAACCACCCAAAAATGGACTGTCTTCCCTGTTGGTCCAAATCAGACGTTTACAAGAACTGCTGATGCTAACGGGATAAGTATGACTCCGGTGTCTAAGGCATCTGGTGATTATCCTGACGTGGTAAGATTCAAGATTAATAGCCTTAGCCACCCAACCTTTTTGCGACTTTCCTGGTGTGGATGATGGGATCAAAGCAGACTTTGATATGGGGTTTTCAGCGTCAATGAAAGCTTTTTCGATAAATGGCACAAGAAGGAAAATGCCGAATGCTGAAGCATACATGAAGGATTGGGTCACCCCAGGTAATAGCGGCTGGGTAACAGTGGGAAAGTGGGATAAGGATTCAGTTAACTGTTTATTCCCTGACTTTTTTCCTAATTCATACCCGTTGCAGCCAGTAGTGGCAAGTTCTTCGAATTGGGCTAGTGGCACGGTACGCTGATGGATGAAATGAGGTGGGTAGATGCGGTGGATGAGACTAGTCCAAGCCGTAGGGCTGGGTATTGTATTGAGTGTTGCTGGCTCGTATTGCCTTAGCGAGGGTAAGTCAGTCTGGCAGTGGTTGTGGATGTGGATGTGGCAGAACTTGCCATTGTGGTTGACTGGGGTCGTTGCGATGTGCATTCCGGTAGTGCTTAGCAGAAGTAGAATTGCTTTTGCTAGTGCAGCCGGCGTGATGTGCATAGCTGCAGTGGTTCATCTATTGTATGGGGTTATTGTTCTAATGTATCTAGGGTATTTGGTCGGGGCCATTATTCAAGGATCGAATTTAAGCAACTCTCGGTTTGATTGGCAGAGTGTTGTGTGGCTTTTTTGTATGTTTGGTGCCGCGTTCAGTCCAGCGATTTTTGCTTATGCCGCATGGATTTTGGGCTCGCGCGCGGCGGAGTTGCATAGAGCTGGTAACCGTGGCAAGTAAAACGCAG
>JBOFCS010000167.1:0-4782 GCA_051646185.1 Mycobacteriaceae bacterium | reverse complement strand
CTACAACAAGATCAGTAGCACCATGAAGCAACTCGATAGGGGGTAACACTTCGCCATCAGACTCTGAACCAGCCAGTAAATCCCCACTTGCGGTAAAAGTTATTGCCTCACCTTGCGGCTGCCCAGGCAATGCCACTCTTACTGGAGTACGGGCAAGGGCGGTGACGATATCACCATCTGAGGCATCAAAAAGATATACATCAGTGTAGGTTCGCAAGGCTACAACTGAACCATCAACGCTTACCGCTCCCCCGGTAATTAACGTACTGGAACCAAAGGGAAGTGGACCACCTTGGGTATCTGTCGGTCCTAATTTTATGCTTCCTGCCGCAGCCAACATTGTTGGCCCGGGAGAAGATAGCTCATCAACCGATACTTTATTAACCGGAGTGTAAATACCGCTGACCGAAAGAGCTTCTTTAGTCACAATCACCGGGACTCCATCGCGCCCAATGAGAATCGACTCCGCATCATGTGGTCCATCTGGGTAGACCAACCGATGCACTTCACCAGAGCTGGTTTGTGAGTTAAACCGAGTTAGTGAGATTGTTTCCCTAGACCGGCGATTATCCCCGATATCGCTAAGCCAAATATTATTGCCAAAAGTAGCCATATCTTCAATATCATTTGGCGGCACAGGCATATCCATTGCACGCACCACAGCGCAGTCTGCGTTCAGCATAAATATCCGCTCATCAGAACCGCTATCACCTATAGCTAGGATCAATCCTTCACTAAAAGCTAAACCTGAAAGCTCTTTAAGTCCAGGATCTTTGGGGGCGCAAAGGTTTTCAAAAACAGTTGGCGATTTTGGCTCAGCAAAACTTGGTCCGGCAGCGAAAAGCAGCCATAGCGCCAGAATTAGTGCAGTAGCACTGCGAGTAGCCCTAAGCAACTGCCGCATCCTCACTGTCGAACCTTTAGCCCGGTAAGCTGTCTTGAAACTCCGCAAGATTAGCGGCTAAGGATAGTGGCACTAGTGCTGATATATGAGTTCCGTCTGATTCATGCGTTGAACTAAGAATCGTCCCATCGGCATGAATGCGAGCAAGTAAATCTCCTCTGACATAAGGCAATACCACCGATATTTCCACTTCAGGGGTTTTTACCAATACCCCAAGTTGTTCTTTTAGCTTGGCGATACCTTCACCCGTATGGGCAGAAACAAACATAGCACCGGGGAGCAGCCCTCGCAATTGGGTTAGCATTAAGGGATCAGCAATATCAATTTTATTTACTACCAGCAATTCTGGCGGTAAAGATGTTTTTTGTTCATGCACCACATCGCTGATCACTTTCCGCACCGCAGCAATTTGATCTAACGGAAGCGGATCAGAACCATCAACTACATGAACAAGCAGATCTGCATCAACCACTTCTTCGAGGGTAGATCGGAATGCTTCAACCAATTGGGTAGGAAGGTGACGGACAAAACCAACGGTGTCAGTAAGCACGTATTCTCGGCCATCGTCAAGGTATGCGCGGCGGGTGGTGGGGTCCAACGTGGCAAAAAGAGCGTTCTCCACAAGAACACCGGCACCGGTCATCGCATTGAGCAAACTGGACTTTCCAGCATTGGTGTACCCGACTATCGCGATTGCCGGTACTGCATTACGAATTCGCTGGCTACGCTTAGTGTCTCGCGATTGCTTCATATCTTTAATGTCGCGACGCAGTTTTGCCATCCGTTCCCGAATACGCCGCCGATCAGTTTCAATCTTCGTTTCACCGGGTCCGCGCAAGCCCACTCCACCGTTACTGCCTGCACGTCCACCCGCCTGTCGAGACATGGACTCACCCCAGCCGCGTAGGCGCGGTAGCATGTATTCCATTTGGGCCAGTGCAACTTGAGCTTTGCCCTCACGCGAAGTTGCATGCTGGGCAAAAATATCGAGGATCAGTGCGGTGCGATCAATGACTTTCACCTTGACCACTTTTTCTAAAGCAGTTAGTTGCGCCGGGGTAAGCTCCCCATCGCAGATCACCGTATCTGCTCCGGTGGCCAGAACTATTTCACGCAGCTCTTGGGCTTTACCCGAACCCAGGTAGGTGGCAGCATCTGGCTTGTCGCGTCGCTGAATGAGGCCTTCAAGAACTTGTGAACCTGCGGTTTCAGCTAGGGCAGTGAGTTCGGCGAGGCTAGCTTCCACTTGGGCAGCGGTGCCTTCGGTCCATACTCCTGCTAACACAACCCGTTCAAGTCGAAGCTGACGGTATTCCACCTCGGTGACATCGGTGAGTTCAGTGGAAAGCCCAGCAACACGGCGCAGGGAAGCACGTTCTTCACGCTGCATTTCGCCGACAGTGGGCGCAGTCGCGCTGTGGGGAAAGTCGACAGTGGGCGCAGTAGCGTCACTGTCGGTCAGGTCTGGGTGTGAGGGTGTGTGTGTCATCTGGGTCTTATCGTTGCATGGATTGGTTGGTTCGTGCACAAGAGTTTGGTGGCATTACCTAACCAGCTAGCCGGGCAATGCTGCCCACCACTGCTCGCTGATGCTGCCGGAAGCCACGAGCACCGAAGGTCCGCGCAGGTAGGAAGTGCTTTCGGTGATGGTGACCAGAACCTGCCCACCAGGTACGTCAATCTTCATGCTGCCCATGCTCACACCTTGATAGGCCAGTGCAGCAAGCGCTGCTGCCACAGTTCCAGTGCCACAACTACGGGTTTCTCCTACTCCTCGTTCATGCACCCGCATTGCCACTTCGGCGTGCTCGGTTGGCGCGGTAAGAATTTCAATATTCACTCCACCGGGAAACTGGACTGCATCAAAATGTATTGCGGTGGTGAAGTCCAGCTGAGCCAGCTGAGCTTGACTAAGGCTTGGAGTCACACAAGCCAGGTGCGGGTTTCCTACGTCCACAGCAATTCCAGTAAAGGTTCTTCCACCAAGGGTTACCTCGCTGGTTGCCGAAGCTACTGCTCTACCCATGTCAACAGTCACATCTGCGGTGGCGTCATTAGCCGAGTGAATTATGACTGGACGAGCCCCAGCTCTACTTCCCACCACAAATTTTTCTGAAGATTCCCTACCCGAAGCATGTAAGTAATGCGCAAAAACCCGTACTCCATTGCCACACATTTCCGCAATGGAACCGTCCCCATTGCGATAATCCATAAACCAATGCTCAGCAGCAACTCCAGGGGGAAGCACATCAAGCACCCCAGCGCTGAGCAATACCCCAGCTTTAGCTACTCGCAGCACCCCGTCTGCACCGAGACCTTGCTGCCGATCGCAGAGCGCAGCAACCCGGGCGGGCGATAGCTCAATCTGGGCGTTGGGATCTTCGAGCACTACAAAGTCATTCTGAGTTCCGTGGCCTTTTGTAAACTGCACAACCGCAGTCTAGGCCATCGGACACTGGGCATCGCTATCGAATTTCGCGGAGGTCAATTTCCTTACCAACACCTTTAACGGCAATGGCAGCTTCAACTGCTGCTAAGCCCAGCCCTACAAGTGCACTCACAAAAAAGGCATTCCACGGAATATGTAAGGACAGATGGCCAAGATGAACAAAAGCTACATTGGTGACGATGATGACAATCCACGCCAAAACTAATAGCACTGTAATGGGCGCTAACACGTATACCAACCAGGCCACCCGCATGGTTTGAGCCGGTACTCCAATAATGCCAACAAAAGCTTCCAGTCGGCGGCGTTCCAAGAGTGCCACCAAACTTGCTAGCAGAGCAAAAGCCGCACAAATAATTATTATCAATACCGTGGCAATAGCAAACCAATCGTAGTAATGCTGTGAGTTGCGCAGTGCGGAAAAGGTGCTAATTGCCTTTGTTTCCATTCTGGCTGCTGGGTCAATCTGAAGAATGCTGCGGCGGATACTGTTCCACCGTTCATCTAATACTGCAGGGATGTACACAGTGCCCGCTGTTGCCGAGAGCAACCAGGACTGATCTGTGCCAAAAATACTGGCATCCACCACCGGACTAGCTACATGCGAGAGCTTGATACTTGGATCTATTACGGCTATCTCGGGGTTCACTGCAAGCGGTAGCATCCCCGCACCGGTATCGATAACAAAACGATCACTAGCTGATACATAATCAAAACCATCTACCCGAAGCACCCTGGTGACCATACCGGGCTTGCAGGTTGCTCCCGCTGCTTTTATTACTGCAAAATATTTTGCACAGTCAGTTACCGCCGGTTGAGACAGTACCCCCTTCTTCTCATAGCCTTCGATCCGTTCTACCTCGCCACTATCTCCCAGACGAAGGGACCCAACCACCACCGCAGCTTCGGGGACTGCAGCAGCAATAGCGGCGGGCTCGCTTGTTTCAATCATCCTTGAGCCACCAAGATTATCCGCTGGACCCCGTGCGTTCACATACAGCTGTAATGACAACCCCCCCACGACACCTGCAGCCACCACTGCCATCCCAATAGCTGCTGCACCTGGCGCCGAAGAGGAAGAGGAACTCGCCAGCCTGGCCCCGCCGATGCTCACCGCAACACGGCCGCTACGTGCCAGCATCCACCCCGCTGCTCGAGCCAAAGGCTGTGCAGCCCAACAAAATATCACAATAGTTCCTACAAGAAATACCAGTGACCCATAGTTGCCAACACCTTCCCCGATAGCGGATGTCCACGAGTCGGGAATCCACATCAAAAAGATCAACCCCGTCAGACATAGCAGAAACAAGATGGGAGCCAGAAAGCTTCGCCGCCGAGTTCTCCCTTTGCCCTGCCCCCGTAAGGCCGGAAACATCACCGTGAACAACACCACAACAACAACTAGCAGACTAGATAGCGAGCACAGAGTGAA
>JBOFCS010000149.1:0-14609 GCA_051646185.1 Mycobacteriaceae bacterium | reverse complement strand
CACGTCGAGCAATCCGATTACATTCATGCGCAGTACAATTGGCAAACCAGTTCAATGATGAAGTACCTACCGAAGTTGATGTTTTGCTAACCCTTCCCGGAATTGGTGACTACACTGCCCGAGCTGTGGCTTGTTTTGCTTATCAACAGCGGGTCCCTGTTGTTGATACCAATGTACGCAGGGTGGTTGCACGAGCTGTTCATGGGCTTTCTGAAGCTGGAAATCCTTCAGCAACAAAAGATATGGCTGATACTCTGGCATTACTTCCCGTAGCCAGTACCCGAGCCGCTCAGTATAGTGCCGCACTCATGGAGTTCGGAGCCTTAGTCTGTGTGGCCCGCGCTCCCAAGTGTGAACTTTGCCCTATCAATACCTGCGCCTGGTTTAATTCTGGTAAACCCGCATCCACCCTACCCCGCAAAAAAACGCAAACCTTTATCGGAACTGATCGGCAAGTACGAGGCAAACTTCTCGATGTCCTCCGCGAAAGCTCAACACCAGTACAACGTTCCGCACTTGACATGGTCTGGCTTAGCGATACTGCACAGCGCGATCGAGCTTTGGATTCACTCTTAGTTGACGGGCTTATTGAACAAACATATGACGGCAGGTTTGCCTTATCCGGTGAAGGTGGGGGAAATACCTGAACTGGTTACTCACATTAACTCAATCCTGACAAAAAGGCTTCAACAGCGCCTCGGAAAATATCTGGGGCATCACCGTGAATAAGATGCCCGCCCCCTCCCACCTGGAGATAACTACTTTTCGGAGACTTAGCCATTTCACGCATCTGCCCTGGTGGCGTAATACTAAATTCTGCTTCAAGAATGAGCTTAGGCACCAAGACTTTCCGCCATTGATCCCAATAGTTACGAGTCCCCCAATGTTCGGCAATTCGGCGCCAAGTTGGTATATCGCCATGCAGCTGCCAGCCAAATTCAGTGCGGTCAAAGGCCTCCAGAAAATATCGACCTGCGGTAGGTCCGAACATGGAGTAAATCTGCTCGGCGCTGCCAAAAGTTTGTGGCCAGGCATCAAACCACGGCGCCCAAGAACCTGCAGTCCGCCCGGAAAAATCTGGTGACATATCCTCAATAACTAAAGCAGCCACTAAATCTGGCCTCTCGGCCGCAAGGCACCAAGCATGCAACCCACCCATTGAATGCCCAATTAATACCGCAGCTTCTCCTGCAAGGGCATCGAGGTGTTGGGCAATATCTGCAACAAAAAGTTCTGTAGTTATCGGGCGTAAGTCCATAACATCTCTCCCCCGATGCCAAGGAGCATCATAGGTATACACCTGGCCGTACCTTTTTAACCAAGGCAGTTGTTCTGACCACGTTGAACCGCGGCCCATTAAGCCGTGCAATAAAATGATTGGTCGTCCACTTCCGCCCTGATCTGTAATCCACTGCATAGACTTGGACGATACCGCCCCCTCATGAGCACTAACTAGCCAAGGATTGTTTCCAAATGTGGGTTACTAAATAGCCGACCAGGGTCAAGTTGATCTCGCACCCCAATAAAATCGTCTAAGTGCGGGTAAACCGGGCGCAAATCCTGCAACGTACGCTCATGCAACTTTCCCCAGTGTGGCCTTCCATCAAAAGATTTAGCTATTTTTTCAAAAGCTCGAAAGTATTCATAATGATCTCTTCGGTGGTACTGATGCACTGCAATATAAGCCGTATCACGACCAGTGGCTGTCGATAACCACAGATCATCAGCTCGAGCAAACCGAACCTCAATGGGAAAGGCCAGGGTATGTCCTGAATCATCAATCCACTGACCAATCTCAGCGAGAATCTGTTCAACCGTATGCACTGGAACCGCGTACTCCATTTCATAAAATCGAACATTGCGAGCAGAAGCAAACACTCGATAACTACGGTCTGTGTACTTCCGCTCCGAGAGTATTCGTGAGGTCACCTCATTAATCCGAGGAATCGAGGCCGGAAATCTGGTTGTTATCCGATTTACCTGCTCAAAAAGCTTGTTTGACAACAACTCATCATCCCAATAGGAACGAAGCCTGCCTAGTGGAGCTAAATCCGCGTCAACGGGTACCCGCGTATTGATCTTCGTTAAAACCCTCCTGGTGTGAGGGAACCAAAAAAACTCAAAATGGTCCGAGTTTTGCACAGTCCAGGTAAGATTAGCTAAGACTTCATCTAGTGTCGCTGGGGCTTCAACTGCTTTGAGGGCAAACGCTGGAGAAACTTGCAAGGTCACTTTAGAAATAACTCCCAAGGCACCCAAACTCACTCGAGCAGCATCAAAGATAGTGGGGCTATTCTCCGAGTCTAGCTCCAAAACTGATCCGTCTGCGGTGACAAACTGAAGATGCCGCACCTGTGTGGCTAGACCCCCATAACCCGCCCCGGTTCCGTGGGTAGCAGTGGAAATAGCCCCAGCAATAGATTGCTGATCAATATCACCAAGATTCGTCATGGCGAATCCTAAATCCCAGAGCAGTGGGTTGAGTTCAAATAACCGCGTCCCTGCAAAAACCGTAACGAGGGCACCCTGGTCATTGGGGGTTACCGATTCCACCCCAGATAGTGCATCTAAGCTAATTTGCACCCCATCAGTAGCAGCAATAGGGGTGAAGGAATGTCCGGCTCCTACAACTTTTACTTTGTGACCTGCATGATAAGCCTGCGTAATCGTCTCAATAAGTTGCTCAACTGACCCGGGCTGATCCACCCGAACCGGCGACGAATGGACGTTGCCCGCCCAGTTACTCCAACGTGTATGGGTCTGCATTTAACGAGTATCCATTGGACATCCGTCCAAGTCAATGTTGACTGGAACGAATATACAGGCAACTATCTACATATGCAGGAACGACTAGCGTACCCACAACGCCGCACCCAGCTTGTCCAGGCAGCCATTGAACTTGCTGAGCGCGATGGCTTCGGCTCCCTCACCATTCGAGCAGTTGCAGAAGCCGCTGGTGTCTCTCTTGGGGTCGTACACTACTGCTTCGAAAGCAAAGAAGTGTTGTTGTCTGCGATCATCGAATCCATTATCGCTGAACTGAGCGACGGGGTTAAGCAAGCTTTTGCTCACGTTGCAGCTACAGACAAAACCAGCTCGGGCTGTGTAGCTGACTTCATCAAAAGCGGCCTGCACTCTATGTGGGAAGTCATAAAGTCCTCACCGCAACGCCAAATTTTGACTTACGAAATAACCACTTACGCACTACGCCATGACCGTACCGAGGGTCCTGCACACTTGGCTCGTCAGCAATACTCGATAATGGATCAAGCTGCCAGCGAGTTTTTCCAAGAGGTTGCTCACCGGTTTAATGCTTCCTGGTCCGAACCGTTTGAGTCTATCTGCCGGGAAGTTTTAGCAGCCATTGATGGCATCACCTTACGCTGGCTCGTCGATCGTAACGAGCTTTCGGCCACCCAACAATTTGACAATCTTGCCATCACTATTTCGCACAAGATTAGATGACTTGATGCATATGAATACCGCACTAGATCGAATACGTACAGCAACCTCAAAGCTACAAGCGCCCCTACTGGCCCTCGATCTCACCACCTTACAAACTAACGCCGGGGACCTCACCCGTAGGGCAGGTGGAACTCCCATCCGCATTGCCAGCAAGTCAGTTCGCTGCCGCGAAGTTTTAGAAATTATTCTCGGTTCACAGCTAACAGAAAATCAGGGATTTCGAGGGATAATGGCCTACTCGCTCGAGGAGGCCATCTGGCTTGCCAATAAGGGCGCGCAAGATATTCTACTCGGCTATCCCACCGTAAATACGCCTGCTATTAAACAACTCTCAGGTAATGCCCGACTACTGGGGTCGATAACCTTTATGGCCGATCATACTGATCAACTAAAACTTATCCGAGCAGCGCTTAAACCCACAGACCAACCACGGGTGTGCTTTGACATTGATGCTTCACTACGGATTGGACCAGCACACCTTGGGGTCCGTCGATCCCCATTACGTACGCCTGAGCAAGTTACCAAACTCGCTCAATCAGCAATTACCTTGGGATTTAATGTTGTTGGCGTGATGTTTTATGAAGCTCAGATCGCCGGGTTGCAAGATAACAATGTAGCTATTCGGCTAATGAAACGGCTCTCAGCAAAGGAATTAAGCACCCGCCGAAGCCAGATAGTGCAGGCGGTCCGTGATATTTGCCCGAATATCACCTTGGTCAATAGCGGTGGCTCTGGCTCTCTTGAAGTAAGTTCTGCCGATCCTTGTGTCACCGAAGTCACTGCTGGGTCAGGGCTATATGTCACAACCCTTTTTGATCACTACCGAAGCTTCACCCCACATCCGGCATTGTATTTTGCACTTCCATCCGTACGTAAACCCACCAAGAAGATCACCACACTCTTCGGTGGGGGCTATCCGGCATCTGGGGCAGCGGGACCGTCACGTCTACCCACCCCAGTATGGCCAAGCGGAAGCAAACTTCTCAAAAATGAAGGTGCGGGCGAAGTTCAGACACCAATAACCGCAGACCTACCCATCGGAGACTTAGCGTGGTTCAGGCCAACTAAAGCCGGAGAAACCTGCGAAAGATTTAATAACATTCATTTAGTCCATCCCGATGGCTCTTATACCACTGTACCCACTTATCGGGGAGAGGGTTTTTGTTTCTAGCTAACCGAGTGGACTTTGCTATCTAAGTCTACTGTGAAGCAATGCTTTTCAAAAATGTCAGCTAACCCTCTTGACAGAATTCGGTAAAGCAGCTAGCTTTCCTATAGTTTTATGCCAAACAGCATAGCCCTATGGGCGATCCCTAACGCTGCCACCTTAACCACTGTACAAGGAGCACACTATGACTCGCTCTTCCCCGCTACCCACCTGGCTTCGCCCATCACTTTTAGTACTATTCTTTCTTTCTTTTTTCATTCAGAATTCCATTGCCCTTCCCTACGTACATAAAAATGGGAAAAAATCCATCTTAGATTTCTTTGTTGGAGATATTCACAAAACCACACCAGGAAAATTTGCGATGGTCGATCTAGGCCTCACAGTTACCGGTTTTCATACGTGGGCGTACGCAGATGCCAAACAACGTGGAATTATCCGTTGGTGGATCATCTCCTTGATTCTTACTTTTACCGTTGGAATAGCCACCGCAGTACCGTTTTATCTCTATATTCGAACAGGCCCCCAATCAGGTTTACCGACTGTTAGCTAGATTTATAAGCGCTAGCACTCTGAGATATCCCCCAACTGCGCTTAACACCGGAAGAGCTTTGCGCCCGGATACACAAGATAACTCCGCCGTCTGAGACCAAAAAAATAGACGGTACCGTGGTTGTTATGCCAATCGTAAAAATCAACGCAATCACTGTTCCCTTCGAAGCTGGCCCCGAATTAGAAAGACGCTTTGCAGCCCGCGCCCACACAGTCGAAGGCTCTGCAGGTTTTCTTGGTTTCCAGCTACTGCGTCCTACCAAAGGCGAAGACCGCTATTTTGTTATCACCCAATGGGAGAGTGAAGAAGATTTCCAAGCGTGGGCATCAGGATCAGCGCGCCAAGCGCACGCTGGCGAACATAAAAGTCCAGTTTCCACCGGGGCTACACTTTTAGAATTTGATGTAGTCCTTAATATTCCAGGTGGGAAACACTGAAGCCGCCATCAGCCTCCGATCCTGATATTGCCCGCGTTGAAGCCTTTTTGCGTCTTGAAGATCCTGACTTTACCCGTGTTGCGGAAACTTTGCGTAATACTTTTGACCAACTATACGATGGGCAACATACCGGCAGATACCGCTGGGATCAGTTATATAAAACTGAAAAAACCCATTTTGGCACCCTTATTGAAATCAACTTACGTCGAGTTCTTGCCGGAGTAATCAACGATGGATACAAACTTGACTACCATATCGACGGCGTTGATGTGGACTGCAAGTACTCACAACGCATCGGTGGGTGGATGCTCCCGCCCGAAACGCTCGGGCATGTCTGTTTAGTCATAACCGCAGACGACCAGCAGTGCATATGGAGCGCAGGGCTGGTTCGCGCCAGTGAAAAACATCTTGGCAACGGCAAAAATCGAGATGGCAAACGTTCCCTCAATGCTGAAGGAAGGGCCAGCATTGTCTGGCTCGCTTATAACGCGCCCCTACCGCCCAACGTTTTATTACAACTGAATCCCAAAGATGTTGAAAACATGATGCAACTCAATTCTGGGCAAGCCCGAATTAATCAGCTTTTCCGTCTAACGGAAGGATATCTTGTTGGCCGAGGTGTCATTGCCACTGTCGCCGGACAAGCTGACTACATGAAACGCGTGCGCAATAATGGCGGAGCACGAACAGCTTTGGCTACTGAAGGTTTTGTCATTCTCAGTGGAAACTACCGAAACCAAGCCGATATAGCCGTAAAACTTGGGCTTGTGCGACCCAATCGATCACAACTTATCAGCTCAAAAATTGTCCCTGATTATTCGCCCACTGCCGTACAAATTGCGGGAAGTGGTTGGCGAAGAGCAAGTCTCGGGGAGACAGTCACCACTCCCGCACCAATCATAACCGGACCTAACTAGCACTCAAAGGCCTTGACGCACCGAGACTATCCGCTGCAGTAAAAGCTGAAATAAATTCATTACCAAAGGCTTTGGCAACAGGAGGAGGAAAGGCGTTGCCCACTTGACGGTAAGCCGCCGTTTTGCGTCCAGTAATACGCCAATGCGCTGGGAACCCCTGCACTAACGCTGCTTGCTGAACAGTCAATCTTGGCAGCCCAGCAAACCCTGGACCAGGAAGTTCATCGGCCAATCCCCGACCATCTATACCAAGAGCAAGCCACCCCGCGCGAGCACGAGTTGGCCCTAAGTCTGCTCCGCCATGCTTTTTTGAACCCCCGACAAGGGTTGGCGCAATCTTATTAGCTTCTTTGGCCCATTGCTGAGCCCCCTCCCAACCTGCTGAGGCCATCGACCTTCCCAGTGCTTTACCAATTGTCTTAACCTTGTCAGGATTTCCCTGCGGCCACTGAAAAAACTCCATATCAGAGGGTTTCATCGCAACCAGAATAGATCGAGGCCGTAGTTGTGGGACCCCAAAATGGCTTGAGTAGACCACTCGCCAATCAGTCATGTATCCAAGAGCACTCAGTTTACGAACGACCCTCGCTCGATAAGCATCGAACTTTCCCTGCATCAACCCACGAACATTTTCGATCATCAAAGCCCGAGGCCGCATCTCCTGGGTAAGACGTAGAAAAGCCGGAAATAAATCTCTATCATCATCTTTTCCCAATTGCTTTCCTGCTAAAGAAAACGGTGGGCAGGGGACGCCACCGGCAAGAAGGTCCACCTGGACGCCCCCTGTGAGCATATCGGCGGTCACAGTCTGAAGATCTTTTTCCAACACCTTCCAGTGCGGCCGATTAGTTCGCAAAGTGGTACAGGCATTGGCATCAATTTCTACCAGCGCGGCATGCTGAAACCCGGCGGCCTCAAGACCAATAGCCTGCCCACCTGCACCAGCGCACACCTCAACAGAGGTCCACGGACTGGATAAAGTGGTGGGAGCAATCAACACCCCCCTATTCTGCCTTGATCTACTGACAAGTTATTCGTCCTGCACCGGCGAGCCGCCATCAAATCTTCACAACCACCTCATTATTCGGGCACAAATAGCGATGGTGGAATGCAATTTACCGTCCAGAAAGTTGATACCTCAATGCGGCAAGCATTACTAACTCCATTGACAAAGGTGGGTGGTTCTCAGCTGAGAACCACCCACCTTTGTCAAAAACCTACTCTGAAACAACATCTCCCGAAACTGAACCACCATCGCTGGTCTTAGTTAGTTCCACCGGAACTGCATCGGGGACGCTGATTGCCTTGGGCTCGCCACGGAAGGTAAACCTGGCATCTTCGCCCTTGCCTTCACCATCCCAGCCTTCAACATCAACAACAACAATCTGGCCAGCAGCAATCTCACCAAAAAGAATCTTTTCGGAAAGCTGGTCCTCAATTTCACGCTGGATAGTGCGGCGTAAAGGTCGAGCACCCAAGACTGGATCAAATCCTCGCTTGGCGAGCAAAGACTTGGCTTTATCTGTTACTTCCAAAGCCATGTCTTTGTTCTTCAACGCCGTCTCGACGCGAGCAACCATGAGATCAACCATCTGGATAATTTCATCCTGGGTGAGCTGATGGAAGACCACAATGTCATCGATACGGTTTAAGAACTCAGGCCGGAAGTGCTTCTTCAGTTCATCGTGAACCTTAAGTTTCATCCGCTCATAGTTCGAACCAGAACCTTCGCCTGAAGAGAACCCCAGTCCAACAGCCTTGGAAATATCCGAGGTACCAAGGTTTGAGGTGAAGATCAGTACTGTGTTCTTAAAGTCGACAGTGCGTCCTTGTCCATCAGTAAGACGACCGTCTTCAAGCACCTGCAACAGAGTGTTATAAATCTCCTGATGTGCCTTCTCGATCTCATCAAAAAGCACTACGCTAAACGGTTTGCGGCGCACCTTCTCGGTGAGCTGTCCACCTTCTTCGTAGCCTACGTATCCCGGAGGGGCGCCAAAGAGCCTGGAAGCGGTAAATCGGTCATGGAACTCACCCATGTCGATCTGAATAAGTGCATCATCTTCGCCAAAGAGGAAGTTTGCCAAGGCTTTTGATAGTTCAGTCTTACCAACCCCGGAAGGTCCAGCAAAAATAAATGAGCCAGACGGACGCTTGGGATCTTTCAAGCCAGCCCTGGTGCGGCGGATGGCTTTAGAGACCGCCTTAACGGCTTCCACCTGACCGATGATCCGCTTATGCAGCTCTTCTTCCATCCGCAGCAGACGGGTGGTCTCCTCTTCAGTGAGCTTAAACACAGGGATACCAGTCCAGTTGCCAAGCACCTCGGCGATCTGCTCTTCATCTACCTCGGCAACAACATCAAGATCACCTGCACGCCACTGCTTTTCGCGCTCAGCGCGTTGGGTTACTAAGGTCTTTTCTTTATCGCGAAGGCTGGCTGCCTTCTCGAAATCCTGAGCATCGATTGCTGACTCTTTTTCTCTGCGAGCATCAGCAATCTTGTCATCAAATTCACGTAAATCTGGTGGCGCGGTCATCCGACGGATTCGCATCCGGGCACCAGCCTCATCAATGAGGTCGATTGCTTTATCTGGCAAGAAACGATCATTGATATAACGGTCAGCCAAGGTGGCTGCCGCAACCAAAGCACTATCGGTAATCGAGACTCGGTGATGCGCCTCGTATCGATCTCGCAGGCCCTTAAGAATTTCAATGGTGTGCTCTACGGTGGGCTCACCTACCTGGACCGGCTGAAAACGGCGCTCCAGCGCTGCATCCTTTTCAATGTACTTTCGGTACTCGTCAAGAGTGGTAGCACCGATTGTTTGCAACTCACCACGAGCCAGCTTCGGCTTCAAGATTGACGCGGCATCAATCGCACCTTCCGCAGCTCCCGCCCCAACAAGGGTATGCAACTCATCAATGAACAAAATGATGTCGCCACGGGTGTTGATTTCTTTTAAAACTTTCTTCAGACGCTCTTCAAAATCTCCTCGGTACCGGCTACCGGCTACCAACGAACCCAGATCCAGGGAATAAAGCTGCTTGTCCTTAAGGGTTTCTGGAACTTCACCGTTGACAATCGCTTGAGCCAGACCTTCAACTACCGCGGTTTTACCAACTCCGGGTTCACCAATGAGAACGGGGTTGTTTTTGGTGCGGCGACTGAGCACCTGCATAACCCGCTCAATTTCCTTTGAGCGACCAATAACGGGATCAAGCTTGCCTTCCATAGCAGCTTGAGTCAGGTTCCGACCAAATTGATCAAGAACCAACGACGTCGATGGGGTGCCCGCCTCACCGCGACCACCCGAAGCTGCTTCAGCCCCTTCTTTACCCTGATAACCACTGAGCAACTGGATAACTTGCTGGCGGACCCGATTGAGATCTGCCCCAAGCTTGACCAATACCTGCGCCGCCACACCCTCGCCCTCACGAATGAGGCCAAGAAGAATGTGCTCAGTGCCGATGTAGTTATGGCCAAGCTGTAAGGCCTCCCGCAGACTGAGTTCAAGAACTTTTTTGGCACGGGGCGTAAAAGGAATATGTCCAGATGGAGCCTGTTGGCCCTGTCCGATAATCTCCTCAACTTGGCTGCGTACCCCCTCAAGAGAGATGCCCAATGACTCCAACGACTTCGCCGCCACACCCTCGCCCTCATGAATGAGGCCAAGAAGAATGTGCTCAGTGCCGATGTAGTTGTGGTTGAGCATTCTGGCTTCTTCCTGGGCCAGAACAACAACGCGCCGCGCACGATCAGTAAACCGTTCAAACATGGTCTCAGCTCTCCCTCACACTCTTAGCGTTCGCAGTCCAGTCGGCTCTGATGATCCGATTCTGCGGGTGCACTCGGTATTCGCTTCAGCACTCTCAGCGGATGGTTACCTGAGCTGTGGATTACCACTGCCTGGTGTTCCGGCCACTAAGGAAGACGCCTTACTGACCCAACTCTAGTTGGCGCCAGAACGGACCTCTCCCCCTCCTCCGTAGTTCACATCGAAGAGTAACGCTGCACATATGACTCAACGCCTCTATCCGGTATTTCGTTTCCATCTCCGATACGCCCTCAGTGAACATAATCTTTGCTACTGCATACATGCATCACTACAAAACGATATGACACTGAAGCAGGTCACCGCTTCGCGTTGTAGGCAGTGATAATTTCTTCAGAAATGCGACCCCGCGATGATATCTGATGGCCATTGCGGCGAGCCCAATCTCGAATGGCCGCCCCTTGATGCCGATCTATCGGCGCGCGAGATTTAACACTAAAACCAGGGGAACGCTTACCGCCATTGACTTGGCGAGCATGGACAATCCATTTGCCTAATTCATTCCGCAATTTTTGTGCATTAGCTGAAGAAAGGTCCAACTCGTAAGTAATACCGTCTAAACCAAATTCAATAGTTTCATCTGCGACACTATTTTGATCAATATCATCAACCAAAAAGACCGTTACCTTCTTAGCCATTCTGCCCTTTCAACATCAATCTGAACCAAATAGTTTGTTGCAATTAAAGGCTAGGAACCATAGCTACAAAGCCGTTAATAGATTACTACCTAAAAGGCATAATAGCCGAATAGATAAATTAATGTATTTACGGCAAACGTACAGACCAGAACTATATTCTTCTATTACTGAACGAGTGGACGGACCATTGGAAATAGAATAGTATCCCGAATCCCTAACCCTGTTAATGCCATTAAAAGACGGTCAATTCCCATGCCAGTGCCCGTTGTTGGTGGCATTCCCTGCTCCATAGCTGCCAGGAAATCCTCATCAAGAACCATGGCTTCATCATCGCCAGCTGAGGCTAACCGCGCCTGATCAATAAACCTTTCCCGTTGAATAACCGGGTCGACTAATTCAGAATATCCCGTTGCTAATTCAAATCCCCGAACATAAAGATCCCATTTTTCTGTTACCCCGGCAATACTGCGATGCTCACGGGTTAGTGGTGAAGTTTCAACCGGAAAATCTCGAACAAAAGTTGGCGAAGTGAGTGTGTCACCCACTTGGTGTTCCCATAATTCTTCCACTAATTTTCCATGCCCATAACCTTTATCCTTTGGTACTTCTAAACCTACTTTTTGTGCTATTGCACAAAGATCAGAAAGAGAAGTTTCAGGAGTTATCTCAATACCTAATGCCGAAGAAAGCGATGGATACATCTCTAAGCTTTCCCATTGTCCATCAATGTTGTATTCCGTACCATCAGCAAGTTGCAATATTCGAGTGCCAATAGCAGCATCGGCGACTTCTTGAACTAATTCCCGAATCATTCGAGCGGAATCATCATAAGTGCCGTATGCCTCGTAAGTTTCCAGCATGGCAAATTCAGGAGAATGTGTGGAATCCACACCTTCATTACGAAAATTACGGTTAATTTCAAAAACTTTTTCAATTCCGCCAACCACACACCGCTTTAAAAAAAGCTCTGGAGCGATACGCAGATATAAGTCCATATCTAGAGCATTGGAATGCGTTATAAAAGGGCGGGCAGCCGCACCACCATGAAGTGTTTGCAACATGGGGGTTTCTACTTCAAGAAAACCTCGTCGCTCCAAAGCATTGCGAAGTTCGCGCACCACTGCCACCCGCTGCCGAGCAACGGTACGGGCTTCTGGTCGAACAATAAGATCGACATATCGCTGACGAATGCGTGTTTCGTCGCTCATGTCCTTATGGGCTACTGGTAATGGGCGTAGCGATTTCGATGCCATCGACCAGGATTGCGCCAAGACGCTGAGTTCCCCTCGGCGGGAGCTGATGACTTCACCCTGAATAAAAACTATATCGCCCAGATCAACATCTGTTTTCCAGGAAGCGAGTGCGTCTTCGCCCACTCCGGCAACACTGATCATTGCTTGTAATTGGGTGCCGTCACCTTCTTGCAAAGTGGCAAAACATAATTTTCCAGAGTTCCGAATGAAAATAGCTCGACCGGCGATACCCACTGTCAAGCCTGTTTGACTATCGGCTTGCAGGTTAGGGTAAAGCTCGCGAATCTCTTGAAGGGTGTGAGTTCGGTCCACGCTCACCGGGTATGCCTGACCGCCCTCGGCAAGAATGCGCTCTCGCTTAGCCTGCCTAATCCGGTACTGCTCAGGCAGCTCATCGGCAACGGGATTAGCGTTATTTACTGGGGCTGGGTTAGCGACTTCACTCACAGGTACAAGGGTAGTTTGATACCCATCAAGAATGAAACTGGCAGCCAATTGCTAGTGCTCGACTAGCGGGGAGTTTGGTTAGTGGGCAGGGCGGTTATCTGGTATTTCGAAAGGAACCTACAGGTCAGTTCTCATGGGGAGGTCCGTCATGCATGCCGATGTCGAGCAAATGATTGCTACATCAGAAAAATTGTTAACCATCGCCGATGCTATTGAACGGCATTACACCAGTACAAAATCGGATGTTGATGAGCTGTTTTCCAGTCACTGGCACGGGATTGCTTCCCATGCTCGGGAAGAACTCTGGAAAGACTGGGATGAAGGTTTCCAGGTTATTGCCCGCGCATACCGGGAAATGTCTCAGCGAATACGTACCGCAGCGGCAGAGTTTACCCATACCGAAGAAAATAATACTGAGCACTTTCACCATATTGGCCAAGAAGAAGAACCCTATACCTACCAAATACTGAAATTTTAATGAAGCCCAACCCTTCGATCCCTAGAGCAGGTGTCTGTCCATAACAAGTTCCGAAAGCGAATACTCGATTAACCTTGCTGCACTTGCCGATACCATTGCGCGGTTATCAGATTTTCGTGCTGACCTTACCGAGCAGATTGATCATTCGCATCATCTTGTGATGGCGTTGGGTTCAGATTGGAGTGGGATTGCCCGCGAAGCACAGATGACATTCTTTCGTCAACTCAATGCTGGGATGAAAAAAGTTGATGAGGGTATCGCCGAGTTCCGTGAGGTGATGAGCGATTCCCATACCCATTACACCACTGCGCTGGACACTAATATATCCATGTGGACTAGCTGATGGTTCGGGTTGATCCGGAAGCAGTTCTGACTGCTGGGCAAGCAGTCGCCCTTACGGGGATGGCTATGGAGCTCCAGGTCGAAGAACTGGTTAGCGTGCTGAACGCGCAAGGTGGTATGGCGGGTACCGATACTGCTGCCATAGCGTTTGCTTCCCAGTATGATCCGGCTGCAAAAGATATTTATGCGTCAATCTTGAACTGGTGCAAGGGTGTTACCAATCTTGGTCTGATGCTTGGGGCTACCGCCCAGAATCATAATGATGCTAACGCCGCCGCTGCTGGGCAAAGTCCGCCGGATATTGGCTCGATGCCTGGGGTCGGTCCGCCGTCGGCACTACCTCATCCAGCTACCTTGCCCAGCACCTTGGGCGATCCGGCCCCAGGCCCTTGGTGGTGGGGAATTATTCAGTCTTATGTTCAGGGTAAACTTTGGCCCAATGGGCACCAGGATCGGCTGAAAAGTACCGCTGAGGCGTGGAAAGCTTTTGCCCACAGTCTCGATGTTAATGCTTGGCAGTTATATAAACAGTTAGAAATTCTTCGGCAGCAAGATTCTCCCGATATTGATGCGGCCATTATTTTATGTGGGCAAGCGTATTCCACACTTTTTGATATTAACAACGCAATTTACGCACTCGCTGAGGTCTGTTCTGGGCATGCGCACAATATTGATGATGCACATAGTGCTATTGAAGCTTCGGCGGCAGAGATTGTTGCCGAATCTGCCATCATTTATGGCATTGGGCTGTTATTTACCGTCCCGAGTGGTGGTGCATCCGATGCGTTAAGCGCTTCCTTGGGGGTGCAAATCTGACTCGTATTGGTAGTCAGATCGCCAAGGTTATCACTGGGTTTGAAGGTACTGCTGTGGTTGCGGTGGGTGCCGCTGCCGGGCCGGGGTTGGCTGGGGCGCGAATTGCGGCAGCGATGGCTAGGGTCGCTTCTTTGCCGGTTACCCGCATTTCTGCGGTGGCGGTGGCTAGCGGTAATGCTGCCCGGCTTACCGCTGAAGAGCAGGCGGAGCTGACCAGAATCGCTAATGATGCCGACTATCAACGCTATCTGGAAGGTAAGGG
>JBOFCS010000135.1:0-6452 GCA_051646185.1 Mycobacteriaceae bacterium | reverse complement strand
ATCACTGCCTGCGATAACCAGTTCAATATCTGAATATCCACGCTTTTGTAGTTCCATAAAAGCTTCAATCAAGCCATCCACTGTTTTATAGGTTCCCCACTTACCGAAAGCAAGTATTTTCCGAGGTCCTTCTATCGGCCCAAAAACAGGCTCAGACAGCTCTGAAAAACTGCCATGTGGTGCTAGCAAAACATTTTTTGCCTGGTAGCTCTCCTGGAGAAACTCCACATAGCGGGGAATGGTCACTGCAACAAAGTTTGCGCGAAGCAGTGCCCAGGTAAGCAATCTTCCTGCCCGTTGCATCAGCCAAGCGCTAATCGGTGAACCAGCAAAACCAGCATCACGCATATCAACATTATCCGCAAGATTATGCAGTAAGACTACGACCGGAGTACCCAGGAACCGGACCAACCATGGGGTGAGCAACCCAAGACCGCCAGCAATTTTTGTGTCACCAAAAGAAGCAAACTGAATATTAAAAAGGACTGCGTCAGGGCGTTCTCGGCGTATCGATCTCACAATGGAGAAAATATTTCCCAGCCGGTTCATTTCCCAGCATTGATCAACGTCAACCCCCAAAACTTCAGTATTTCTTCCATCGGAAGTCCGATCAGCATGTAAGACAATGTGCTCGACATCAGGTTGAGCAGCCAATTGGGTCACCAGATGAAAGCCATATTCAGTTAGACTGCCTTTGCTTGGCGGGAAAGCAGTGACTACACCCAAACGAAGATTGCGATTAGCTTTACGGACACGGTCATCATCGTTTAAGTTCCGAACTGAACTAGTCATTACACATCCTGTCTCAACGCACACGGTCAAAACTAATAGTGGTGGTCAACCTACAACGTAAGTACCAGGAACGGTCAAGAAACAGTTAAAGAATTATGTCTATCACTCCCGACTCGTTGATGGACCCGCATTACAGGAGGATCATGGCTAAGCCCTGTGCACTACTGGTTGAAGATTCACCCGAATATGAGCTTGTTGGACGTCGCCTTCTTGAAGAGGAAGGTTTTGAAGTAGCCGTTGCTCATGATGGTGAAACTGCGGTGGCAATGGCTCGGTCACAGGAGCCTGAACTGATCTTGCTTGATATCAGTCTGCCACTCATGGACGGTATTGAAGTGTGTCGACAGATTCGAGAATTCACCGATGCCTACGTCATCATGTTAACTGGGCGCACAGAAGAACTCGATCGGGTCATCGGACTTGCAGTGGGAGCAGATGATTATGTCACTAAACCCTTTTCAGCCCGAGAACTTGCCCTGCGAATCCGAGCTATGCGCCGTCGTCCACGTGCCCAAGCCGCAACCACAAAAATTCTTAACTTTGGTCCGCTGTCCATCGACATTGATGCCCGGCAAGTCCAACTGGCTGATACCCCTGTAGAACTGACCCGAATTGAATTCGATCTACTCACCACACTGTGCACTCAACCTCGACGAACTTATACAAGACAACAGCTGCTTGAAGCGGTTTGGGGCAATGAATGGTTCGGTGACGATCATCTTGTGGATGTGCACATGGCCAATCTACGCAAAAAAATAGGGGAAACCGGATCAGACCCTAAACATCTGCACACGGTTAGAGGTGTTGGCTATCGCTTTGACCCTTAACATGAAGTAATTAATTTGATCGTTGCTGCCACTCAACAAAAGCCTGGCGCGCATTCTCACACAATTCTTCGCACATCTGATAGCACTCTTCTTTAGGAGCAAAATGCTCCCCCGAGTCTTGCGAAAGTGAGCAGTGTTCTAGCTTCCGACAAAAACCTGCCAACCGATGTGCCCCTAAGAGTGCACTCGCCGAAGCCAAACTATGCGCTTGGGCAGCAACAGTGACCTTGTCACCCTCAGCAATAGCCTCTCGAAGAGTTCTCCGGCGCGCCGGTAGCTCCGCCAACCACACGGCAACCGCTTCACGGACGACAGCGGAATCGCCAAGATCCTCAGCCAGTGCTGACAAAACCTCGGGATCAAAATCGGGTGCTAACTCAAAGCTCACCTAGTCGATAGTGCCTTAGCCAGACCCTGCAGGGAACAATCTTGACTAGTTCTTGATCTTAAACTGACTAACCCTTCACCTCTATCAGGTGTGCTAGTCACATGAGCATTCACTTGCGTTGGACTGTCATTGGCGCTACTTCACTAGCACTCGCCCTCAGCGGTTGTTCTCAAGGATCTGATCCGACACCACAGTCATCGACTACCTTAACAAGCATCAGTGAAGCGGCGCTTAACCGTGGGAACTGTCGTTCAGTACCGGCGCCGACGCCATCACCAAATGCAGATACTGTGTTGACAGTGACCGGTCGAGTCGCCAATGGGGTACCAGTAAAACTTAACCTCGCAACGCTTGACGCGCTCCCCCAAATTGAATGCACCGTCGATGATCGGCAGGCTGAAGGACGGACAGCCACATTTACTGGACCACTGCTGTCGACTGTGCTTGTATCCATAGGTGCCGATCCTCAAACAACGCTACACACCCTGGCGCTCAATGACTACGCCGCAGATCTGCCTGTCAGTGATCTCAAGGAACTTCCAGTTGTCTTGGCAACCCGGCTTGACGGAGAAACCATGTCGGTAGCTCATTACGGCCCTACCCGTGTCATTTATCCCACTTCCGGTTATGAGTTGGATAAAACTGTGTATGACCCACGATGGGTTTGGCAGCTAGCCTCCATAGAAGTTGCATGATATTCCACCGGCTTCCTAGGACGCAAAGGATTTTCGCCTCAGTCCTTGGCTTACTTTCAGCTGTACTGCTGATTGCAACCGTCGGTCTAGGTATTCTTGTTCTCAATCAAAGCCGGGAACTCCAGACCAGTGTCGAGTTTACCCAAGACGTTGTCGATGCCAATGTACGAACTTTGGGCCAGGTTCAGCGTGAATTACTTCGCCTTCGGGTGCTAATGGAATCGGTACCAAACGAAAAAAGTGCGGTGATTATCCAACTAGAACTTGTCGATCAGCGCGTACAAGAGGGAGCTTTGCCCTATCAGGCACAAACCTTGGGCTCAGATGAGCTACTTGCCCGCTCCAAATCGCTAGCAGCTAAGTGGACCACTGCTATTCGACCTGACATTATCAGTATCGCTAACAACTCTGCTGCACAATCAGAAACTGTCATTCAAGCCCGAACCGAGCTCACCAATCTAGAGCGCGAATACAATAAACTCACCAGTGATGGAGAAATAAATCGTAAGACGCGGGCCGGAGAAGCAAATAGTCAAACCCGGCAATTATTAGCAAATACTCGAACGCTCATGCTTGGCTTAGCGATTACCGTTGTTTCTTTTCTTGTATTTCTTGCCCTCACCGTATTCGCCTTCTGGCAGGCCAATCGACAGCGTGAAAAGGTTTCAGCAGCGTTAGTAGCGGCTAATGACGAACTTCGCACCCACGCCTTAGTCGTGCACAATACCGATAACTTGGTTATCGTCACCGACCCTCAAGGACGGGTTGAATGGGTCAATGACGCATTCGTTGAGACCACGGGCTACTCGTTAGCAGAAGTAGTTGGCAAGAGCCCGGGAAAGCTCCTCCAAGGCGAAGATACCGACCCTAAAACAGTGGCCCACATGGATGAAGCACTTAGCCGAGGAGAGGGATTCACCGTTGAAATACTTAACTATTCAGCTACTGGTGAAAGCTATTGGATCTCTATAGAAGCACATCCAGTCCATGACGATAACGGCACGCTAACCCACTTTATCGCCTTAGAAAGTGACATTACTGAACGGCGCCGTACTGAAGAAAATTTGCGACAAGCCAGTGAAACTGCCATGGCACTTGCCAACGAGAAAGCCGGATTCTTGGCCACAATGAGCCACGAGATTAGGACACCACTTAATGCCGTTCTTGGAGTCCTCACACTACTAAAAGGCACCCCCTTAAACTCTGAACAAACTGAACTCATTGATACTGGCCACCGCAGCGGTAATCTGCTCCTTTCCCTTATCAACGATATCCTTGACTACTCCGCCCTTGATTCAGGAAGAGTAGAAATCGAGAATCGACCGTACAATATTCGACAACTACTTAACGACCTTACAGCTATGCTCTCTCCTACTGCAGTTGAGCGAGGACTAGAGCTCACTTCATCAGTCAATAATGAAGTGCCAGAAAGACTTATGGGTGATGAACATCGGCTACGCCAAGTGCTTCTCAACCTTGTATCAAATGGCCTTAAATTTACCAATAGCGGAGGGGTCCATCTCACCACCACTGTAGAAAAAAATTCTCTACTCCAAATATCAGTGCAAGATACCGGGATTGGAATCCCAGAATCTCGACAGGATCGAATCTTTCTACCCTTCACACAAGTTGACCCATCGACTACCCGGCTATACGGCGGAAGCGGACTGGGACTGTCCATTTGCAAACGAACTATTTCGCTATTGGGCGGCACGCTAGAGGTGCAAAGCGCCACTGGTCAGGGGTCTGTTTTCCTCGTTCAAATTCCACTTTACATTGCCCCATCAGAAATGGCAGAGAAACTGGAACAACCTGGCAACCAGAGTGAATGGTTACCCACCACTAAGGTTCTTGTCGCTGAGGATGAACCGGTAAATAGAATGGTTGTACTAAAAATGCTTTCCCGCCTAGGCATTACTGCTGATGTGGTGACCAATGGAGAAGAAGCCGTAGCTGCCGTCAAAGAAGTCGGCCAACTAGCAGAAGCAGGCTACCGCATTGTCCTTATGGATGTCCACATGCCGAAACTAGACGGCGTAGAGGCGACCAAACAACTCCGGGATTGGGATGGCCCTCAACCAACCATAGTTGCACTCACCGCAAATGCTTTAGAGGGTGATCGGGAACGACTGATCGCCCAAGGCATGGATGACTACCTTAGTAAGCCTGTCACACTTCAATCTTTATCTGAGATACTTATCAAATATGCTGGAGTACAATAGAATTAATAAATTAGCAATTATTTCGGTACAATCATCTCGGTACCCACAAAAGGCACCAAAGCTTTTGGAATACGAACACTTCCGTCAGGTTGTTGATGATTTTCCAAAATCGCAACGATCCATCGTGTGGTAGCCAAAGTTCCGTTCAACGTTGCCGCTGTCTGTGGCTTACCATTTTCATCGCGGTACCGAACTCCAAGACGACGGGCCTGAAAGGTTGTGCAATTCGAAGTTGAGGTCAGCTCCCGGTAAGCCTGCTGACTGGGCACCCAGGCCTCGCAGTCAAATTTGCGGGCCGCTGAAGAACCTAAATCCCCACCGGCAACATCGATAACCCGGTACGGAACCTCCACTGCAGCAAGCATTTCCTTCTCCCAATCAAGCAAACGTTGGTGCTCAGTAGCAGCATCTTCTGGCTTGACGTACGAGAACATTTCCACCTTGTCAAACTGGTGCACTCGAATAATTCCACGAGTGTCTTTCCCATAACTTCCAGCTTCCCTGCGGAAACATGAAGACCAACCAGCGTAACGTTTTGGCCCTTGGGATAGATCAAGAATTTCCCCAGAATGATACCCAGCTAGCGGAACCTCTGAAGTACCCACTAAAAATAAATCATCGCCATCTAGGTGATAAATCTCGTCAGCATGGGCTCCTAAGAATCCCGTACCAGCCATGACTTCAGGTCTGACTAAAACCGGAGGGATCATCATCGTGAATCCATTACTAACAGCTTTTTGGGCAGCTAACTGCAGCAATCCAAGTTGCAGCATTGCCCCATACCCAGTGAGGAAGTAGAACCGTGAACCAGAAACCTTTGCGCCGCGTTCGATATCAATAAGCCCTAAGGACTCTCCCAGTTCAAGGTGATCTTTAGGATTATCGATCCTAGGCAGCGCACCAATCGTCTCAAGAACAATGAAATCGTCCTCGCCTCCAGCTGGTGCTCCCTGCTGGACCACATTGGAAATAGCTCGATGTGATGCGTCGAGCTTGGCATCTGCAGCATTTTTTGCTGCCTCAGCTTCTCGAACTTTGGCAGCCAGCTCAGAAGCTCCAGCCAATAGCGCTGGACGCTCTTGCTCACTGGCCTGTCCCACCTTTTTGCCAAGAATCTTCTGCTCAGCTCGAATGGTGTCAGCAGCCAGTACCGCTGCTCGGCGAGCAGCATCAGCTTCTAAGAGCGCATCAACCAACGCCGGGTCTTCGCCACGGGTACGCTGCGAGTCTCGAACCAACTCTGGATTTTCACGGACAAGCTTGAGGTCAATCACACTTAATAACCCTACTTGGTCGTGCAAAATCATTCATGCAACGGGACTCACCGGTGGTGGTTTTGGGTGATGCCGTGGTCAATAAGATCTGCCAGGGCATGACCAATATCAGTGGTGCTGGCGCTGGTCACCGTCCGGGGTTCACCAGCAGTGTGCAGGTACCGACCATCGCCGGTGATATCCACCATCGTGAACTCCCCCACCGTCTGCCGCGAACGTTGGCGCTGCTCATAGCGGGATGACCCAGCACTGGT
>JBOFCS010000074.1:0-20911 GCA_051646185.1 Mycobacteriaceae bacterium | reverse complement strand
ACACAGAAACCTAAGGGTACCTTCGCAAAAGCAGCTAGTTTGGATTTGTTTGCAGTATGTCTTAGTTCCGGAATGCCAGTAGCAAAGGCTGCTGCGATTGTTGCTCGCAGTGCACCAAGAAAAATGTCGGAAGAGTTTTTTCGCGCGGCTGAACTTTTATCATTGGGTGCAGACCCAACCATTGCTTGGGCCAATTCATCTGGAGATGAGGAAATTGATGCTGTTGCTCTTTTAGCGAGGCGTTCGGCGCAATCTGGAACTGCACTGGCAGCAGGGTTGCATGAGCTGGCCAAGCAATGCCGAATACGTTCTGAACAAAAAGCTTTAGCTGCTACAGAGCGGGCAGGTGTTTTTATTGCAGGCCCTTTAGGGCTATGCTTCCTGCCTGCTTTTTTGCTTTTAGGGATAATTCCAGTGGTTATTGGTCTTACTGATCAAGCCCTTAAGGGTGGAATTATATGAGTCCGAGAAGCATAAAAAGTTTTCCGCATTGGATTGGCCAATGTGGGTTGAAAATAAAGGAAAATTATGGTTACCAATTTATTTCGAGAAATATCATCGCGCATCTTGATCGCATCTGTTACCGAAGATGGGATGTCAACAGTCGAGTACGCGATAGGAACTATAGCTGCTGCTGCTTTTGGCGCGGTGCTGTATACCGTGGTTACCGGAGATTCTATCGTTTCGGCGCTAACCGACATTATCAATCGTGCTCTCAACACGGCTGTGTAGGTCGTCAGGGTTATGATGATGGCTCGGTTACCGTTGAGGCTGCTTTTTCTATAGCAACGCTGTTAGTTGTTGTAGGACTGTGTATTAGCGCTATTCTTGCGGTATCCATGCAGATTAGGTGCATTGATGCCGCAAGAGAAGCAGCTCGCCTTGTCGCTAGAGGAGATCAAAGTTCAGCGGTAGTTACTGCTGAACGGATAGCCCCATCAGGTGCACGAGTGATAGTGCAAGTAAACGAGGAATCAGTAGTGGCACGCGTCGAATCTTCCAATAGCCTTTTTCCGTTTATCCGTATAAGTGCTAAGTCAGTTGCAATCATGGAACCGGGAGACGCTGATGAATGAGCGAGGTTCGGCAAGCGTTTTTGCGGCGATGCTCATGACGGTGTTGTTAATGGTTCTAAGCGGCGGGTTTTATATGGGGTCGGCAATCGTTGCACGACATCGAGCACAAGCTGCCGCTGATTTATCGGCGTTAGCAGGTGCTTCTAAAGGTATTGAAGGACAAACTATTGCTTGTGCTTTCGCTAAAGACATAGCCGCTCGTAACGACGCTCAAATACGTTTTTGTGCTATGGATGGCGGTGATGTACTAGTCGCGGTTGAGGTTCGGGTTAGCTTTGGTGATCGAACTGCATCCGCTGCGGCTAGGGCTGGGCCGATGTAAGGCGACAGACTTGTCCAGAGCGTACCAACCCTCTAGCGTGAGTATCGTGCCTCATGTTATTACCGCAACCACCAAAAAAATTTCGGCCAACAACTTTATATTTGATGTACTAGCCTGGGGTGATCTCGCTGGGACTCCAATTGTGTTGCTACATGGGTTCCCATCGTTACCACTGTCCTTCGAGCCGCTGGCGCAGATTTTGGCACAAAAGGGTTATGGGGTCATTGCCCCAGCTCAGCGAGGGTACTCGGAAGGGGCTCGCCCGAGTGATCCTAGTGAGTACACCACGGAAGCACTCGCTGGTGATGTTGCAGCACTCCTTGATGCCATGGGGATCGTTAGCGCCCATATTGTCGGCCATGATTGGGGCGCCATGGTCGCCTGGGTTTTTGCCGCAACCTACAGCGAACGTGCCTGTAGCTTGACTGCAGTGTCGGTCCCGCACCCGGCTGCCTATGGTTGGGCTCTCGCTCATGATGCAGACCAACAACAACGATCTTCCTATATACAACTATTTAGGATTGAAGGTAAAGCAGAAGATGTTCTCTTGGCCGATGATGCACGACGTTTACGAGCGCTATACGATAACAAAGTAATGGATAGCGTTGTTGATGAACAACTTCGGATTCTATCCGATCGGGATACACTTACTGCAGCACTGTCCTGGTATCGTGGAGTCACTTCGCAGATGTATAAGACACCGGTAGTGACTATCCCAACAACTTATGTCTGGTCCACCGAGGATCCAGCTCTTGGCCAAGCTGGAGCGTATCGATGTGCGGAATTTGTTGATGCACCATATAAATTAGTTGTTTTAGAGGGAATCAGTCACTGGGTTCCTGACGAAGTACCAGAGGAATTAGCTAAGATCATTATTGACCGTGTGGCTGGAGATTTCCCCCGAGCTAATAGCCGCCAAGACCGCTGTTAAGGTGATAATTGCTCCGTCTTTATCTAAGGGGCTATTGCCATTGCCGCATTTTGGTGATTGCACGCAGGAAGGGCAACCGCCGGTGCACTCACAGTCAAGGACAGCTTCACGAGTTGCACTGAGCCACTGAGTAATACATTCGTATCCTCGATCAGCAAATCCTGCTCCACCAGGATGTCCGTCGTAAACAAAAACCGAAGGTAATCCAGTATCTGCATTAAGAGCAGTGGAAACCCCACCGATATCCCATCGATCGCAGGTCGCGATTAGTGGTAGTAAGCCAATCGCGGCATGCTCTGCAGCATGCAACGAACCAGGTATACGTTGACGGCTAATTCCCTTTTTTTCCAAAAATTCTGGAGTGATTGTATACATTACAGCTTTGGTGTTCAGGGTGCGGGGCGGCATCTCTAGCTCAATAGCGTCGAGTATTTCTCCGCTGGCTAGTTTTCGAAGATAGCCCACCACCTGGTGAGTGACACTAACATGCGTTAGAGCCACGGTGACTGCCGGAAAAATCCGCTCAGAGTAGGTGTCGATGATTTTTATAGTGGTGGTTTCCCGCGCAAAGGTGGTCCACTCTGGATTTTCCAGATGAACAAGCGCAACGCCCAGGGCAAGATCTAGTTCATCGACAATAAATGATTCACCCTGATGGATATGAACAGCACCGGGATGAACTGTGGCGGGGGCTCGAGCCGAATCGATGGTTCCGAGCATCCTCCCAGTTTCCGCTTCAACGATTGCTATATGCGTTCCGATTGATCCACGAATATCGACAGCTGCATGAGGAGCAAGCCCAGGAGAGATAAACCAGCCTTGTGCGCGGCGGCGTACTTGTCCTTCTGCGGCAAGTTTATTGAGGACTTCGAGGGCACCTAAATTTTGTGCTTCATCAAAACTAATAGGAAGTTCTTGGGCGAAGCAGAGTAGTTGAGATTCAAGAATATAGGGATTTTTGGGGTCGGTGATAGTAGCTTCAATAGGCTTGTCCAAGAGGGTGCTTGGATGATTTACCAAGTAAGTGTCCAGGGGATCATCGCGAGCCACAAGTACCACCAGTGAGCCTTCTGCGCGTCGCCCAGCACGTCCAGCTTGTTGCCAAAAGGAGGCGATTGTGCCAGGGAATCCAGCAACGACGACGGCATCAAGCCCGGCAATATCTACACCTAGCTCTAGGGCATTAGTAGTGGCGACTCCAAGTAAATCTCCGCTACCAAGGGCATGTTCTAATTCTCTCCGGTCTTCAGCGAGGTAACCTGCCCGGTAGGCAGCAACCCGGCGAGATAGGTCTGTAGAAACTTCCGCTAACAGGGTTTGGGTGGCAAGTGCAGTTAGTTCTGCACCGCGCCGTGAACGCACAAAAGTTAATGTTCGGGCACCCGCAATGACGAGGTCAGCCATTATTCGTGCGGATTCAGTTCCTGCTGAACGTCGAATAGGCGCCCCATTTTCACCGGTTATCGTTGACAGTAGAGCCGGTTCCCACAGAGCAATGGTTCGTGGACCATGCGGGGAGTGGTCCTTGGTGACTTCAACGCACGGGGAACCTATGAGCTTTGCTGCTGCTTTGCCCGGCTCCGATGTTGTGGCACTGGCCAGCACAACAACAGGTTTGGCCCCGTAGCGTGCGGCAAGGCGCAGCAGCCTGCGCAATATGAGTGAGATATGGGAACCAAAAACGCCTCGATAATAGTGGCATTCGTCAACAACAACGTAGTGGAGATTGCGGAAAAAATGTGACCAGCGAGCGTGGTTGTGCAGTATTCCAATGTGCAGCATGTCGGGATTTGTGAAAATCCAACGTGAATGTGTGCGCGCCCACTGCCGTATTTCTGTGGCACTGTCACCGTCAAATGCGCTGGGGTAGATCTCAGTTAGGGTTTTATGGTTGTCAACTATACTTTGAGCAGCGCGCAGCTGATCGTTACCTAGGGCTTTTGTTGGAGCGAGATATAAAGCGCGGGCCGATGCATTCTGATTTAGAGCCGAAAGGATCGGCAGTTGGTAGGCGAGGGATTTTCCTGATGCAGTGCCGGTTGCTATGACAACATGCTGTCCTTTAAAAGCGTGCTCGGCAGCTTCAACTTGATGCCGCCATGGTGTACTGATCCCACCAGTAGTTAAGGCGTTGATGACCGCTTCTGGTGCCCATTGCGGCCACGGTAAAAACTCCGCTTTTTGGGCCGGAAGTTCTGCAATATGTCTTAAAGGGTTCTCGTCGGCGGGTGTTCCGGCAAGAATGTGAGAAAGAAGTTCACTGCCAAAGGAATTTTTATGATTCACCCCTTGTGTCCCTCTTTTCTTCTCTACCTACCCTCTGAGCTGGTTATTTAATGTTAGCCTTTGTCCAGTTAGGTGAAAAATTAGGACCTCTTAGAGCGGCAATTAATAAAAAACTAAGAATTGGTTTAGTTTTCGACTGTCTACTTTGGCCAGAACATGGTTCACTTATAACTGGTCGCAGCTTCTGTGTTCGTATCCACGCTCGCAGGATCGATGTTGCGAGCGTGGTACTTAGAGAGTCAGTTCGGGTTTACTCGACAAAATCTCCACGAGGTAGTGCGGTCGGAACCGGCCCGATGAACTGTAAGTGCTGTTCATCGAAACCGGTGTTTGAAAGATAAGGAAATACAGGCATGGCACAGGGAACTGTGAAGTGGTTCAACGCAGAAAAAGGCTTCGGCTTTATCGCACCAGAGGACGGCTCAGCTGACGTCTTCGTTCACTACTCCGAGATCTCGGGCAACGGATTCCGTACCCTCGAGGAGAACCAAAAGGTCGAGTTCGAGGTAGGCCAGGGCACCAAAGGTCCTCAGGCTACTGGCGTTCGCGCTGTCTAAGAACTAGTACCACCAAGAACTTCGCCTCAAAGGTAGTTCTGCATAGTCTGGTCTGTGATGACCACAAAGGCTCGCTCATCCCCCGGCACCTTACGGTGCTGGGGGATGAGTCGTTTTAGAAAGATGGCTCGGTCGCAAGGCCACCGCATGCCGAAGCATTTGGGACTTTCGAGCCATTGGTATCCTCCGGCTCGAGGAGGTAACTGTTTGTGTCCTACTGTTCAACTGTGAGTCAGTTGTCTTTTTTCTCAGCCGAGTCGGAGGCGCCTGCCGTATCTGACCTTGCTGGACTACTTGCTGGGCAAGGGCAACTGGTTACCAGCGGCAGTGCTGCCCGAATTTCGGTGGTGGTAGAAGAGCTCTGGAGAGCACAAGAAATAGCCTCGATGATGGAGTCCGCAGGGTTAACCGCTGAGATCACTCGATCAGAAGAGGGGCGTCCCCTGGTGCGGACTGCTGCCACTGCGGAACTGGCAGCAATGGCCGCTGACTGGACTAAGGGTGCGGTCAAGTGTGTGCCATCAGATTGGTTACCCAGCCTGCGTGCCCTGCGGGCCTGGACCGTTGCTTCTGGTCGCACTGAAGCTGACCGCTACTTATTAGGGCTAGACCCCCATGCACCTGAGACTTATCCATTATTAGCTGGAGCTTTAATGCAGATTGGGATAGCGCCAACAATGGTCGGGGTACGTGGGATGAGCCCAGCTTTGCGGATTAGTGGCAAGCGGAGGTTGTCCCGGTTGGTGGAAAATATTGGCCAAGCTCCGTGTGCTGAAGCCCAAGATCAGTGGCCGAAGGTATAGCAGGAAAGTATAGATAAATAGAGTAAGTACGGTAATGGCCGTTGACTTTCTTTGGTCCTGGTTGAGGCTGATCGGCAGAGTTTCCGGCCGGGTATGACACTCTATGGATACTGATATCACAAATTTCAGTATCAGACGGTCATGATGGACCAGATGATGAGCTATCAGGAAAACCCTGGTGCGGTGAATGAGGGAAGGTGCGGGCAGCAGGTGGCAGCACGCGATAAAGCAGCAGCGAATGGCTCAGTTACCGGCAATGCTGTGCGGCGTTTGGTGATCGTGGAATCCCCAACCAAGGCCCGCAAGATTGCTTCCTACCTGGGCGCCAACTACGTGGTGGAGTCTTCTCGTGGCCATATACGGGATCTTCCGCGGGGGGCAGCTGATGTTCCTGCCAAGTATAAAAGCGAGTCCTGGGCTCGCCTTGGCGTTAATGTTGATCAGGATTTTGAGCCGCTGTATGTCGTGAGTGCGGATAAAAAATCCACCGTCACGGAATTGAAGGGACTATTAAAGGACGTTGACGAGCTCTATCTGGCAACAGACGGTGACCGTGAAGGGGAGGCCATTGCCTGGCACCTTCTGGAGACCTTGAAGCCGAAGGTGCCGGTTCGCCGGATGGTGTTCCACGAGATCACCGAGTCGGCGATTCGGGCGGCCGCGGACGCTCCTCGTGATCTTGATACTGACCTTGTTGATGCCCAAGAGACTCGCCGAATTCTCGATCGCCTCTATGGCTATGAAGTGAGTCCGGTGTTATGGAAGAAAGTCATGCCGAAGTTATCGGCTGGACGCGTGCAGTCAGTGGCGACTCGGGTGATCGTGCAGCGTGAGCGTGAGCGAATGGCGTTTCACTCAGCGAGCTACTGGGATATTTCTGCAATCCTAGATGCCGGGGCGCAGGCGAATCCACGTTCATTTAGTTCCAAACTTGTCACTGTTGCCGGCAATCGTGTTGCTTCCGGTCGAGATTTTGATTCGCTTGGCCAGTTGAAAGTCTCCGCTGAGGTTACTGTTCTGGATCAAATGCAGGCACAGGCTTTGGTCGCTGCTCTGTCTGGTGCTGCCCTGGCGGTCACCTCGGTTGAGGAAAAGCCTTACACCAGAAAGCCTTACCCTCCATTTATGACGTCAACTTTGCAGCAGGAAGCCGGACGTAAACTCCGGTTCTCTTCCGAGCGAACGATGAGTATTGCTCAAAGATTGTACGAAAATGGTTACATCACTTATATGCGTACCGATTCAACAACTTTGTCGGACACAGCAATTGCTGCGGCACGAGAACAAGCGCGGGAACTTTATGGGGAGCAGTATCTGCATCCTTCGGCTCGGCAGTACACCCGTAAGGTCAAAAACGCACAGGAAGCGCATGAGGCAATCCGTCCTGCCGGTGAGTCTTTTCAGACTCCTGGCCAGTTACATAGCCGTCTTGATGGAGATGAATTTCGGCTTTACGAGTTGATTTGGCAACGTACAGTTGCCTCGCAGATGGCCGATGCGCGCGGTACGACTCTTTCGCTGCGGATTACCGGTACGGCTACTACCGGGCAGCAGTGTGTTTTTGCTTCATCGGGTCGTACCATTACCTTTGCAGGTTTTCTTAAGGCATATGTGGAAACGGTTGATGAACAAACTGGTGGTGAAGCTGATGATGCGGAAAGTCGTTTGCCGCAACTAGTTAAAGGCCAATCCCTCGTTGCTACGGAGTTAACTCCAGATGGACATAGTACGAACCCTCCAGCTCGCTATACTGAAGCCTCGCTAATTAAGACTTTGGAAGAGTTGGGAATTGGACGTCCTTCGACGTATTCCTCGATTATTAAAACAGTTCAAGATCGTGGTTATGTTCACAAAAAAGGCAGTGCATTGGTACCTTCTTGGGTTGCTTTTGCTGTTATTGGATTGTTGGAGAAGCATTTTAGTCGTTTAGTTGATTATGATTTCACGGCAGCAATGGAAGATGAGCTAGATGGTATTGCTAATGGGCAGGAAGCACGTAGTAACTGGCTGACCAACTTTTATTTTGGCGGCGAACATGGGCGCGATGGTTCCATTGCCCGCTCGGGCGGCTTGAAGAAACTAGTTGGGGTAAACCTGGAAGGTATTGATGCCAGGGAAGTGAACTCTATTCGTCTCTTTGATGATGAGCAAGGCCGGGAAATTCAGGTTCGAGTAGGTAGGTTCGGTCCGTACTTAGAACGTATGATTCTCGACGAAAAAGGCGAGTTAGTTTCTCAGCGAGCAAATCTTAATGATGAACTCACTCCTGATGAATTAACGTTGGAACTTGCTGAAAAACTTTTTGCTACCCCGCAAGAAGGACGTAGATTAGGGATTGACCCGGTTACCGGGCATGAGATTGTGGCTAAGGAAGGCAGATTTGGCCCTTATGTCACAGAACTACTTCCTGAATTGCCGGAAGATCCTGAATCTGGAGCTATGGTCGCCAGACCTAGCGATCCAGATGGCACTGGACCGCAAAAATCAGCAGCGAAAAAGGCCCCGGCAAAAAAGGCAGTCAAAAAAGTAGCTGGCCCCAAGCCCCGTACCGGATCGCTGCTTAAAACAATGGATTTGACTACAGTGACCTTAGAGGATGCATTGAAGCTGCTGTCTTTGCCTCGACTTGTTGGTCTTGATCCTGAATCAAAAGAAGAGATTACTGCCCAAAATGGCAGATACGGACCATATCTGAAAAAGGGAACCGATTCGCGATCGCTGGCTACGGAAGAAGAGATGTTTACGGTGACCTTAGAGGAGGCATTAAAGATTTATGCCGAGCCTAAGCGTCGGGGTCGTCAGGCGGCAGCTACCGCAGCATTGCGCGAATTGGGTGCTGATTCGGTTACCGGAAAGCCAATGGTGATTAAAGATGGCCGATTTGGTCCGTATGTCACAGACGGTGAGACCAATGCAAGCTTGCGTAAGGGCGATGAAGTCGCATCGATTACCGATGAACGCGCTTCAGAACTGCTTGCTGATCGACGTGCCCGCGGTCCGGTCAAGAAAGCAGCTAAAAAAACTGCAGCAAAGAAGGCTCCAGCGAAAAAAGCAGCGGCTAAAAAGGCTGTGAGCAAAAAGGCAGCTGCTAAAAAATCCTGACGGGACATTGTTTGGTTAAGCAATGTTGTGGTAAAAATCCCCAATGGTGAGAACCGCTATTGGAGATTTTTGCCCGGTTAGTGTATCTGATAAGTACACACGAAGATTTTCAATACGCTAATGTATCAAAGATCTAGCTTGATGCTCATGGTTGTGGGTCATCTGCGATAACGGGAAGGCGGAGAACGCTTCATGGAAAAAGTTAGCCAATGGGGTAGTTCGCAGCAGGAAATTTCTCAGAGTATTACCAAACGTAGACTCAAAACCCGCCAGAAGCTACTTGATGCTGCCTTGCATGTTTTTGCTGAAGAAGGCTTTGGTAGAGCGACTGTAGAGCAGATTTGCCAGCATGCGGGATATACCCGAGGGGCTTTTTACTCAAATTTTGCGTCGCTAGATGAATTATTTTTGGCTATGTGGGAAGTCCAATCTGCTCAGCTCATTGAGAGGCTGAGAGCAGTTTCCTCAAGTTTGTCTGAGATAAAAGATGATCAGACTTCAGTGAAAGATGCTTTTTCTCGAATAATTAATGCAATCCCTATGGACAGTCAGTGGTATCGCATTACTGCAGAGTTCACTGCTCATGCAATGAGGAATCCGACACTTCGGTGGGTGATGGTGTCACGGGAAGAGGCGATTCTTTCGGCGCTTATGCCGATTATTGATGGCGGCTTACAGCTGCTAGGACGTCGCGCGGCGGATCTCAGGGCACTTGCTAAAGCGTTAGTTGCGGTTCATGATGGGACTTCGGTGCAGTGTATTCTTGAGCCGGATAACGCTGAAGTTCATCAAGCACGTATTGATCTATTTTTTACCGTGGTTATGAGCTATAGCGAGGGCAGGTAAAATGAATCCCGATGTCATTATTGTTGGTGGCGGATTAGCAGGTTTGGTTGCTGCTTATGAATTAACTAAAGTAGATAAGAAAGTTCTGATTGTTGAACAAGAGTCAGAAAAATCACTTGGGGGACAAGCTTTTTGGTCACTTGGTGGGCTTTTTTTTGTTGATTCCCCAGAGCAAAGAAGATTAGGAATCAAGGATTCCTACGAGCTTGCGTTATCGGATTGGCTTGCTTCTGCTGGTTTTGATCGGGAACGAGAAGATTTTTGGCCGCGCCAATGGGCTCAGGCCTATGTAAAATTTGCGGCCACCGAAAAGCGGGAGTACTTGCATAACTTAGGTATTCGTGTTCTCCCAACTGTTGGATGGGCAGAACGTGGTGCTGGTAGCGCAACGGGGCATGGGAACTCAGTGCCGCGTTTTCATTTAACCTGGGGCACCGGGCCTGAGGTAGTGCGGGTATTTGCTGAGCCGGTCCTTGAGGCAGAGAAGCGCGGGTTGGTGAGTTTTAAGTTTCGTCATCAGGTAGATGAACTGATTGTTGAAGATGACGCCGTTGTGGGGGTACGTGGTTCACTCCTTGAAACAACAACCGTGGATCGAGGTCAGGAGTCCTCAAGAAAGAGTTTGGGGGATTTTGAATTTCGAGCAAAAGCTGTGTTGGTGAGCTCAGGTGGGATAGGTGGTAACCACGACCTTGTTAGAAAAAACTGGCCTACTGATCGGGTTGGTCCAGCTCCTGAGGCAATGATTTCCGGGGTCCCAGCGCATGTTGATGGTCGTATGCTGGCAATTACCGAAGCTGCTGGCGGTAACATTGTTAATCGAGATCGGATGTGGCATTACACTGAAGGGGTTATCAATTGGAACCCGATCTGGCCGAATCATGCGATCAGAATCATTCCTGGTCCTTCCTCGTTATGGCTGGATGCAACTGGAAAGAGGTTGCCTGCCCCTAACTTTCCGGGTTGTGACACAAATAAAACTATGAAAGAAATCCTAGCAACTGGTTATGATTATTCCTGGTTTGTGCTTACCCAGTCGATTCTTGAAAAAGAATTTATGCTCTCTGGTTCGGAACAAAACCCAGATATTACTGGAAAAGATCTTAAGGCCACGCTTTCGGGACGTATCGCTAGTGGGGCACCTGGTCCGGTTGAAAAGTTCAAAAAGCACGGTGTCGATTTTGTTGTCGCCAATAATCTTCCAGACCTTGTTGCAGGAATGAATAAAATTTCACGAGGGACACAGGTAGATTATAAAATTATCGAACAAGAGATTATTTCTCGGGATCTTCAAATAAACAATAAGTTTAGTAAAGATGCGCAGATCATGGCGATTGCAAATGCCCGCAAATCTCTCAGTGATCGAATAGCTCGAGTTGCGTCACCACATAAATTCCTTGATCCCAAGCAGGGCCCGCTGATAGCCGTTCGCCTTAATATTCTTACGCGTAAAACCTTGGGGGGATTAGAAACTAATCTTGATGCTCAAGTTATTGGGTCAGCTGGTCAGCCAGTGAAAGGATTGTATGCCGCCGGTGAGGTTGCTGGCTTTGGTGGTGGAGGAATACATGGTTACAACGCCCTTGAAGGAACTTTTCTTGGTGGGTGCATATTCTCTGGTAGGTCAGCAGGTCGGGCGTTGGTCAAAGAAGTGGGATTTTAGACTTCCCCAGGTTGCGCTGGGTTAACGTGGACGGGCTAGTTGAGTCAGCGCTCCACGACCCCGGAGTTCCACAATTTCTCCGACCTCCCATTGCAGAGCTTCGGCATCGCCGGAAGTTTGTACAGCGGCGGCAGAAGCTAGTATCCGCCCGGGTTCGCTTTTGGCGAGTTCTGTAAGCCTGGCTGCTTCGTTCACTGGGTCACCGATGACTGTGTATTCAAATCTTGCTAATGCGCCTATGTGCCCTGCAATTGCTCGCCCAGCGGACACTCCAATGCCAAATTCGTGCAGATCAACTACTGAAGTCAGTTCCTCACACATATCTCGTGCAGCGGCGAGGGCGCCAGCTGAGCTATCTGGATGTTCGATAGGAGCACCAAAAATTGCTAGAGCAGCATCACCTTGAAACTTATTGACATATCCACCGTGTCGGCCAACCACATCAACCACAACACGGAAAAATTCGTTAAGCAGTTCAACAACTTCTGCGGGGGGCAGGGTTACCGCCAATCGGGTAGACCCGACCAGATCAACAAAAAGAACAGCAACTTGTCGCTCTCGTCCCCCTAGTTCAGTTCCGTATTCAAGCGCGCGGCGGGCGACATCTTCCCCGACATACCGCCCAAAGAGGTCGCGTAGTTGCTGTCGTTCGGATAGGTCATGCACCATATCGTTGAAACCTGCTTGCATGAGGCCTATTTCGCTGGCATCGTAAATTTTAACCTGAGTGTTGAAATTACCACGCTGAACTTCTCCCAAGGCCTGTCGTAATTGGCGTAAGGGGTCAGATATAGCTCCAGCAATCAGGATTATTCCCAGTAGCCCAACGAGTAATGCGGAGACGGATAAGATCAGCACCGATGCGGCGATCCCGGCGCTATCGGTATCAATAAGCCCGTATTCCTGCGCTGCAACAACAAGAATAATCGCTAAGGTGGGAACTCCGCTACCGAGAGTCCAGGCAAGGAGTAATCGAAATGTGACGCCTGGAGCAGTGGTGTTTTCGGGCATCCCATCACGCATTGCGGCGACTGCGACTGGCCGCAGGATTCGTTCGGCTTGCAGATAGCCCAGTATACAGGTGGTTGTGGCGCCAAGGACGGTTGCAACAGCAATGATTAACGAAAACTTCCGCGAGTCTTCCCAATTGACTGCGACAAAAACTATGCCACCTATTGTCCAAATGGCGATATGCAAGTAGGTCTGCAGTACGGGCATGCGCAGAGCTCTATGCTTGGCAAACTCAGCTTCTGGGCCAGATTGCCGACTACCGCGCCGCAGCCAGACTAACACTGGCAGGGAAAGTTTTAGGCAGGCAATTCCACCGACGAATACTGCCCCAGCAAGAAAAGCAAAAAAGAGTAGTTGATTGGCGATTTGGAGTCGGGCATTTTCCATTGTGGTATTTACGGGGAGGGCGAAGCGTAGGAAGCCAAAAACGAATACAGCCCCAACTACGTTTGCTTGGAGCATGGCAAGCGCATAGACAGGCCAGGGAGTCCGAAATAGCCAGGTGACGAACCGAGTTGTTCGTCGTGGTAGCTCTCGGAAAGTAATCATTGTATTACCGTAGCTGGCCGTGTTGAGCTAGCGATGAATATGTCGCCAACTACAACAACTAGTGTCATTGTTGTGGCTGGTGTTTTTGATCGACTTGTTGGTCAGCATGAAGTGGAAACTGAACTGATCGCTGCCGCTATCGCTGCTGGTTGGGGCGATGATTTAGGTGGTTCAGGTATGACTCATGCTTGGTTGTTTACCGGTCCGCCTGGATCCGGAAGATCGATTGCCGCCTTGTGTTTTGCCGCCGCACTTGAGTGCACCAACTTTCTCAGTGGTGCTTCTGAGCATCCAGGTTGCGGGCAGTGCCAGGGGTGTTTGACGGTCATGGCAGGTACTCATGCCGATGTGCGCAGGGTGGTCCCAGAAGGCCTTAGTATCGGGGTTGACGAAATGCGATCCATCGTGCAGATGGCATCGCGGCGACCGAGTACAGGTCGATGGCAGGTGGTTGTCATTGAAGACGCCGATCGGCTGACAGAAGGTGCTGCAAATGCCTTACTTAAGGTTGTTGAAGAGCCCCCGGCTCGGACAGTATTTTTATTGTGTGCGCCCTCCGTTGACCCTCAAGATATTTCGGTAACCTTAAAATCCCGGTGTCGGCATGTAGCCCTGGTGACACCTTCAGTCGAAGCGATTGCTCAAGTCCTTCGGCAACGGGATGGTTTGGATGACCAATCGGCATACCTAGCTGCGGCGATAAGCGGCGGTCATGTAGGACGTGCACGACGCTTAGCTACTGATGAACAAGCTAGGCAGCGACGCATACGAGCATTGCGGATTCCTAGAGAAGCAATGTCAGCGCGGAGCGCCTATGCGTCCGCTGAAGAATTGGTGAAGTCAGCTGAAGAGGAAGCCAAGGCACTTGGCGCAGTGCGAGATGAGGCAGAAACCGAGGCTTTGAGGATTGCGTTGGGTGCTGGCGGTACCGGCAAAGGTGCAGCAGGTGCCATTCGTGGTTCGGCGGGTGCACTGAAAGATCTTGAGCGTAAACAGAAGTCACGGATGACAAGAGCAGGGCGTGATGCTCTAGATCGAACATTGATAGACCTTGCCGGTTTTTACCGGGATGCTTTGGCAGCTTCACTGGGAGCTAAGACCACTGCAACGCATCCTGATGTAGCTGATCAAGTCACGGCTTTGGCTCAATTTGCACGTTCAGAGGACTTACTTATCTGTATTGAAGCAGTGTTGGGTTGCCGCGAGGCTTTAGCTGCAAATGTTAAGCCAAAATGGGCTGTTGATGCGATGGTTGCAACATTAGGTTCAACCTTAAGGCGGTAGCCAGTTTGGGCAAGTGGTGCCAGTCCCGTTAGACTCGCCCTGCGTGGTCTTGGCGGCCAGGCAAGCCGCCTTAGCTCAGTCGGTAGAGCATTTCACTCGTAATGAAAAGGTCGCGAGTTCGATTCTCGCAGGCGGCTCCACTTTGTTAGTGGCCGTGTGCGTAGGTATAGGTCTTATCTGGTGCTATTGCTTAGTTCTTCAGTCTGGGGGTCATTATCAATTCTGACCCGGTTTCCCCCGGACCTTTTTGCCATATACATAGCTTCATCGGCGCGGGTGATTAACTCATTCAAAGGTGCTGTGAGTTCAGAATCAAGCAGGTGCAGATAATTTGTTATGGGCTCGGCGGCTGCGCCGACACTGGCGGTGATGGGTGGGTGATCTCCGGGGGTGCTTACCGCCGCTTTTATCCGATGAGCCAAGGTGGTTAGTTCGTCCTGGGGCAGGGTGTCAACGACAACAAATTCTTCCCCACCAATCCTTGCTACCAGTGCATCTCGGCGGCAAGTGGATATCAGACGTTGGGCAGTATGAGCTAAAACTGTATCACCTACGGTGTGTCCGTGGGTGTCGTTTATCTGTTTAAATTTATCAAAATCAATGAGGATGACCGCTAGGCATTGATCAGTTTCTCGGGTCCTGCGGAGTAGTCGTGGAACGAAATTACGCAGTCCACGCCTATTGAGTATTCCGGTGAGGGCATCAAAGTCCGATTGAATAGCGTCAGCCCCGAGTAGCCTAAGAATCAACTGACTTGTTATCGGAATTACGCTAATGATAATGATTGCTTCAATAAATTTTGCTAGGGCAAGGGGTAAATCTTGGGTGGGGCCAAAGGCTACGCGAAGCGAAAGCGCGGCGGTAATTGATAGGGACCAGGCTAGGTGAAATGTCAGCATTTTAGGACTGTGAAAGAAAGCTACGTACCCGCCTATTGCCCCAAAAATTCCTGTTAAGGTTAGTCCTGCCAAGTGGTTTGAGTCTATAAAGCCACCAATACCAATGGAGATATCGGCTGCGATAACAAAAATTATTGATGATTGTGGGCTTGGCCATGCGGTAGTGAACCATAAGGCCGCAAAAGCGAAGCAAATAAGCGTTATGCAGATGTCAACCCAGCGTGCCCAATCGGTCTGAGGTCCAGCTGGACTGAATTGGATAATAAGTGGAACGATCCCCATGAACAGTGTGCAGCCACCGATGAGGAACCTGGAGGGAAAAATTAGTGACCGTGAGGCTAGATAAGAAGAAAGCCAGGCAAATCGGTCAGGGTAGGCCCACCATGTGGCTAATAAATTGCCAATAGCGCTCAGGTTTTCAGTAGGTTTAGCGGGATCGTGCACTAGCGAAGTATCCCTGACAAAGCGGACACTTGGGCAACGATCGCGTGGTATCGCACAATATTTTCTCGGGAGGCTGCGGTAACTGGTGAAAAACTGCTGAGCAACCATCCTAAATTGCCTGTTCCGCAGGGTGAGGGTGACTTTCGGTACATTCGTGCAAATTTCCCACAGTGTGGACACTCGGAGCTGGTGTCGGGTAAATCACGTTGCTCTTCTACTTCTTAGACACAAGAATACTTCTTGTGTCTAAGAAGTATTCAGCAGCAGAGCAGGTGTACACCGCCATCAAAGAGCAAATACTCACGATGGTGCGTCCGGGCGGTGAACTGATCAGTGAAGGTGAGGTGGCTGAGCAGATGGGAGTTTCCCGTACTCCAGTACGGGAAGCTTTTTTGAGGCTCGAGGCTCAGGGGTGGATGCGGTTATATCCGAAGAGAGGTGCGCTTATCTTACCTATTCTTGATGGTGAGTCAGAACATGTGCTTTCAGCCCGACATCTTATTGAATCTCGTAGTGTTCAAGTACTTTCGGCTCAATCAAGGGAAGATCTGGTGCTGAGATTACGTGAGATATTAAAAATTCAAGAATCTTTTTCTCAATCAGGGGATCTAGTTGGATTTGGAATTGCTGATGCAGATTTTCACACCGCCATCGTCCATGCGGGTGCAAACCCGTTGCTGGATGGCTTTTATGAAAGTTTACGAGATCGGCAACGTCGAATGAATAGCCGCTCAGTGCTAGGTAACCACTCGCAAATGCAAGTGATAATAACGGATCACAGTCGTCTTATTGAGTGCATCGAATCGGGTGACAGTAAGCAATTTTCTGATCATCTTATGAAACATATGAGTGGAGTTCATGGTATTTCACCAAGAGGAACAGCGCAATGACCCAGATTTTGGCGAAACTCGATGCAAAAAATAAAACCAAGCCTTGGATACCCGTTGCATTGGCGATGTTTGTTATTGCTTGGGGCGGAAATGAGTTCACGCCGTTGTTGGTGATGTATCGCCAATCCCAGGGTTTTTCGGCACCGGTGGTCGATATGCTCTTATTTGCCTATGTATTAGGCCTTGTCCCTGGTCTATTGATTGGCGGTCCACTGTCAGACAGGTTTGGTCGCCGCTTACTGATGGTGCCAGCGCCCACAGTGGCGGTTATTGGCTCAGCGGTGCTTGCCATTGGAGCAGAAAGCGCTTCGATATTGGTTAGTGGACGGGTGCTTAGTGGTGTGGCGATGGGCTTAGCTATGGCGGTAGGGGGTAGTTGGGTGAAAGAATTATCCGGCACTCCCTGGGATAGTCGCGCCACGGTGGGCTCAGGCGCTCGTCGTGCTGCTATGAGTCTTACCACTGGTTTTGCTAGTGGTGCCGGAAGTGCTGGGGTGCTGGCGCAATGGTTTTCTTGGCCAACGGTCTTGCCGTACTTGGTGCACATTCTCATTAGCATTCCAGTAGGAATTGCGCTGTGGGCAGTTCCGGAAACGCGTATGACTCCGCAAACTCCAGGGCGCCTTGTTGATGATCTTAAAATTCCCGTAGCGGGGCATCGGAGATTCTGGTTTGTTGTTATTCCAGTAGCCCCCTGGGTTTTTGGCGCAGCAAGTACCGCCTACGCGGTGCTTCCCGCATTAATGATGGACCACTCCGGTGGGCTGCCCATTGCCTTCTCCGCTTTGTTATGCGTCGTGGCGTTAAGTTGTGGGTTTGCGATCCAAGCGGTGGGACGCAAAATTGATACCCATAGAAATGCTCGAGCAGTTGTTGTTGCTTTACTGCTGATTGCCAGCGGTATGGTACTAGCCGCTCTTGCCGCGCAGGCTTTGACAGTGATGACGGTGATAGTAGCCGCAGCTGTGCTGGGCTGCGGCTATGGCATGGCTTTGGTTTCTGGGTTGCAAGAAATACAACGCATTGCTGGTCCAGATGACCTTGCTGGACTGACTGCGGTCTTCTATTCGCTGAGCTACCTGGGGTTTGCTTCGCCAGCGGTACTTGCGATCCTATCGGATTCTTATACTGCGCTGAGTTACCCGAGGCTTCTTCTATCTGGAGCCGTAGTGGCTCTTTTATGCCTGGTTGTTGTTGTTCGACATTGGAGTCAAAATTTACCCCAACGGTGACACCGTTAGTCGATAAGTGACTTAGGGTCTGCTTGCGGAAGGTATACTCACTCGGTTGTAAGTCTAAAGCCTGTACGGTGAGGAGCTGGTGAGTGTTATCCGTGGTACTGATTGTGCTGGTTGGTACCGTGATAACAGTCGTTCCAGGCGCTGTGCTGGGGTGGCGGTTACAGCTTCCGATACCGATAGCGCTTGTTTGTGGTCCAGCCCTGACCTTCGGAATGATTGGATTGGTGACTCTGCCACTAGGCGCTATACCGATAGCGTGGAATCTGATTACCGCTGTAACGGTCTTTGCAGCTTTTCTTCTGCTTGCACAAGGATGGAGAGTGTATGCGGGCAGGCGTGGGTGGGGGTCGCGTCACATCGGTTTTGTCAGCCGAACGCACATACCCCTGAGGCTGATGGTTTTACCGGCCATGGGTGTGGCATTGGGGGCCGTCACTATTTTAGTGACAAGCCTTCGTCGATTGGTGAATGTTATTCCGGGAGGAATAAATAACGTACCTCAAGGGTGGGATGCCTTGTGGCACACAAATACTGTGCAATTTATTTATGATAGCGGGGTAGCATCACCGAGAATGATGGGTGATCTCATTAACACTGATACCCATGCTGCACATTTTTACCCTACCGCTTGGCATGCCTTGGCGGCCTTAGTGATGCCAGTCTCTGACGCCACATCTTTGCAGACCTTTAATGTTTATTCGATTGTCAGCCTCGCTCTTACCGTTCCTTCGGGGATAGCGGTTTTAGCCTGGTCAGTGGTTCGCCCCAGGGTTTCAGTTTCTGCAGCAGCTCTGATATCAGGCTTAGCGGCAGCAGTGGGGGCCTTGTTGCCGGCGTTGCCGTATGTGGAACTGGGTGTCTATGCCACTCCAAGCGCAGTTGCTGTAGCCGTTGGGCTACTAGCGGCGGGGTTGGTGATGTCCGCAGTGCGTGAGTATTCGCGTATTCCGGCTGCAATTCTTGCTGTTGTTGGTGTGGCATCACTACAGCCTTCGGGTGCCTTTGTTTGTGCGGTTATTGTGCTTTTTTGGTGGTTGGGTCACCAGCTTCGGCATCCAGCACAGGGTCGGTTGGCGGATTTTTATATTCTTGCATCGATTGGCGGGGTGAGCCTAGCTCTGCTTATTCCACAGATTTTAGGTGTGTTTATCGGTGAGGACGAGATTGGTGCTTTCACCTTTTTTGAAAGCACCAATCGGGCGGTGTCTTGGGAAAAAGTTCTGACTCTGCACACTAGGCATCTTGAAGATGTTGCTACTCCATGGATTGTGCTTTTCTTTTCCTTAATGGGATTGTTGGCCTTGATCAGGATGCGGCAATGGTGGCTTGTTGGGTTGTGGTCTTTTTTGGCGCTATGCACAGTTAATGCTGTCCAGAAGTTTGATATTGGATTACCAAACTTCATGCAATCTGATTCTTATCACTCATTGGGTGATGTGTTTCTTGCTGTTACCAGCTTGTTTTATAACGATCCGCGTCGCCTTTCCTATGTTTTGTCAATGCTGGTGGCAGTTGCAGCGGGTATAGGGTTAGCAATGGTGGTTGTTACCACTTCTCGGTGGTTTACTCGGCGCAGGTCGGGTCGAACGGTAGTCATTGAGAACCTTATTTTTCGGATCGGCACCGTGGCTATAAGTGTTGGCATAGTGGTAATTGCCTATTTCAACTACAACGACAACAGTTCTTTGGCCACTATGGGCCGTGATGATCGGCTGGTGTCGCCCTCAGATATCCAGGCCTTTGCCTGGTTGTCCCAGCAACCTGGGGCTTATGACGGGCTGGTGCTTAATAATCTGGATCAAGGTACCGGTTGGATGTACGCGCTCGAAGGCCTGCATCCAACGTTCACTCATTATCGAGCACCGGGTTTTAGTGATGATTTGCTAGCACTCTATTGGCATATTAAAGATGCTGGTAAAGACCCGAATGTTGATAGAGCGCTGGAAAAGCTTAATGTCCGCTACGTGATGGACAGCCCGCCCTCCTATTGGTTTTTTCAGCCGAACCCAGGCCCGCTATTCGATCTTGTTCAAACTCCAGGACTTCGACTGGTTAAACAGTTTGGTGAGGCACGTATTTTTGAAGTGAAGGCTACTGCGGAACGGCAGGATGCTAAGCCAGTACAGTAGTAGTGGACTTACCCTGAACCGTCAGTTCGGGGCATATTACGGAGGGTGTGATTGTGCGAGCGTTAGTCACCGGTGGAGCAGGTTTTATTGGGTCGACACTGGTGGATCGACTGCTTCTAGATGGGCATCAAGTAGTGGTGTTGGATAACTTAAGCCGTGGTGTGCTAACTAATCTTGAAGCAGCGCAACAATCATCGCAGTGTGTTTTTATTCAGGATAATCTGGTGTCCGCAGATTTGAATAGCCTTTTTGCCGAACATAAGCCAGAAGTGATTTTTCATTTGGCAGCTCAAATTGATGTGCGGGAAAGTGTTCTTGATCCGGTTAATGATGCCACGGTGAATGTTATTGGTACGGTGCGTCTTGCCGAAGCAGCCCATAAAGCGGGAACGCGGAAGGTTGTTTTTACTTCTTCAGGTGGGTCTATTTATGGCTCCCCAGAGAACTTTCCGGTTTCTGAACAGGTTCTGGTGAATCCGCTATCGCCATATGCAGCTAGTAAGGTGTCTGGGGAAATTTATTTGAATACGTTTCGGCAGCTTTATAATTTAGACTGTTCACATATTGCTCCTGCGAATGTGTATGGGCCGCGCCAAGATCCGCATGGTGAAGCTGGAGTGGTAGCTATTTTTGCGCAGGCTCTATTGACGGGAAAGCAAACTAAGCTTTTTGGTGATGGTGGTAATACCCGTGATTACGTATACGTAGACGATGTTGTGGATGCTTTTGTCCGGGCTTCTGGTGCTGTAGGTGGTGGTCAACGATTTAATATCGGTACTGGGGTGGAGACTTCAGATCGGCAGTTACATTCTCTGGTTGCACAGGCGGCCTCAGCCCCCGATGTTCCCGAATTAATGCCAGCGCGACTTGGTGATGTG
>JBOFCS010000032.1:0-11003 GCA_051646185.1 Mycobacteriaceae bacterium | reverse complement strand
CCTAGCATAGGTTGCAAAGATTTCGGCAGCTGCAGAACTGTTGTGTCGCAGTCGAACTCGAATTAAGGTGCCAACCCCTAGTGCAGCTCCAGGCGGTTTATTTCGGGCCAGTGAACCTATGCTGTCTACAAGCCCCGGTGACAATAGTGGCCGCAATGACGTGTACGGTCGGCGCCTGTCCAGGACCTCAAGAATCAAGCGAAGCGTCTGATCGGCAAAACGATGGGTTTCTGGTGTGGGGTGGGCTGAACTTTGTGGGGTACCGATTCTTGAGGGCCTCGATATCTTCGGTTCTTGGGGAGAAGATGTTGGTGATGCTACGGATCGTTTAAGCCGTTGTGAGCCAGTAGGGCGACAGATGGTTTTAGGCGTCGAGACAGCTTTGCTGAACACTGCTTGAGGCTCGTACGCTGGCGCCGGGCTAATAAAATTAAAATGATCCATTCACTATCTCCAGTTGGGATGGGCATCAGAAGATGCTGCAAATTGGGCGACGAGGTCCACTGGAGAGTGTGGTGGTAAGCATCATGGCATGAAAACCGCTTTTGCAACAGTCCTCACTTTCTAGGGGTTGCAGTGGCGATGGTTAAATACCCACAAGCTGCGCCTATGGATCATGAATTTCGGAGATAGTACAAACTCGGGCTAGCTACTAGGTACACTTAGGTTCCTTGACATTGAGGGGAAGGCCAGACACTGATGGTGAGCAGACTTACTCCTTTAGATGCATCTTTTTATTTTTTAGAAGAGAGTACTACGCCCATGCATGTGGGTTCTTTGGCGATTTTTTCAGTTCCGCACAAAGAGTCACATGCACTGGAATATGAGGAGTTGCTTGCGGTAGTGGAAAGCCGTCTGGCACAGGTGCCACGGTACCGACAGAAGGTTAGGGAAATTGCCTTTGGCCTTGCCCGTCCGGTATGGGTAGATGATCCAGATTTTGACATCACGTATCACGTTCGTCGGTCTGCTCTGCCAAATCCAGGAACAAATAGTCAACTACATGAGTTAATTGGACGTTTGACCTCCCGCCCGTTAGACAAAACTCGTCCGCTGTGGGAGATGTATGTTGTTGAGGGGCTGGAAAACAATCGCATTGCTATTTACACAAAATCACATGAATCGCTAGTGGATGGAAATGCGGCTTTGGAAATTAGTCAAGTTATTCTTGACTCAACTGCGAATCAACCAAGCCGAGTACTGGACTTGTGGATGCCAGAGCGAGAGCCTACGGATTCGGAGTTAGTTGTTTCAGCTGTAGCAGAATTAATCGCTCGACCGGGAGAAGGTCTTGAGACTCTACGGTCAGCTGCAAAAGATGTTGCTTCAAGTTTTAGTAAACTTGCTGAGACTGCCGGCAGTGTTGTATCAATGGTCAGATCGGCAGCGGTGCGTACGGCCCCAAGTAGTCCTTTGAATGTGGAAATTTCCCGAAACCGGCGGTTTGCGGTATCGAGTTCAAAGCTTGATGACTACCGTAGAATTCGAGCAAAGTACAACTGTGAAGTTAATGATGTCATCCTTGCGGTTATTTCTGGTGCACTTCGTAATTGGTTAATATCAAGGGGGGAGCCGGTTACTGCTTCGACAACTATTAGAGCGATGGTTCCGATGTCTGTGTACGGTGAAGGGGATTTTCCTGCTACTCAATTTGGTTCCGAAGCTGAGCCTGATGTGAGCATTGAGGCAAGTCATGTTTCTTCATTTTTGGTGAATCTCCCTGTTGGAGAGTCAAACCCGGTGGTGCGGCTCTCGCAGGTGGCGCATTCAACTGAATCGCATTCCCATGCATCTAAACTGGTGGATGCTGGTTCGCTTATTCGGTTATCGGTATTCTCGCCACCAACTTTGCATGCCATGGGAGCAAGAGCGGCTAGTGGTTTTTCGCGTCGAATGTTTAATATCCTGATCACTAACGTCCCAGGACCGCAGTTTCCGCTGTACTTTAATGGCGCAGAAATGGTTGAGATGTATCCAGTGCCGCCACTAGTGAAGAATCAAGTCCTTACCATTGGATTAACCTCCTATAATGGGATGGTCTACTACGGATTTAATGCAGATCGGGATGCGATGTCTGATGTGGATGTGCTAACAGCAATGATTGATGAGTCTCTTGAAGAACTAAGAGAGGCTGCATTGCAGTGAGGATGAATACTAATGGTGAAACGAAGGTGAAGGTTCTTAGTGGCCAGTAAAACTCGGGTATATGTTCCCGTTACACTCCGGATGCTTGGGGAATTAGTTAAACAGGGTGAGCTGGTGCCCATAAGTAGAACGGCCTTCGCGGTAACTCCTACTTTGCGCGAAGCCTATGCTTTTGGTGACGATGACGAGCTTTCCGAGATTGCAATAGCTGAAGCTGCACGTGCCTCAATTCGTTTACTTTCGATAGAGGCGCAGGATCTGGCGGAGGGGGATGATGTGCAACATTCTGATAATCACCCCACACCATTGCCGCTTAGGCGGGCGGTGCTTGCAGCTGATGTTAACGAACCAATATTGCGACCAGACCTTGATGATGCGGTAGTGCGGGTCGCTGCTCCAATTTTGATTTCAGAGGTGGCTTCGGTGCATGTTGATTTGGCAGAAGCGGAGTCAGCTTTAGTGCGAGCCGTTGCCGTGATAGATGCTGCAGATCTAGGCGATGAGGATGCTGAACTTGCAGTTGGTGATGCCCAGGATCATGAACTTGCTTGGTATGCCACTCAGGAGATCCCATTTTTGCTTGATTTGTTGTGAGTGGGGATGCTGTCGGCTTTGACAAGAGGAGTATTTTTCAGCCATGATCTCTAACCTACGATACCGTAGGTTAGAGATCATGGCTGTCCTGACTGGATGGAAGCCAGTACAGGAATGGAGTTGCAATGGCTTTGCGGTTCTGGATACACAAGTCGGTAGCTGGGGTTTCTGCGCCGCGGCAACCGTTGCTAGTCCTGCTACGAAGGGTTGTAGCCCGCATGACAACCCCGCTACTCCCAGATGATTATTTGCATTTAGTCAATCCCTTGTGGTCTTCGCGACAATTGCGTGGAAAAATACTTAAAGTTATTACAGAAACCAATGATTCGGCTACTTTAGTGATAAAGCCAGGCTGGGGATTCGCCTTTGACTATGAGCCAGGGCAGTATATCGGCATTGGGGTGAATGTGGACGGTCGCCTGCGTTGGCGTTCGTATTCTTTAACCTCGGTTCCGCAGCGCAAGCAACGAACTATTTCCATCACTGTTAAGGCGATGCCCGAAGGGTTTTTATCCTCGCATCTTGTTGGCGGGGTTGCTCCCGGAACAATTGTGCGGCTCGCCGCACCACAAGGTAATTTTGTATTACCAAGTCCGCCACCGCAAAAGCTTCTTTTTATCACCGCGGGAAGTGGTATTACTCCGGTTATATCCATGCTCAGGACTTTAGATCGCCGTGGGCACATGCCGGATGTTATTCATCTGCATTCGGTCCCTACGGAAAAAGATGTGATTTTTTTTGATGATTTACAACAACTTTCGAATAAATACAAGAACTTTAAAATCGATTTCCAGCTGACTCGTTCTGCTGGAAAGTTTAATCCAGCGGATCTTGACAAGAAGTATCCAGATTGGCGGCAGCGTCACGCTTGGGCCTGCGGGCCTGCGCCTATGTTGGCTAGCTTGGAAAAGTACTGGTTGGATGCGGGGATCGCCGCGCAACTTCATACGGAACGTTTTACCGCTGCCCGCGCTGATGCAATAGGGCAAGGTGGCAAGGTTGAGTTTTCTCGTTCAGCCAAGTCAAGCGTGGTCGATGGGGCTACAACCTTGCTTGAAGCCGGTGAGTCTGCAGGTGTGCAGATGCCCTTTGGTTGTCGTATGGGGATTTGCCAGACCTGTGTAATTCCACTGCTTGAAGGTCGGGTTAGTGATCTTCGCAGTGGCTTAGAGCGTGAGGCAGGTGAGCATATTCAAGCGTGCATCTCAGTCGCTACGGGGGACTGTGTGCTCGATATTTAGTGCGGTGAAGAGCTATTACTGTTAAATTTTTTTTAATCTTGCCAACCTACGGTCTCGTAGGTTACGGTTCCGTAGGTAAACTGATCTAACTACGGAGGTTGCGGATGGCCATCACGGATATTCAAGCGTTTGCACATCTAAGTGATGCCGATATTGAAGCTTTGGGGAGGGAGCTGGACGCCATTAGAGCCGAAGTTGAAACTTCTCGTGGTCAGCGCGATGCCACTTACATCAAGAGAGCCATTCACTTGCATCGGACTCTCGAAGTTGGTGGGCGACTGGCATTGTTTGCCAGTAACAAACGTGGTGCTTGGTGGGCGGGGGCGGGAATGCTTGGCATCGCCAAAATTATTGAAAATATGGAACTTGGTCATAATATTATGCACGGACAATGGGATTGGATGAATGATCCTGAGACGCATTCGGCTTCTTGGGAGTGGGATAATGTTGGCCCATCCGCGCATTGGAAACAAACTCACAACTACCTTCATCACAAATACACCAATATCCTTGGCATGGACGATGATGTCGGGTACGGCTTAATTCGAGTGACTCGAGATCGGAAATGGAAGCCATTTAACTCTGGAAACCTGGTGTATAACACCTTGTTGATGATGCTATTTGAGTATGGGGTGGCGATTCAGCATGTGGAGTTGGGTAAAGTCTTTTCCGGACGTGCCGATAAAGCCGAGACTAAGCGCAAATTAGGGGAGGTGGGGACCAAGCTCGGAAAGCAGGCCCTAAAAGATTATGTTTTCTTCCCTGTCTTAGCGGGAAAGGCATGGAAAACTACTCTCACTGCAAATATCGTGGCTAATCTCATCCGTAATGTGTGGACAAACGCAGTTATTTTTTGTGGTCACTTTCCTGATGGGGCAGAGAAATTCACTAAAGCTGATATGAAAAATGAAACGCGTGGGCAGTGGTATCTGAGGCAGATGTTGGGCAGTGCAAATTTTAATGCAGGACCAGTATTGGCTTTTATGAGCGGCAATTTAAGCTATCAGATCGAGCATCATTTATTCCCAGATCTGCCAAGTAATCGCTATGCAGAAATCGCGGGTAAGGTTCGGCAACTGTGTGATAAATATGATTTGCCCTATACCACAGGATCTTTCCCTTTGCAGTATCTAAAAGCCTGGAGAACGATAGCTAAGTTATCATTGCCTGATCGATTCCTTACGGCAACTCCTGATAACGCTCCTGAGACTGCTTCTGAGCGTATGTTTGCTGGTATGTCACCGGAGAGCAGTGTAACTACTCAGTCGGGACGTTCAATAGGGCTACGTACCGCTATTGGTCAGGTCCGGGGTAATGGCAGAAGGCGAAGTTATCGCAATAAGCAACTGGCAACATCCTAGTGTGCATTATTCTGTTGCCAGGAATCGTTGGAGCTAATAGCAATAAGCAACTGTCGCACTGCTGTAGCGCGACGCGCCGCTTGATCAGTGAGGCCATCTAAAGCGCATTCAGGATCGGCTGGCGCCCCCAAATGAGTGCATCCGCGAGGGCAGTTTTCAATGGCGGCAGCAAGGTCAGTGAAGGCGAGTACTACGTCTTCAGGGCAGATATGGGCAAGACCAAAGGAACGTATTCCAGGTGTATCAATGACCCATCCGCCAGAGGGCAGAGGCAGTGCAATGGATTGAGTTGAGGTATGGCGCCCCTTGCCAACTCCAGAGACTGCACCGGTTGCTCTATCTGCTTGAGGAACAAGTCGATTGACCATAGTTGATTTTCCTACCCCAGAATGTCCGATCAGTGCGGTGACTTTATTACCGAGTATTTGGGTAAGTATGCCGAGTGAATCTTTTTGCCCTGCATTCACTACGGGGACATCAAGGTCGGAAAACGCGGCAGTAAATTCAGTAGGATCGGCCAGATCGCTTTTTGTTAGACAGAGGATAGGTTTAAGTCCACCTACATAAGCTGCAACCAGGGCGCGTTCAACAAAACCGGTACGCGGTGGGGGGTCTGCAAGTGCAACTACGATTAAGAGTTGTTCGGCATTAGCTACTACAATCCGTTCGTAAGGATCGGTGTCATCAGCAGTTCTGCGCAATACACTTTGGCGTTCGGCTACCCGAACGATACGTGCCAATGTGTCAGGAGTTCCGGAAAGATCGCCAACAACACTGACTTGATCGCCAACAACAATGGGGGTACGGCCTAATTCGCGAGCCCGCATGCTCACTAAAAGTTGCGCTGGATTGTTGTTCAGAACGCAACCCCACCGTCCACGGTCTACGGTCACTACCATGGCAGACTGTGCATCAAGATGTTCCGGCCGTATTTTTGTGCGAGGCCGGGTCCCTTTTCCTGGTCTGATGCGTGCATCAGACTCATCGTAATAACGTGAGCTCAGAGCATTTCCTCGGCTTTCTGGTGACACTCTTTATGTGCAAGTAATTTTTCCCAAAGATTTTCAAAACCTGGCAGGGTTTTTTCTGTAGTAGCGATATCATCAACTTGTAGTTGAGGTACTCGTAACCCTAAAATGGCTCCGGCAGTTGCCATTCGGTGATCTGCATAGGAATGCCAGTGTCCGCCGTGCAGTGTGGCGGGAGTGATGATAAGGCCATCATCTGTTTCAGTGCAATTGCCGCCTAGGGCATTAATTTCTGTTGAAAGTGCTGCAAGCCTATCAGTTTCATGTCCACGGAGGTGTTCAATTCCAGATAAATGAGAAGGGGTAGTGGCTAAGGCTGCTAAGGCGGCTACCGTTGGAGTTAATTCGCCAATTTCTCGTAAATTGATGTCAATTCCTAATAAGTTTTTTGATCCAGAGACTGTCAGTAGTGAATCTTTAAGCATTACTGTGCAACCCATTTTTTCTAAAATTCCGCGTATAGCATCACCGGCTTGAGTTGTTGTCGCAGGCCATAGTGGTACGCTCACTGATCCCCCAGTGGCAGCAGCTGCCGCTAAGAAGGGGGTGGCATTGGAGAGATCCGGTTCGATGACCCAGTCAACAGGTTGGAGTTGCCCAGGGGATACTTGCCAGATATTTGATGAAGAATTATTAACCTGAGCTCCAGCAGCGCGCAGCATATCTACTGTCATCTCTATATGGGGGAGTGAAGGAACAGGTTTTCCCTTATGGATAACCGTGATGCCTTTTGAAAAACCAGGTGCGGAAAGCAGTAACCCTGAGACAAATTGAGAAGAACGGGAGGCATCAATCTGGACTGTACCGCCTACAGCTGCAGTTGAACCGTACACAGTAAAAGGCAGGGAATTTCCTTCAATGCGAATGCCAAGTTCGTGTAGGGCGTTCAGCATTGTCGACATAGGGCGGGTGCGTGCTTGCTCATCCCCGTCAATATGCACCGATCCTTGGGCTAGTGCAGCAAGAGGCGGGATAAAGCGCATTACAGTACCAGCTAAACCACAATCGATGTGGGCCGCGGAATCTGTCGCTAGAGTGCCGCCTGTAACGATGACCGTGGTGCCAGTGCCAGTGACACTGATACCCAAGGCGCCAAGTGCATCGATCATCAAGTTTGTATCGCGACTGCGTAGGGCGCCGGTAATTGTTGAGGTGCCTGAGGTCAAGGCGGCCAGGATCAGGGCGCGATTAGTCTGTGATTTAGAACCAGGTAGTACAACTGTGCCACAAACAGGTCTATTGGCTACCGGGGCGATCCACATGCCCCTATCTTTGCTGTAGCTGTAGCTGGAACTGTGTTTGGGGGTACCTGTGAGTCAGGCACCCCCAAACACAGTTAGCTCATAATTTTTTCGGTAAGCCAATCAATGGTCTGCATACCAAAAAGGTCTGTGCCCCATTTGTAGAGGTTCGTCAGCATTGCTTCGGCGCTACAAGGTGTTGGCTCATAGGTGACCTCAGTTCCAGAGGTGCTGTAGAACTCCGCCAAATTCGCAGCGTCCTCGGCCGGGACCAGAGACATCGGGCCAGGTCCATCGCAGGAGCTGATCATTACCGGAGCTTTGGGGGCTTTTGCCCCTAAACGATTTTTTTCATAGACAGCGGCAAAACTAGGAATCTCTGACGGTATTGGAGAATCAAAAAGTAAGCCGAGTGGGACGAATGGCATAGTGAAATACGCCGGGGTTTGGCATTGTGTGTTGTAGTAGTCGGCAACTTGCCTGCCAAGTGGGCTAAGGTGTTGTTCCACTTCCATTTCCGGATAGGCGGGGGCAAGCCCCAGAATATTTGCAAAAGCAAAGCCTGCGCCTACGCCGCCATCGGAAACCCGTTCCATATTGGCTGGGTCCACGGCCATACCCTCAAGGACAGTGCCTTTGATATTTAACTCCGGCGCGTATTCACTCTGAATTTCTGCGGCTCGAGCAGCGATTGATCCACCCCCGGCAATTCCAAATAAACCGATCGGAGCGGTGGGTGAAAATCCAATTTCCTTGACTTGCAGGGCTGCTCGGAGCATGTCAAGAGAGGCTGGGGCCGAGAAATCTAATGCAGAGAATGGCCGACGTTCCTTGCTTCCATCATTGCCCACGTCGGTCATGACGATGGCTAGGCCACGTTCGAACATCATTACCGCTGGACCTAAGGCAGAGTAGAGTGCGCCGTCCATCTGGTCACCGCCGGTCCACTGTGTTGAAGCGCCACAGTAGGAGCCAACGCTATCTATGGCTTCATCGTACCCAACGATTCCGCGCTCAGCGTTAGATCTTTCATCTTTGGGTACCATGATGAGCCCGGTGGAAATGTCGATAGTGTTTGTGGTCAGGTTAGTAAATGTGTGCATGATCTTGTAGGCGTCAATTGTTTGTGGTCGGATTCCCACAACCTGAATTGCTACTGGCAAGACTTTGAGAAGTGTTCCAGGTGCTGTGTCTGCCGCGATTTCCGGCTCGTCATAAAATGGATCATTGTTGGACAGGGGGGCATTAATCTGATCGATAGAAGCAATCTGCGCTGTTCCGAATGACTCAGCCATAAAAGGGTTAAAAACATCGCCTGGTGGAACAGCTGGAGTATCGGCAATAACTACTCCGGCGGTGCTGGCCAAAGCTACTGCAGCAACTGTGCAGCTAAGAGCTGTTAAGCTCAGTTTTTTAATAATTGTTGATGTATTCATCTGATCCTCACTGATGTTGCGGCAACAAGGCTTCCCAAGAACTGTGGAATTTGACTTGTCACACGATGCTTAGTGTTCTGCTGGATATGGTCATTAAGCACCTCGTTGAAAGGTAGAAGTATGTGCAAGCGTGCTCATGAATGAGGTCCTTAGGGTTGGCGATGTCCGGCAGGTGACAGAGCGTGTGTAGATCTGTTATCAAATTGATACCTTAACTACACCTTTTATTAACTGCTAGTTGGGTACTGGTCAGTATGTCAATGGATGTTATTGGCAACTTGCATATCCGATGCCAAGGGAACACCAGGGAACATAGTTTCAGGGTGTGGTGTTGAGAAGAATCAGAAGAGTCACGTCTGACTCCGTGGAAGCAAGACAAGACGAACATTTAAGGATCGGCAGTGTCGAGGAATGTGCGACCTGATGCACGGCAGGAGAAAGTGCAGTGACAGGTCTGGTAAGTACAAAATCAGCCATATGCGGTTCCGTGCATAAGCGGTTGCAGTTAGTCTTAACCCCTATCGCAAGCGAAGGGGTTATCGTGACCGAAACCAGCAAGACGACGGTCAGTCCAGTCGAAGCTCAGAATGAGTTAGCGACTCGTTTTGAACGAGATGCGCTCCCGATGATCGATCAGCTCTACGGGGCTGCGCTGCGGATGACACGCAACCCCGCTGATGCTGAGGATTTAGTGCAAGAAACCTTCATCAAGGCATTCACGGCCTTTCGGAGTTTTCAGGAAGGCACCAACTTAAAAGCCTGGTTGTATCGAATTCTGACAAATACCTATATCAATGGTTATCGTAAAAAACAGCGTCAGCCTGCACAGTATCCGACCGATGAGATTTCTGATTGGCAATTAGCCGCAACGGCTGAACACACCTCGGCTGGCCTTCGTTCGGCGGAGGTTGAAGCACTGGATGCGTTGCCGGATGACGATATAAAACAGGCGTTACAGGAACTTCCAGAAGAATTTCGGATGGCGGTGTATTACGCAGATGTTGAAGGGTTCCCTTATAAAGAGATCGCTGAAATTATGGGCACCCCGATTGGAACTGTGATGTCGCGTTTGCATCGGGGACGAAAACTGCTTCGAGGAATGTTGGCTGAAGTAGCGAGGGATCGTGGTTTTAACCATCGTGGTTTGGTCGATGCTGCGCTTATTAGTGATGATCCCACCGGATCGATGCGTACCCGTGCTGGCGAGGAAGAGGCAGCGTTGTGACTAATTACATGGATGATGGACAGGCTGACGATGCTGGACATCTGTCTGACATCGAAAGTGAAGTAATTCAGCTGGACTGTTCGGCTGTACTTGCAGATGTGTGGCTGATGTTGGATAACGAATGTGATGAGCATAGTCGTGCACGGTTGCAAAGGCATATGGAAAACTGTGGTCCATGTTTTGAGTCTTACGGTCTCGAAGAAAAAATTAAACATCTGATCAGCCGTAAGTGTGGTGGGGAACAAGCTCCGGAAGGTCTACGTGAACGACTCACCATCGAAATCCGCAGTACCTTGATTATTGGAGAAACTTTCAACTAGAGCGGGGTATTGGCCTGGCATAGAAAGGGGCACCGCAGCCGCTGCTGTGGTGCCCCTTTCTATGCACTGAGTGCTTGTCAGCTATTTGGACGCTTGCCGTGGTTAGCTGCATTTTTCTTGCGACTACGCTTCTTGCGGCCTCGCTTACCCATCAGTAACTCCTTCGATCTTCGGTCGCTAGTTCTGGCGACGCGCCTGTCCAGTGTTTCATGCCGATGTGACTGTGGTTCTATTGGCAGGTCCCACTGATGACGTATCAGACTCTTGTTGGTCATAAAGAAAAGGTGCCTGATGGCTGAAGATGTGCGTGCAGAGATGGTTGCAAGTGTGCTTGAGGTGGTAGTTCAGGAAGGGGACTCGGTGGTTGAAGGTGATACTTTGGTCCTTCTTGAGTCAATGAAGATGGAGATAC
>JBOFCS010000024.1:0-6761 GCA_051646185.1 Mycobacteriaceae bacterium | reverse complement strand
GTTTTGCACTAATTGTGTAAGGCTATGCCCACCCTGAAATAGTAGCTCGCTGTCTGTGGTGAAGGTTAATAGAGTTTTACCGCCCCGTTCGAGGTACATGACAAGGCCGCCATCGACAAGGGCAACCAGTGCCCCAGCTTTACGTCCAGGACGATGCCGGACGCGGTCATCACTTTCTCTGTTCAGATTCTTATATCGTGGCCAGGGTATGGCAGCCCCGAAGGGATTGGCCGGGTCGGTGGCGGCAAGTGCCAGGCTCGTCAAATCCGGTGCAGTACTGCTTCGTAGTAAATCCACAGTAGCGGTCAAAGCAAACTGGGCTCCACCCAACGATTCAATGAAATAGCCTCTGCGGCAACGTCCACCATCTTCAAAAGCGGAAAGAACTCGATAAGCTGCGGAGAAGCCCCCAGGTAGTCCCTCGGAGACTACACACCCGCGGGTGACCACGCCGTAGCGCTCAAGGAGAAGTTCGGCTTGAGTGCGAGCGCACAGCGTGGGGTTTGCTTCGCGTTCTGGTAGTAGTGCCCACCTCCCGGTACCAGTTGGTGGACTGCTGCGAATCGGAGATTCTCCCCGAGCTGCTTGGCGTAAGGAGTATGTTTGTATGCGTGGTGATCGGGCCCGAAAACGATGGGCAGTATGACTGCGACCAGCCAAAGGCCCACTTTCTTGCAATAGGGCGCGTACCGGAGCAAAAGTATCACCAGTGATGTGTCCTGCCCAGACTAGATCCCAGAGTGCAGATAGCGCAGAATTATCATCAAGAGTGGGTATTGGATTGCCAATGACTAGTGAAAGATCTTTATAGGTAAGAGAAATGGTGTCAACGAGTTGCCGAAAGAAGAAACCACCACCTCCTGTTAACGTTGTCAATATTGTGCGATGGAGGTCGGTAAACTCAATTTCTTGGGCAGTTGGCAAGGTAGCAGGTGCGAAATCGCTGGGATGCAGACTGATCCACCCATCACGTCGGGAAATGGAGCCATTACCTGACCATAAAACTTCCCCTGTGGACATCAGTTCATCAAGCATTGCTGGAGTGTAATCATTGACTCGGGCCGGTAAGATCAATGTTTCCCAGGCTGAGGCCGGTATCGGGACGCCAGCGAGTTGATCGATGACTGTGGCAACCCCGTCAATGCCCCGCAATTTTTTATCAAGATGTTGCCAAGAAACTAAAAATTTCCCAAAGGTACTGGTGCTGACTGGTTCTACTGCATTTCGTAAGATATTTAAAGATCGCCGACGAATTTTACGAAGGACTTCGGTAGCGCACCATTGTGGGCCGGTATTCGGTGCTAATTCAGTCGGTAAAAAATATCCGTTCGATAGTCGCTTATCGGAGACTAACCGATGTAGTAGGGGCTCGATAACAGCGGAGCCTAGACCAAAGCGTGCAGTGATGTCAGCGGTAGTAAATGGTCCGTGGGTTCGCGCGTATCTGCTGAGTAGATCGCCTAGTGGATCTGCCACCGAGTCGGTGAATGAGGGATCTATGGTCGCAGGAAAAGCTAATCCGAGGCCATCGTGAAGGCGAGAGGCATCTTCAATTGCATACCACCAATAAAAGCCAGAAAAATATTGTTGCAAAACACGTTTAGAATGGGATAAGTCAGTAAGCCAGTAGTTAATCAGGCCTGAATCAGCGGTAGTTCGTGCCTGTATTTCTTCTGTAGTGAGTGGTCCGAGGAGGCGGAGTAAATCGGCAACACCCTCCTGAGTGGATGCTTTCCACTCAGGATGTAGTCGCTGCAGTTCTTGTTCGGTGGTGATAATAACCTCAGGGTCTAGCAAATCGTGTAGTTCATCTTGGCCCAGTAGCTCAGCCAACAAGTGTGAGTCAAGAGTTAAGGCAGCGGCTCGTCGTTCGGCGAGCGGGCTATCACTTTCGTATAGGCAGGAGCCGATGTAGTTAAAAAGCAAAGAGTGGGCAAATGGTGAGGCAGAAGAAGTTTGAACAGTATGAACCTTGATGCGGTGCTGCTCAATATTCTTGAGGAGAGCGCCTAGGGCTTCCAGATCATAAACATCGTGCAGACATTCTCTCATAGTTTCTAGAATGATAGGAAATTCTGAAAATTTACGGGCAACGTCAAGTAGTTGTGCAGATTTTTGTCGTTGCTGCCACAGAGGTGCTCTTTTGCCAGGATTGCGGCGGGGTAGCAGCAAGGCGCGTGCGGCTGCTTCTCGGAATCGAGAGGCAAATAAAGCTGACCCACCAATCTCGGTAGTGACAATCTCAACTATTTCAGCTGGGTCAAAAATGAATAATTCGGCTCCAGGGGGTTCACTATCGGTATCGGGAAGTCTGATGACAATACCGTCATCAAAAGCGATAGGTGATTCCTCGATTCCATAACGCTCTCGTAATCGAGCCGCTATGGCTAATGCCCAAGGTGCGTGAACCGGTAATCCATAAGGGGAATGCAATACCACCCTCCAGTCGCCAAGTTCATCACAAAACCTTTCCACAACAAGGTTTTGAGCACTCGGTACCAGATTAGTAGCTGACTGCTGTTCCGATATTAACGCAATGAGGTTGTTTGTTGCATTGGTATCTAAGCCCATTTCCCTGCATCGGTTTTCAGCTTTCTCCCTTGACGATAACGAGATTTCATCCAAGAAAGCTCCCAAGGCAGCGCCTAATTCGGCAGGTCGTCCTAGCCCATCTCCTTTCCAGAATGGTAGCCGTGCAGGTTGGCCAAAAGCTGGTGTAACAAGGACCCGATCAAAAGATATTTCGTGGATTCTCCAGCTGGTTGCACCCAGCGAAATAACATCCCCAACTCTGGACTCATAGACCATTTCTTCATCAAGTTCTCCTACCCGAGAAGCTTTTTCGTCGACCATAAAGACCGGGAATAAACCACGATCAGGAATCGTCCCCCCTGAGGTAATTGCAAGACGTCCCGCCCCGGGACGCCCAGTAAGAGTGTGCGCTTCTCGATCCCAAATAATTCTTGGCCGAAGTTCTGCAAATTCATCCGAAGGGTATTTACCAGCCAATAGATCTAGGGTGGCGTCATACGCGGAACGAGGTAGGGAAGCAAAAGAAGCGCTACGACGCACTGTCTCAAACCAGCTATCAACATTGAGGGTTTCTTGGGAACACGCAGCTATAGTCTGTTGAGCAAGAACATCTAGCGGGTTGCACGGGATTTTTATTGCTTCAATCAACCCGAACTTCATTCGTTCCACGATCACTGCACAGTGAATGAGATCAGTTCGGTGCTTAGGAAAAACTGCCCCCTTTGATATTTGACCTACTTGATGTCCCGCCCGGCCAATTCTTTGCAGCCCACTTGCCACCGAGGGGGGAGCTTCAACTTGGATAACTAAATCTACCTTTCCCATATCGATGCCCAGTTCTAGGGTTGAGGTAGCGACCACACAGCGTAAGCGTCCAGCTTTGAGATCATCTTCAATGGCAGCCCGTTGCTCCTTACTTACTGATCCATGATGGGCTTTAGCGAGAATTGGTTCAACTCCGGATGTCCCTACCCCCATGATGTGTGCTGGAGCGCCACCGGCAACGTGTGGGTTAACCTGTGTTTCAAGGTGTTCAGTATGACCAAGTCGTGTTAGATAAATATCATTTAATCGGGAGGTAAGTCTTTCGGTGACTCTGCGTGAGTTTCCAAATATTATGCTGGATCGGTGTTGTAAGATGCAGTCTACTAGTTGTTCTTCAACATGGGGCCATATCGAGGGGGTACTAGGAATTTCTTCCTCTACACTTTTTCCTCGAGATACGTTGCTCGCTGGAATGTTTGACATATCCTCGATAGGTACCCGAACGGATAGATCAAAGGTTTTGGGAGTCGCTGGGTTAACGATAGTTACCGGCATGCTTCCGGCTAAAAACTTAGCAACTTCTTCCGGTGGTCTAACAGTTGCGGATAATCCGATACGTTGGGCTGGTTGTTTGAGTAGGGCATCAAGGCGCTCTAATGAAAGAGCCAGATGACTTCCTCTTTTCGTTGTTGCAACAGAATGTATTTCATCGATAATTACAGTTTTTACTGAATGTAAAGTATCTGCTGCCGCAGAAGTGAGCATTAGAAAAAGTGATTCCGGAGTGGTAATAAGAATATCTGGAGGGTTTTTTCGTAGGCTTAGACGCCTGGAAGCGGTGGTATCGCCAGAGCGGACGCCAGTGGTTATTTCTGGTGCAGACAGGCCCAGTTGTTGTGCTGTTTCTGTTATCCCGATTAATGGGGCCTGTAGATTACGTTCCACATCAACTGCAAGTGCCTTCAGCGGAGAAATATACAGCACTGAAGTTTTGTGTTGGGATAGTTTTTCTGAGGTATCGCGGGTTGCGAGTTGATCAATAGCCCATAAAAAAGCTGAAAGAGTTTTACCAGATCCGGTTGGAGCGATCACCAAAGTATGTGCGCCAGTTGAGATTGATTTCCACGCTCCAAGCTGCGCCGAGGTTGCCGTGGAAAATGATTTGGCAAACCAAGTCTTTGTGGCTTCGGAAAAGAAGTCGAGGTTGTCAGTCATGGAGGCGGAGCTGACTTTTCGATAATTGTTAGGCCCAATGCGGCTTCAGCAAAGCGTCGCACGGCTTGCATTCCAGCTCGCAGGGCTCTGTTCTGACCGTCCCGACTCCAGCCACTGAGCAATCCGGTATCTGCTATTCTCTCAATCACTACCTCAGCGAGTAATTCGCCGGTGGTGGGCTGGCAGACGGCCCAAGAGTAGTGAGTATCGTTATGCCACTGTAATGTTCGCATACCGATATAGTTGTTATCGGTGATGCCGCCACATTGTAGCGCCGGGGTATCGTCCACACGATCATCGCAGCGGAGTGCTCGTAGATACCAAGATCCAGCATTTACTTCGACTGGTTCCACTAACTCTTTACCCCCTTTCATAACAAGAGCAGGGTAAACTGGTGGCCCTCAAGTCCACTTTGATAGCACCAGTCATAGAAAGATATTAGCGTTAGGGCAGGCCTTTTGTAGCAGTAGTGGCTATTGGGAAAAGACCTGCCCTAACGGTTTATTTAATTTCAGCGAGAACTGTCCCTTGGGTGATCGCAGCGCCAGGTTCTACGGCTAAGCCAGTGATAACTCCATCTTTGTGGGCGTTAACCGGATTCTCCATTTTCATTGCTTCTAGAACCACGATCAATTCCCCAGCTGCAACGGTTTGCCCCTCTTCCACGGCTACTTTCACCACAGTGCCCTGCATAGGAGCTGTTACCGCATCGCCAGAAGCAGCAGCATTATTTGTGCCTCCACGTTTACGAGCCTTGGGCTTTTTGCGGATGACGCCGTTGTTTGCATGCGCACCGCCTAGGGCGATATCACCAGGAAGGGAGACCTCAAGGCGACGTCCACCTACTTCGACAACAAGATTTTGGCGTGGGATTGTTTCTTCTTCATCAACGGTGCCAGGGGTGGTGAAAGGTTCAACAGTGTTTTCCCACTCAGTTTCGATCCACCGGGTATGCACTGAGAAGCCATCATTATCGCCAATGAATGCCGGATCGCTTACCACTGCTCGATGGAAAGGTATGACTGTGGCAAGGCCTTCGACGGTAAATTCGGCTAAAGCACGGCGCGAACGGGCAAGAGCTTCTTGCCTGGTTGCGCCAGTAACAATCAGTTTGGCCAGCATGGAGTCAAACTGCCCACCGATGACCGAGCCGCTCTGGACACCAGAATCAACACGAACTCCAGGTCCGCTTGGAGCCTCAAATCGTGAGACTGGACCAGGGGCCGGCAAGAAACCTCGACCGGCATCTTCACCGTTAATGCGGAACTCAAATGAGTGCCCACGGGGAAGGGGGTCTTCAGTGATATCTAACTTCTCACCGTTGGCGATCTTGAACTGCTGTAAAACTAGGTCGATGCCAGAGGTTTCTTCGGTTACTGGATGTTCTACCTGAAGGCGAGTATTAACTTCAAGGAACGAGATCAGACCGTCTTGTCCAACCAGGTACTCAACGGTACCGGCACCATAGTAGCCAGCTTCCTTACAGATACGTTTAGCTGAAGAGTGGATTTCTTGGCGTTGAGACTCGGTGAGGAATGGTGCCGGTGCTTCTTCGACTAATTTTTGAAAGCGTCTTTGTAGCGAACAATCGCGGGTACCCGCGACCACAACATTTCCATGCTGGTCGGCAATTACCTGGGCTTCAACATGCCTTGGCTTGTCCAGATAACGTTCCACAAAGCATTCGCCCCGACCAAATGCGGCTACAGCCTCGCGGGTGGCTGATTCGAAAAGCTCGGGTATTTCTTCAATGGTTCGAGCGACCTTCATGCCTCGGCCACCACCGCCAAATGCGGCTTTGATGGCAATGGGAACACCAAATTCTTTAGCAAAGGCAATAACTTCGTCAGCATCTTTTACCGGATTAGCGGTACCAGGTACTAGTGGTGCATTGGCTTTTGCCGCGATGTGGCGAGCCGTTACTTTATCGCCAAGGTCTCTGATGCTCTGTGGGGAAGGGCCAATCCAGATAAGGCCAGCATCAATAACAGCTTGGGCAAACTCGGCATTCTCGGAGAGGAATCCGTATCCGGGGTGAATGGCGTCAGCACCAGATTTTGCCGCTGCATCAAGGATTTTGTCTATAACCAGATAGGACTCTGCTGAGGTCTGGCCCCCTAGTGCAAAGGCCTCGTCGGCAAGTTTCACAAATGGAGCATCTGCATCAGGCTCGGCGTAGACGGCGACGCTGATTAAACCTGCGTCTGCCGCTGCCCGGATCACTCGGACTGCTATTTCGCCACGATTGG
>JBOFCS010000017.1:0-5243 GCA_051646185.1 Mycobacteriaceae bacterium | reverse complement strand
GGTTTACGAATACCACGCATTGCCATACATAAATGCTCGGCTTCGATAACAACAATGGCCCCACGTGGTTGCAGCTTACGCACCAATGCATCGGCAATCTGGCTGGTAAGACGTTCTTGAACCTGTGGTCGTTTAGCGTAAAGATCAACCACCCGAGCGAGCTTCGACAAACCGGTCACTCGCCCGCTCTCCCCGGGGATATACCCCACATGAGCAACCCCGTGAAAAGAAACCAAATGATGCTCGCAAGTAGAGAACATCGGGATGCCTTTCACCAAAACAAGCTCATCATGTCCTTCATCAAAAGTGGTATTAAGAACATCATCAGGATCAGTGTGTAATCCGGCAAACACTTCCCGGTAGGCACGTGCTACCCGGGCTGGGGTATCGAGGAGTCCTGCGCGATCTGGGTCTTCACCCACTGCAATCAGAAGTTCACGAACAGCAGCCTCAGCCCGCGGTCCATCAAAATCAGCAACAGCTCGACCCACCATCGCATTAACAGGCTCTTTGGGAATTGGCTCGTTATCTAACACAGACCCACCTCCAGCTTTGTTCTTGCTCATCAACCACTTTCTTGTGTCATTACTAGCAGGTCAATCTCGATGGCTGAGCTTAGGTTGTCCGCTTTGCTTCATCGACCTCACCGGATTGCTGCGGCACCGCCACGCCTGCGGGTGGCCAACCAGGAGCGGACCAGCCAGCTGGTTCACCGTAATTTGGTAACGCGCCAGAAGCCTCTGTGGGATCAGCTGATGGCACCTGAGGGCCGACGTGAACATTCGTTCCTGTTTTCACCAAACTCGGTTCGGGTACCGGCGGAGGCCAAGGCTCACCCCGTTCAATTGCCAACTCGCCTGGAGTCTTAACGGGAGGCTTATCTGAAGGGATACGTCCACCAAAATCATTAAATTGAGTTAACCTGGGTCGTTTTTCCACCCCGGAGAAAATTTCTTCAAGATCCTTGCGAGTTAATGTCTCTCGCTCTAACAGTTCAGTAGCCAAAATGTCGAGGACATCACGGTACTCATTCAGGATGGCCCAGGCTTCATCATGAGCTGCCTCAATGAGGTTGCGAACCTCAGCATCAATTTCCCGGGCTACCTCGTGAGAGTAGTCAGCCTGGACTCCCATCGAACGACCCAGGAACGGGTCTCCTTGCTCTTGTCCATAGCGAACCGCGCCGAGTTTTGCGCTCATTCCGTACTCAGTCACCATGGCTCGGGCAATTTTGGTTGCCTGATCAATATCGGAGGAAGCTCCGGTGGTGGGCTCGTGAAAAACTAACTCCTCTGCAGCTCTACCACCCATAGCAAAGACCAATCGGGCAATCATTTCTGACCGAGTCATCAGACCCTTGTCATCTTCGGGTACAGCAACCGCATGCCCTCCGGTGCGACCTCGAGCCAGAATCGTCACCTTGTAGATTGGTTCAATATCTGGCATCGCCCAGGCTGCCAACGTATGCCCACCCTCGTGGTAAGCCGTGATCTTCTTTTCCTGCTCACTAATAATCTTGCTCTTGCGGCGCGGACCACCAATGACCCGATCCACTGATTCTTCTAAGGATTCAGCAGTAATAACCGTTCCGTTTTCTCGGGCTGTTAATAGTGCCGCTTCATTAATCACGTTGGCAAGATCAGCACCGGACATCCCGACCGTGCGCTTGGCCAATCCTTCAAGATCAGCATCCGGCCCTATTGGCTTTCCCGCTGAGTGCACCTTAAGAATTGCGCGGCGACCAGCCAGATCAGGATTACCTACCGGAATCTGTCGATCAAAACGCCCAGGTCGCAACAAAGCTGGATCCAGAATATCGGGACGGTTGGTGGCAGCAATCAGGATGACACCAGTACGCTCACCAAACCCATCCATCTCTACCAAAAGCTGATTGAGAGTCTGTTCACGCTCATCATGGCCACCACCAAGACCCGCTCCACGTTGTCGACCTACCGCATCAATTTCGTCAACAAAAATGATACAGGGACTGTTCTGCTTCGCTTGATCAAAAAGATCGCGTACCCGCGAGGCGCCCACACCTACAAACATCTCCACAAAATCTGAGCCCGAGATGGTGAAGAATGGAACTCCAGCCTCACCGGCAACTGCTCGAGCCAGCAATGTCTTACCAGTTCCTGGAGGGCCGTAGAGCAAAACCCCACGGGGAATTTTGGCACCTAGAGCTTGATAGCGGGCCGGATTTTGCAAAAAGTCTTTAATTTCATAGAGCTCTTCCACCGCTTCATCAGCACCAGCAACATCGGCAAAAGTGGTCTTGGGCATATCTTTTGTTAACTGCTTGGCTCGGGATTTGCTAAAACTCATCACCCCGCCCCGGCCTCCGCCTTGCATCCGGTTCATCAAGAACATGAAGATGCCCACCAGGAGCACTAACGGGAGCAACACAAACAGCATTGAGGTGAAAAAACTTTCCGTGGTGACCACGGTATTAGTTTTGATTCCAGTATCTGGTGCAGAAAGCTGCTTGTACAGATCGGCCGCATACCCAGTTGGGTACTTAGTGATGATCTTGTCTTTGCCCTTAGTGTCATCATTGCTGCTCTTAAGGGTCAGCCGAAGCTGTTGTTCCTTATCGTCGATTTGGGCTGACTCAACGTTTTTACTTGCTATTTGCGCTGTAGCCACCGAAGTATCCACAGACTCATAGCCACGAGTCTCATCAGTAAAAAAGAAATACGCCCAGATAGCCAACGCTACAGCGGCAACAATTCCCAGGTTGCGAAACACAGTTTTACGGTTCATACACGTCGGCCCGTGAGCCTCGTCCCTTCCCGAATCCTCAGGTCCCGGCCCTTCGGCCGGATACATTAGGTTACCGCGAACCCTCAAACGCAAACTTGAGGGACCAGCATTAACCCATTGACGAATCTAACGTACGAAACTGGCAGGAGGTTCCCAACCGGTTTTTAATGCGAATACACCCGCGGATCAAGTGTCCCGATATATGGCAGATCCCGATACCTTTCGTCGTAATCCAGGCCATAGCCGACCACAAATTCATTGGGAATATCAAAGCCCACATGAGCAAGATCAACATCAACTTTGATGGCGTCAGGTTTGCGAAGCAAAGTGCATACCTCTAATGAACGTGGATTACGACTGGCAAGGTTACGTAGCAACCACGATAAAGTGAGACCGGAGTCAATAATGTCCTCCACAATTAAAACATCGCGATCATGGATATCTCGGTCAAGATCTTTGAGAATCCGTACAACCCCTGACGAAGAAGTGGACGAACCATAAGAACTCACAGCCATAAATTCCAACTGAGTTGGAATGGGCAAGGCGCGTGCTAAATCCGTCACAAACATCACCGCACCCTTAAGTACAGTGATCAGGACCAGGTCTTGATCTGGAGTGTGTCCCGGACCTACCGGGTATCTTCGGGCTACCGCATTAGCAAGCTCAGCGGTCTTTTGCTCAATCTGCTCTTGGGTGATCAGGACTGAGGCAATATCGGCTGAATAAGCGGGGGGTCCAGCATTGCCCCTGGGCGCGGTGGAAGCTTCCGATAATGAAATCTGCGTCGGCTCAGACACGTCTGTTTTGTCCCTACTCATAAACGGGTGTTCTCCTGCAATTCAAGTAACAGCCTGCCATGTTTGCGTGAGGCAACCAACCGGAATCCGGATTTGCCACCACCAACGGCCACGCCACCCTGACCTTTCCAATCACTAATAAGCACATCAACAGCGCGAATATGCTTGTCAGTTAGATTTTTTGCACCATTGTCCCGAAGCCATTGCCTAAGCACCCGGCGTCGTAATGTTGCCGGCACCACAGCCAGGGTGGCTATATCGAGACTAGGCAGAAAAGACTCGTCTGCGTTTTTTGCTTCACCATAGAACGACTCGGCAAGCTCATCCAAGTAATCATTATCTTCTTGTAAATACTGCGCGGTCCGGGCTAATGCCTGCGCCACCCCACCATCAAGGATCTCTTCTAACAGCGGAAGCAATTCGGTACGTAGCCGTACCCGAGTGAAACGCGGGTCACAGTTATGTGGATCTTCATAGGGAACCATCCCGACCTCCATACAGGCGGCTCTGGTTATCCACCTGCGCACCCCCAGTAATGGCCGCGACCATGGTTCATCATGATCACGCATTCCAGCGATAGAGCGTGGCCCTGATCCGCGACCCAACCCCAGCAACACAGTTTCAGCTTGATCATCAAGCGTGTGAGCCAATAGAACCGTTCGCCCCTCGCGAGCCTGAGTGAGGGCCGCATAACGAGCATTCCGAGCAGCTGCCTCTAAACCACCGGCTCCAACAACTTCAACAGTGAGCACTTTTGAACTGTGACAACCTAATTCGTTGGCTTGTTCAGCTGCTCGCCGTGCCACTTCAACAGAGCCCTCCTGGAGTTGGTGGTCTACTACCAAAGCCTGAACCCTAAGCCCCTCGGCGACTGCAGCAGCGGTTAAAGCCAACGAGTCTGCCCCTCCCGATAGCGCCACCGCGCACTCAGTGATCTGATATCGGTCAACATGGGCACGAATCGCCTTACGTACCGTAAATAATGCGCCGCCTGGCGTTATGTTTTCCGTTATTTGATTCACCCCAGAACTCTGCTGATCCACCGCTGAGGATCCTCTATTTCTTCCGCTATCGGCAATGTATCTGAATTGGACCAAATAACATTAAATTGTTCCATCCCAACATTTTCCACTACTGCATCAACAAATTTTTTGCCGCGGATGTACTGATTCATCTTCACGTCCATCCCTAAAAGCGTTCGAAGAATTTGTTGGACTGGGTTCTTTTTGTTGGTCCTTCTCTTATTAAAAGCCGTTCGAATCTGTTCCACGGTAGGTACAACAGCAGGGCCAACTGCATCCATCACATGATCTGCATGCCCCTCCAATAAGGTTCCTAGCATCAACAGTTTATTAACAGCTGCCCGCTGCGGCTCAGATTGGACCGCTTGCAGCACCCCTAGCATCCCCTGCCCGCCATCCTCCGGGGGTTTTCTATCCTTGATAGCCGCCACCAATCGGGCAACTGCTTCTGAAGTACTCTCCGTAGAACTTTCGCTAAGAACCGCAATAGTTTCTTGCATATACTGCGAAAGCCAAGGATTTGAAGAGAATTGAACTCGATGTGTTACCTCATGCAAGCATACCCACAGCCGAAAATGCCTGGGGTTAACCTTTAATGCTCGTTCAACCGCAATGATATTGGGCGCTACCAATAACAACATGCCGTCAGGTTCAGCGAAGG
>JBOFCS010000210.1:0-30997 GCA_051646185.1 Mycobacteriaceae bacterium | reverse complement strand
GACCAAGGACTGCAACAAATTCACCGGCATAAACCGATAGGTTTAACTGCTCCCACAGCTTATGGTCGCCGTAGCGCAATTGTGCATCAACCAGTGTTACCGCAGGTGATGCTCCGGCGGTTGTCAGTATGTCCACCGTATCGGTTACTGAGGGCTTTGTAACGCCGCCGCCAAGCTCTGCGCCGTTTGGATCTGCCAGGATATGTAGTCCAGCCCTTGGGGCAAGGTTTCAGTTACTTCCACAACAGGGATATTACTGCGCTGAGCCGCCTCTCTGAGCTTGATGGTAAGGGCGTTGGCGGTTTGAGTGTTGTATATCAGAGCCTTCACCTTTTTCTGGGTGAGCAAATCGAGAGTAGCGGCAAGATCGCTCGGCGAAGGGTCATTCCCCGATTCTACTGCCTCGGTGAAAGATTCTGGCGTCTGATCAGAGAGATCAGCGGCTTGCACAAGGTAATGGGCAATAGGTTCGGTTTGCGCAATGGGAGTATCGGGGTGGTCAACGGCAATCTTGTTGATGATGGCTGTCACGGAATGTAGTTTTTCATGAAATGCCTCGGCATTTGCAGTGTAAAATTCAGCGTTAGCTGGATCTTGACTACCAAGTTCATCAGCTATCTTATGGGCCACAGTGTCTACGGTGCTCAAGTTGTACCAGAGATGTTCGTTATGTGCTGTGTGATCGTGTTCGGCTGGTGGTGTGTCATTGTCGGCAAGATCGCTATCGGTATCGAGTAAGTTGTATGCATTAATGGTGGCAATTGAGGATGTGCTTTTTAACACATCCTCAACGAAGCTGTCGTAGCCTCCGCCGTTGTAGATGACTAGTTGAGCATCGGTGATCTGTGCTGCTTTGGCTGGAGATAGTTCAAAGGAATGTGGATCGGCGTTCGGATCATCCACTATGGCTGTGATCTCTGCTTTGTTCCCAGCAATTTCTGAAGCAATGTTTCCCCAGACATTTGTTGAGGTCACGATGCTTAGGCGTAAATTATCTTTGTTGTTATTGGAGGAACTGCAGGCTGTTATTCCCAGCGCTGTAAGAGAAATAATTCCTAGGGTAGCTAAGGTCTTAGCGGTCGATCTTGGGTACATGTGCGCTCCTTATAGCAACCTGCTTGTAAACTATCTGTAAATGAAAACTGTTTTCATTTACCACTGTAGCTGGCAACCCCATGACCGTCCAACTTTTGTTAAGAACCTAGACCGACTACCGTCCGGTTATGCCCAGAACACCGCTGCCCCGACGGAGAGCCACATTGGCTTCTTTGGCGGCGGAACTTAACGTCTCACGCACGACAGTTTCTAATGCCTATAACCGCCCGGATCAGCTTTCGTCAGAATTGCGTGAGCGGGTGCTGGCAGCTGCTAAGGAGTTGGGGTACCCAGGCCCTGATCCTGTAGCTCGTTCATTGCGTACGCGCAAAGCAGGGGCGTTAGGGCTTTTGTTAGATGAGGCGTTGAGCTATTCGTTTCGAGACCCGGCCGCAGTTAACTTTCTCACTGGATTGGCTGATGCTTGCGAAGCAACCGGACAGGGTCTGTTAATTTTACCTGCTGGGGTTACTCAGGATCAGATTCAAGCCAGTAACGTTGTGCAGCGAGCTGGTGTTGACGGTTTTATTATATATTCGGTCTCGGCGCAGGATCCTTATCTCAAAGCAGTTATCGATCGGCAGTTGCCGATGGTTGTTTGTGATCAGCCGGTAGAACTCGATGCTGCTTCGAGAGTTGGCATTAACGATCGCGGAGCTATGCGAGAGTTGGCAGAGTATGTTATTGGTTTAGGGCATAAAAAAATTGGCATTATTACAATGAGATTGGGCCATGATTGTAACGAAGTATTCGTTTCGAGTGAACGATTGCTTAGTTCGCCATTTCATGTGCAGCGTGAGCGCATTCATGGAATTCAAGAGGCTATGCAGCATGCAGGACTTGACATTGCTGAGGCATCTATTGTTGAGTCTTTTGCCCACCTTCCTGAGTCTGGGGCGAGTGCTGCCCAGCGGTTGATCAGTGAGAATCCAGCTATTACCGCACTGATGTGCACCACAGATGTGCTTGCTCTTGGTGCCTTAGATTATGTGCGGTCACGAGGAATATATGTTCCAGGCCAACTGACAGTCACTGGTTTTGATGGTGTCCCAGAGGCAATTCGACGTGGGCTGACAACGGTTATCCAGCCTTTGGAAGAAAAAGGGCGTCGGGCGGGTATGCTCTTGCAGCGCATGGTTGAATCTGGAATTCCCTCGGTGGAGCTGCTAGAAACGAGATTGCTACGTGGGCGTACTTCCGGCCCTGCGGTTTAGCGGGACTACTAGGGGTGAGAACTCAAAAGCTGTGCGCAACGTAGTAATCCCAAGTGGCTGTACGCTTGCGGATGGTTCCCTAGCGATCGTTCGGCGATAGGATCATATTCTTCAGACAGCAATCCGGTAGGGCCGGCTGCTGCAACTAATTGAGCAAATAGCGATTCAGCCTGTTCTCGTTGTCCGATGAGCAAGTAGGCTTCCACTAGCCAGGCCGCGCAGAGATGAAACCCCCCCTCGCCTCCGGGGAGGCCATCATCATGGTGATAACGGTAAACCGTTGAACCACTACGAAGTTCAGATTCAGTTGCGATTACGGTTGAAGTGAACCTGGTATCTTTTGGATCTATAAGTCCGGAAAGTCCAATATGCAAAGTTGCAGCATCGAGATCCGTGCCGTCGTAGGCTGCAGTAAATGATTTAACCTCGTCGTTCCAACCTTTCTTCAGTACTTCAGTGGAAATCGCATCCCTTAAGGCAATCCAGTTGGGGCTGATCTTTCGATTGAATTGTTTGCCAAGTTTCAGCGTTCGGTCCACCGTTAGCCAGCACATGACTTTTGAATACACGTGGTGCCGCGGATTGCCGCGGATTTCCCAGATTCCATGATCAGGTTCGTGCCAGCGACGCTCTACCGCTGAGACCATGGCCTGCACCATATCCCAATCGGCATCGGTTAGCGGATCAGTTGAGCCTTCCTTGAATCTAGCTTCAGATAATGTTGCTACCAGGTCAACAATTGGACCAAAAACATCAAGCTGGACTTGTTGATTGGCGGCATTCCCCACTCGTACCGGGCGGGAACCAGCGTATCCAGGAAGAGAATCAATTACCGCTTCTGGTGGAAGGCTACCGCCGGCTAAGGTGTACAAGGGATGTAAACGTTCAGGCCCAGGTACTGTTGTGAGCACTCGGTGTACCCAGTTGAGGTAGTTTTCCGCTTCGCTTAATGAGCCAAGGGAAACCAGTGCAGATGCTGTTAAGGCGGCATCACGAAGCCAGCAATAGCGGTAATCCCAATTACGCACTCCGCCAATATCCTCAGGTAGCGAAGTGGTGGCAGCTGCCATAATAGCTCCAGATTCAGCGTGTACTAATCCACGCAAAGTTAAAGCGGAGCGTTTCATGAGATCTGGTTTGAGCTGAGGAAGGTTTAGCTGATCAGACCAACTTTTCCAATAATGTTCAGCCGTACTGCGACGTTCAAATTCTGGAATCGATGATGGATTCAGATCCGAAGTTCCGCAACGTAATTCAAGAATTACCGGCCCTCGGGAGGGGTCAATGACGGCAAAAGCGCTTTGTTGGATTCCGTCGCTGATGATATCCCAGCTCACCCCAGGTGCTCGTAAAACGATCGGATCATTCGTGCCGAGCACACGTATCCCACCTTCTTCCGGGATGAGTTGCACGGTTACTTGACCAAATTCTGGCCGTGGGGCAAAACTTACAATAGCCTTTGCTTTCCCGGTGATAATGCGAATGACGTCGGTACGGCCAATAGGGCAGTCGTGGGGGAGATAGTCGGTTACTTGCAAACCTGACCAACGTGTTTCCACTGTCATAGTACCGTCAACGTAGCGTTGGCTCAGGGGCAAGGAAGGCCGCTGCGGGCCAATGCTGAAGTGCCCTGCCTCTTTTCCACCAAGTAGGTGTGCAAATACGGCGGCACTATCTGGTTCGGGATGGCATAACCAGGATAGATCAGCGTCCGGGGTTAGCAGGGCGACCGTTCGTAGATTGGCCAGCATCGTTAGTCGTTCGATTGGTGTGGATTGTCCTCCAAGCAGCCACTTTTGGCGCTCTTCTAATAAAAATGCCAGAGCAGTAGCTACATCTTCGGTGGAGTTGACGCGGTATTGCGCTAAGGAAAGACCTTCGCCAACCTTAATCCCAAGATCTGGCCCGTGTAGTCGTTCGAATGCCTTTTCGTCAGTAACATCGTCGCCAAAAAACACTGCAGCAGAAGAACTCTCCTGATGCCGGAGAATCTCAAGCGCATCTCCCTTATTGGTAGGGATAACCGCCAGCTCAATTACTGCTTTGCCCTCGGTTACCTGAACACCTCCCCAAGTGGCTGCACCTTTGTGAACCAGACTTAATGCCTGCTCGGCAACGGAAGAAGTGGCATTACGGACATGAAGTGCGATACTGGCGGGTTTGGTTTCGGTGGTAACTCCCGGATGTTTGCTGGCAATAGCGCGGAGCTCTTGCTCGATTTTCTGGTGCAGAGCTTTCGCCTCTTGACTAATTGCATGCACAAATCCGATATCAAATTCCGACCCATGACTTCCCACCAGATGTACTTCCGCTGGTAAGCGAGACAGAATAGCGAGATCGCGTAGAGCACGCCCAGAGATAACAGCGGCAGTAGTGGAAGGTAATCCGGCAAGTGCACGTAGAGCGCGCGAGGACTCGCTATGCGGTTTGGCATCTTCTGGGTTATTTACTATTGGCGCCATGGTCCCGTCGTAGTCACAGGCAACAAGGAGTCTAGGAGTTCTGGCGATTGTGGATAAGGCGCGACGCAGTTGTGTGGGGAGGTCTTCAGAGCTCACAAGCTAGTAACCTAAGAAAGCAGGGACGGGGTTGGACATCACAGGTAGCGCACGCACTGATACTGGGAAGCGTTCAATGCAGATTTGTGATGGCTGGTGCGTCAAAAGTGTACGGCCCAGACTCTGGGTAGGCTCGTTGAGTTGCACATTTAAAGTTCAAATCAAGCCTTGATCAGCGTTTAGGGCTCTGTGGCTGAGTGCTCTGCTGGTGCTTCTTCGCCGATGAGTAGTCGAATAGTGAGTTCGAGGCGGTTGGCGACATCGGTTGCTGATGACCGCCGGGTAAGCCAGGACACCAGGTTGGAAAGCCATACATCACTGATTACTCGGGCAATATCGTATTGCTCCTTGGTGGGCTCCCCATCGGACATCGCTTTGGCGAACATACTGTCCATGAGCCGTCCAACAGCATCAACCTCTACGGATGCAGATGCATCGGCAAACATGAAAGCACGCGTCATCGCCTCGGTCAACAGCGGATCTCGTTGCATGCTTCGAGTGATGCGGCCGAGCATAAGATGAAGTCGGGCATGTGGCGTCATTCCGATGAAAGCTGCTTTATCGGCTCGGGAGTCAATTCTTTCGAACTCTCGTGCTAGTGCTGAAACCAGGAGGTGCACCTTGGAGGGAAAATACCGATAGAGCGTTCCTACTGCCACTTCAGCACGTTCGGCTACCGATCGCATTTGGACAGCGTCGTATCCGCCTTTGGATGCTAATGCGAGCGTGGCATCAAGTATCCGCTTGCGTCGTTCACGTTGCGCTTTGGAGCCGAGTTCTTCCTCGGATAGGGCGGCAACGGCGATGGTGTTTGCGCTCAGGTTTGGGTTTTCTGAAGTGGGGGATACTTTTTCCATCAACTGTGTCCTTGTATTTGAGTGTAGATGGTACTCACCATACGTTGATAGGTTTGCATTAATCAGTAACCTGTGACAGTTTTCTCACTTCTATCGTTAACTTTCCTGGTGTAAGGCTAGACTTCTCAGCTAGCATATTAGAACACGTTCTATTAATGGAGCATTTCCATTAACCTCGAGGAGCTGGTTGTGACTATTGCAACAACAGACGTTCACTTTTCCATCCAGGAGACTATTGACGCCTGGGCAGGCGCTCAGGAACCGGTAAAGGCGGTCCGAGCAGCTGAAGGGGCGGATCCTAAAAGTTGGCACCAGCACTGGTCGCACCTATGTGATCTTGGTGTTTTTGGGGTTGCCGTGCCGGAAAGTTGTGGTGGCTTAGGTGCGGAATTTGTGGATCTCGCGGTTATGCTCGAGCAACTATCTTACCACCTGGCTCCAGGTTCAATTTTAACGACAAGTCTTGCTGGCATAGCTATTTCACGTGAAGGTGGCGAGGTAGCGGATATTTTTTTGGGTTCGGTAATTGCCGGGGAACGGTCCTGCGGCATTGGCTGGGGAGGCCATGTTCATGCAGATGCAGGTGTAGCTCAGGCAGTCAGTGGTGATGCCGGGTACGTCTTAGGGGCAACCGGAGAACCCAGCTCGGTAATCCTTATCCCGGTTGCCTGTGAGCAGGGGCGAAAATGGGCTCTGGTAGACGCTGCGCACCCTTCGGTGCAGCTAGAGACGGCAGATCCAGTTGATTTTTCCCGAGCGCTTGCGAGGGTGAGTTTTAACAACACTCCAGTCTATTTCTTCGACAACCTACGTACCGAATTAGTCGACGATCTTCTTGTGACTTTACTAGCTGCCGAGGCTGTTGGGGTACTGCGTTGGTGTCTTGATACCGCGGTTGCCTATGCCAAAACTAGGGAACAGTTTGGTGCTAAGATAGGTACTTTTCAGGCAATTAAGCATCTCTGTGCACAGTTGCTGTGCCGTGTGGAACAGTCGAGTGCAGCTGCTTGGGATGCTGCTTCGGCTGTGACCGACGAATTTTCCGGAGTGCAATCGCAGCTACCGATAGCAGCTGCAGTAGCAGCTTCGACCGCCTTTACTGCGGCAGTAGAAGCCGCCAAAGATTGTATTCAAATTTTGGGTGGGATTGGTTTTACCTGGGAGCATGACGCGCATCTTTATTTGCGTAGAGCATTGGCACTTAAGCATTTTGCTGGTTCAGGTAGTAACTGGCATTCTAAGGTTGCCGATTTGACCTTGGCGGGCACCCGGAGAAAACTAGGTGTCGATTTACTTTCAGTGGAACCTCTTCGTGCCCAGGTGCATTCTAAGGTTACCGCTATCGCAGACCTTCCAGCTGAAGAACAACGGGTAGCTTTGGCAGAATCGGGATATCTGGCCCCACATTGGCCATTACCGTATGGTCTGGCGGCATCGGCTGCCCACCAACTACTGGTTGATGAAGAATTAACTCAAGCGCACATTCGTCGACCTGACCTGGTGATTGGGTCCTGGGCGGTCCCCACAATTTTGGAGCATGGAACAGCTACTCAGATCGAGAAGTTTGTGATGCCTACCCTGCGCGGGGAAATTACCTGGTGTCAATTGTTTAGTGAGCCTGGTGCAGGCTCAGACTTAGCTGCGCTGTGCACTAAAGCGCTACGGGTACAAGGTGGTTGGGTACTGAGCGGGCAGAAAGTCTGGACTTCCTTGGCTCGTGAAGCTAATTGGGCGATTTGTTTGGCACGGACCAACTCCAAAGCTGTTAAACACAAGGGAATAACCTATTTTTTGGTGGATATGGATTCGCCGGGGATAACTATTAGACCATTGCGGGAAATTACCGGCGATGCAGTTTTTAATGAAGTTTTTCTTGACGGGGTTTTTGTCCCAGATGCCATGGTCATTGGCGAGGTAGACGGTGGTTGGCGATTGGCAAGAACGACCCTTGCTAATGAACGGGTTGCAATGGGCTCCGATGGTGCGCTTGGTGGAGTTATGGAAGAACTTATTGTTGGCTTGGCAGATCAGCAGTTAAGTGAGGCTGATCGACAATCGTTGGGAGTGTTGATCAGTCAAGCGCAGGTGGGAACTTTACTTGAACTACGAACTGCATTGCGTGCTTTGCAAAGGCAGGATCCAGGTGCGGCATCTAGTGTTCGAAAACTTATTGGGGTGCGGCATCGCCAAGCTGTTGCGGAGTTTGCGATGGAAAGGCTCGGCGATACCGCTTTGGCCGATTGCCGAGAGGTGAAACAGTTCCTCCTCACCCGCTGCCTTTCGATTGCTGGGGGTACTACTGAAATTTTACTTACCGTGGCTGCCGAGCAGTTATTGGGATTGCCACGGGCAACATAGCGAGTGGTTATGGGCTTGTTTGATAGCGCTGGGAGGGCCCAAGGTGGCACCACATTTTTCCTTACTGGCTACTGGGCATTGCCGTGCCGCCGCTAGTTTGATACAACTAGAACGTGTTCTAACTTTAATGATGGGAAGGCTAGCGTGGACTTCACTCTCGATTCGGAACAAGAGGCAGTGGCTGAGGTCACGAGGAATGTATTAAGGGAAAGCAGTTCTGCACCCCAAGCGGGTGCGGTGTCAGATTTAGCGGTTGTGCATAAGTCTTGGCATCAAGAACTGTGGCAAACTTGTGTTGATGCCGGATTGACAAATTTGTTGGTACCAAAACATCTTGGGGGAGATGGTTTGGACATTAGTGCTGCTGCAATAGTTCTCACCGAGTGTGGTCGCCATGCGGTGAATCTGCCGATGCTGGCAACCTTAGGGTTTGGTGTTCTGCCGGTTTTAGCGCTGGGCAGCGATAGTCACATTGAAGAAATTGTTGGCCCAGTGAGTACTGGGAAGATACTTACAGCGGCAGTAAACGAGCCGTCAGATCCGATGCCGAGTTCACCAAAGACTGTCGCAGTTCGTGAAGGCTCAGGCTTTGTGATCAATGGTAAAAAAATTGCCGTACTACACGCTCCGCAAGCCTATCGAATGTTGGTAACAACCAGTGCGGGGATCTTTGTGTTGAATCCCAAGGTGTCCGGGGTTGGCATAGCAAAAGCACCTTCGTCTGGATCCGATGAGTACACAGTAACTTTCCGTGATGTACGAGTTGATAAGTCTCAATTTTTAGTTGAAGACGTGCAAGTGCTGCATCAATGTATGCTTGCCTCGTTGGGTGCATTTTCCAGTGGGTTATTCGCCGGGGCGATGGATTTAACTGCGCAACATTTGGCAACGCGTGTTCAGTTTGGTCGCCCCTTGGCTACTTTTCAGGCTGTATCGCAGCAGATTGCTGATATTTATGTCAGCACCCGAACTATGCACCTATTGGCTACCTCGGCTGCCTGGCGGCTTTCTCGGCAGCTCAATGCTGCTGACGATCTCAATATTCTCGCCTATTGGTTGGCAGAGGAAGGACCTATTGTTATGCAGCATTGCCATCATTTGCATGGCGGTGTTGGCGTTGATAGTAGTTATCCGCTTCATCGATATTACTCGCTAGCTAAAGATTTAGCCCGGTTTGTTGGCGGTGCCTCGTTCCGCCTTGAGCATCTTGGAGCGCAATGTATATTGAACTAACTGCGGCACAAAGTAAGTTACAGGGTGAACTTCGCGAATACTTCTCTCAATTAGTAACTCCGGATGAAGCGATAACAATGCTGACCGAGCGCCATGGACCCACTTACCGAAGCATCGTAAAAAGAATGGGCACCGATGGTTGGTTGGGTGTAGGATGGCCAGTTGAGTATGGTGGTCATGGGTTTGGGGAAGTTGAACAACAAATCTTTGTTAATGAGGCAGCAAGAGCAGATGTGCCACTGCCGTATGTAACTCTACAAACCGTGGGCCCAACATTACAGAAATACGGGACGGCAGAACAAAAAGAGCGCTTCCTACCCGGAATCCTTTCTGGGGATATTCATTTTGCAATTGGTTACACCGAGCCGGATGCGGGTACAGATCTGGCTTCATTGCGCACAAGTGCTGTGCGTCAAAATGATTCGTATGTGGTTAATGGGCAAAAGATATTCACCACCGGAGGTCATGATGCTGATTTTATCTGGTTAGCGGTTCGGACGGATTCAACTGCGGCAAAGCATAGAGGCATCTCAATGCTGATAGTTGATACCCAAGATCCAGGCTACTCTTGGACCCCTATTTACACCTGCGATGGTGCGCATCATGTTAATGCAACCTACTATGAAGATGTCAAAGTTCCGGTGAGTATGCTTGTTGGAAAAGAAAATAACGGTTGGAAGCTCATTACTACGCAGTTGAATCACGAGCGGGTGATGCTTGGTCCGGCCGGTCGAATTGCAGGGTTATATCAGCGGTTCAAAGAATGGGCGACCAGCACTGGGGTTACCACTGAACGTGATGTGCAACGCGCATTGGGGGAGATTCATGCCATTTGGCGGGTAAATGAATTGCTCAACTGGCAGGTTTCCTCAAGCACCGCTGATGCTATTGATATAGCTGATGCTTCGGCAACAAAAGTTTTTGCCACTGAACGTGTACAGCGGGTCGGTCGGATCATTGAAGAAACCGTAGGAAGGCACGCAGACCCCAGTGACGCTCAGAGCTTTGAGCTCCTGCAATGGCTGGACGCTCAGACAAAACGCAATCTTGTTATCACTTTTGGTGGTGGTGTTAATGAAGTAATGCGAGAGTTGATTGCCACGGCTGGACTTGGTCAGCCGAGAGTCCCTCGGTGAGGTGGAGCCATCATGGGTGAAACAATTTTAGAAGCCGTAGAACGGATCAAAGCCATAGGTGAAAGTAGTAAGCGCGCTGCCCGCGACCCAGTGAACCAGCCAATGATCAATAATTGGACTGAAGCGCTAGGTGATACGCATCCGGCTTATTTGGGTGACCAGGCGGTGGCGCCGCCGGCGATGGCCCAAGTCTGGACCATGAATGGCTTGCACGGATCTAGGGCCAAGGACGATCCGCTAGGTCTAATCATGGAAGTTTTAGATAGTCACGGATTTACTTCCGTTGTTGCTACCAATTGTGAGCAGACCTATCACAGGTATTTGCGAGTTGGCGAATATGTCAGTGTTACTACCACGTTGGAAGATGTGAGTGGACCAAAAGTAACTGGCCTTGGTGAAGGTTGGTTTGTCACTACAAGAAACCGGTGGTATGTCGATACTGAAGTTGTTGCAGAAATGCTGTTTCGGGTTCTCAAATTCTTTCCACCACAAAATAAAACCCAGGTTCAAGCTAAAGTCCAAAGTGGATCCATCGCTGATCCACTTCTTCCTACGGTTAACCAGGATACCAAGTTCTTTTGGGAAGGAACAGCTTTAGGTGAATTGCGGATTCAAAAATGGCCAATTAGTGGAACGCTTAGACATCCACCTGGGCCGATGGACCCCACCGGCGCACCTGGGGAGCCTGAGTATATCGTTGCTTCAGGATTTGGATCAGTGTATAGCTATGTGGTGCATCATCATCCCCAAGTTCCGGGCCGTCAAACCCCCTTTATTGTGGCGCTTATCGAGCTTGCGGAAGGGGTGCGAATGCTAGGTGAGTTGCGAGGAATTTCTCCTGAGGAGATAAAGATTAACCTCCCAGTTCAGGTGGAATTTGTTCAAGTCAGTGATGAAATTACTTTAGCTGCATGGCAGCCAAGGAGCAGCTAATGTCACATTTCATTCTTGATAGAGACATTTCGGTAGGGATGACTTTGCCGGAGATGACTATCAAAGGAACCCCTACCTTTATTGTTAGTACCGCCATCGCGACCCGTGACTTTCAAGATGTTCATCACGATAGAGACAAAGCGCAAGCGCGAGGTTCACGGGATATTTTTGTCAACATACTTACCGACACTGGATTAGTGCAACGCTTTGTCACAGACTGGGCGCCACCAGGGACTCTGGTGCGCAGTATCGCTATTCGACTTGGGGTTCCCTGGTACGCCGATGACAGTGTTACCTTCAGCGGCAAGGTGACCCAACGGGAGGGAACCACTGTGGTTATTGCAGTTCTAGGTCATAACTCACTGGGGGATCATGTAACGGGAACTGTCACTGTCGAACTTCCCGGAGACCAGTTGGCGAGGTATCGGTGAATATTTCTAGGCAGACAGCAATAGTAGGTATTGGGGCCACCGAGTTTTCCAAGGATTCCGGCCGAACCGAGTTAAGGCTAGCTGCCGAATGTGTGCTGAAAGCACTTGCAGACGCAGGTCTTACGGCTGCTGATGTTGACGGACTTGTGACGTTCACAATGGATAACAATTCTGAGATTGCGGTGGCCAGGGAACTCGGTGTTGCAGAGTTAAGTTTCTTCAGCCGAATTAATTTTGGTGGAGGCGCAGCCTGTGCCACCGTGCAGCAAGCTGCCATGGCAGTGGCAACTGGAATGGCTGAAGTGGTGGTGTGCTACAGAGCGTTTAATGAAAGATCTGGACACAGATTTGGGCAGGTGGCCCCTGGGCTTACTCAGGTTGCTACCTCAAACGGAATTGATGCTGGCTGGTCCTATCCTCATGGGCTGAGTACCCCGGCTGGATTTGTAGCGATGATCGCCCAACGTTATATGCACGAATACGGGGTCAGTAGCACTGACTTTGGCGCAGTTGCGGTCGCTAGTCGTAAACATGCCGCTACCAATCCGAAAGCTTGGTTCTATGAAAAGCCCATAACGATTGAGCAGCATCAGGAGTCCAGATGGGTGACTGAGCCACTGCATTTATTGGATTGTTGTCAGGAAAGCGATGGGGGAGTTGCTCTGGTCATTACTAGTGCACAAAGAGCCAGAGAATTACCTCATACCCCAGCTTTAATAGCGGCAGCTGCCCAAGGTAGTGGTAGTGACCAATACGTAATGACCAGCTATTACCGTGAGAGGCTTGGCTTAGAGGAGATGGGGATTGTTGGACGACAGCTTTGGCGGCAATCTGGCCTTGGACCGACCGATATGCAGATGGGTATTTTGTATGACCACTTTACTCCTTTTGTGCTTTTGCAGCTTGAGGAACTGGGTTTTTGCGCCCCGGGTGAAGCCAAGGATTTCATTGCCAACGGTGCAATAGAGATAGGTGGGAAATTCCCGATTAACACTCATGGTGGTCAGCTGGGAGAGGCTTACATTCATGGCATGAACGGTATTGCTGAGGGTGTTCGGCAGATCAGGGGAACTTCAGTAAACCAAGTGCCCAAAGTCGATGCTCTGGTAGTAACTGCCGGCACTGGTGTGCCTACATCGGGTCTTGTGTTGGTTGGCGATTAAGCACTGCCTAATGCAGGTCGGGTTGAGCATTGCGAGTCGCCTAGCTTAATAAATCTGGTGCGCTGTCACCAAAAGCTCCAAGGGAGTTTATGGTGGTCAGATCCTCGCTGTAGAACCTATCGACATTGGCATCTTGCACAGATGGCATCTGCCTACACTGGGTGATTTTAGTGTCGGCAGCAGCAAATTTTTTAGTTAGTCTACGCCGATGCTTGTTTGTGTGCAGAAATTCAGAAAACGACGTTTTTAATAGCTTTTTATTGCCAGGTAATAGCCTCCCCGACTGGGAGATACCGTCTAGTTCGAAGGTATTGGCAAACTTCATGTAGTCCGGCCTTTGGTTGGTAATGCCGGTTCAGCGACCCCGTTCCAGCGTTAGGGTTAATGACACCACTTTTTCCTGGTCAATGCAATATCTGGCAAACAATTTGCTGAAAATTTTTATCGGATATGTAACGACTTATCGCCTGTTTGCGATAGAAAAATAACGACCCCAAGCGCCACCTGTATATTCTGCAGCAAACTTCAGAGCTTTACTGTGCATTTTAACCAATTTTTGGTTCCAAAACGCAGCGCGTACCGGAGTAGATGCTCGGCATGCATTTATTGCAATGTGTACATGCCGATCTTGGTATTGCGCTCCCCGAATGTAGGTCAAAATTAGACGTCACTATCGGTATGTTTGCCAGGTTGATTTGGGTCCCCCCTGGAGGCGATGTTGTCCCCTGAAGCCCATGAGAAATCTGATTGATCAGGTTGGGCTCAGCTAAAAGTGCACGAGCCATCGCGACAAAATTAAAGCCTTCGGACATTGCCAGGCACATGGTGGGATAGGAGGTGATACCGCCAAGAAGCATCAGCGGCATTGTCAGTGCACTGCGGAAGAGCCGAGCCTGGTCAAGGAGATAAGCATCTTTATAAGGGTAGGTTCGCAGAAATTTTTTTCCAAAAAGTTTGATTCCCACTCGCTGGGGTTGCGGAAATTGTGCGGCAAAATCATCCAGTGGAACGTTTCCCCGAAACAGATACATGGGATTTTTTAGCGAACTTCCGGCAGTGAGGCAAAGTGCATCCAGTGATCCATCTGATTCAAGCCACTGAGCCACGGTGAGGCTTTCTGCTACTTCTAGACCTCCTGGCACGCCATCTTCCATATTGAGTTTTGCGGTGATGGCAATGTCTGAGCCGACTTCTTCTCGTACTGCGGAGGCAACTTCTCTCACCAATCTAGCGCGATTAATAAGATTACCCCCGTAACTATCTCTGCGGGGATTTAATGCGGGGCTGAGGAACGAACTCAGTAAGTAGTTGTGCCCACAATGAATTTCGACAGCATCAAAACCAGAATCTGCGGCCATTCGGGCAGCAAAAGCATGGGCTTTAATGACATTGTTCAGGTCATCGATGGTTGCACTTCGAGTGAGGCGCAAGCTTAATGGGCTGATCTGCCAATGAGGTGCAATAGCTGGTTGCCGATTTGATGAGGCATTTGCTACTGGACCAGCATGACCGATCTGAGCGCTGACGGCTGCTCCTTGAGCGTGAACGGCTTCTGTGAGTTGAGTTAAACCTGGTATAGCTTCCGGTCTCATCCAGATCTGATGACGATCAGTGCGGCCATTAGCCAAGACTGCACAGTAGGCAACAGTTGTCATTCCAGCTCCACCGGCTGCTACTTGCCGATGAAAATTAATAAGCTCAGGGGTTACTAAAGATTCCGGGCTGAGACCTTCAAAAGTTGCGGCTTTAACTACCCGGTTTCGTAGCAGTACTGGTCCAAGCTGTGCGGGTTCAAAAATACTTGCAGACGTAGTTGAGTGATTAAGGTAAGGATGTGAACGAGAGCGTGAAAAGTGTTCTGTCATCTGTAGTTATTCGTTTCTAGAACGACATCTGTTAAAACTATAGCTGGTTTTTCTGCCGTACTGCGTTCAAGGCTAACGACATTGGCGAGCAGTTGACCTTGGACGGACCAGACGTTTGCACGTAAAGTTTCTCCAGGGAAAACTACACCGGCAAACCGTGCGGAGAAGCTTCGTACTTGACAAGCATCCGAATCCAGTAGGACATCGGTGAGTGCCCGGCATACCATTGCGTAGGTACAAAGTCCATGCAAGATTGGTGCTGGAAATCCAGCATCTGTAGCAAACTGTGGATTTGAATGTAAAGGATTGCGGTCCCCGCACATTCGATACAGCAGCGCTTGCTGCGGTAACGTTGGTATATCGATAACTTTATCGGCAGCTCGTTCAGGCAACGTCAGTTTTTGTGTGGGCCCCCGGTTGCCGCCAAACCCTCCCTCACCTCTGGCAAAGATAGCAGAGCGGGCAGTCCATAGCAGAGTGCCGTCAGGGGTCGTGGTTTGAGATTCTTGAACGATAACTGCAGCTTGTCCCTTATCGAAAATATCTACAATACGTGTTGTGGTACTTGCTGATCCATGGGTGGGCAGGGGGGCATGTACTGTTACTTGCTGACTGCCGTGGACCACTTTAGCTAGGTCAATTTCGATTCCAGGGAAAGACACCTTGGGCGTTTCAGCACAGTGGAAGTTTGCGGCAACAGTAGCGAATGTCGGTAGTACTTGTAGGTGAGTTTCTTCTACGTATTTAAGGCATTTGGTATCGGTAGGGTGCATTCCGCAACCAATGCTGAGGTGATACAACATAATATCAGATTCAGTCCAGCTGAAATTTTGAACCGGAAGGGTGGCGCCTAATGCAATATCGGGATCAATGGGCATGCTGTGTTCTCTCCTGTTCTGCGGTTTCGCTGCTAGAAACTATGTCGAGTACTGCAAGATAAGCGAAAGTCATTGCCGGGCCGATGGTTGCTCCAGGGCCGGCATAGGTGTGGCCCATAACCGGGCTGCTGGTGTTACCAGCGGCGTAGAGACCTTCAATGACGCTGTTATCTTTGCGTAAGGCACGGCCTTTGGTATCAGTGCGAATGCCGCCTTTGGTGCCAAGATCTCCAGGGACCATTTTTATAGCATAAAAAGGGGCCTTCTCTAATGCCCCAAGATTTGGATTTTTGAGCCGGGGGTCTCCGTAGTATCGGTCGTATGCGCTATTGCCACGGCCAAAGTCTTCATCGATGCCCTTTTCAGCAAAATCATTAAATCGAGAAACTGTTTTGGTTAAAGTTTGGGCTGGGAGCCCGGTCTTCTTGGCGAGTTCGGATATAGATTTCGCTTTGACCACTACTCCTGCTTTTAACCACCGTCCAGGGAAAGGGGTGCGTGGGCTTAATCCGGCAAACATATAGCGATCCCGATAGCGTTGGTCGATGATCATCCAGGTGGGGATATTTTCCCCAGGACCGGGACCAATTCCGTATTTGCCGCCGTACATGGCATGCGTGGCCTCTACGTAAGGAGCAGCTTCATTGACAAATCTTTTACCTGAGGTATTGACCATAATCCCACCAGGCAAGGCGCGTTCGGCGAGGCAGAACCACGGACCTCCGGTCAGTGGAATTGATGGACCCCACCAGGCATCATCCATGAATTCAAGTGCTGCACCTAATTTTTCGGCAGCGCGTATCCCATCGCCAGTATTACCCTTGGCGCCAACTGTCCATTCGGTGCCAATGGGTGCGCGTTGATATTTTTTGCGCATCTCATCGTTGTGGTCGAATCCGCCGGAGCCAAGAATGACACCTCGAGTGGCTCTAATCAACTGTAGGCCTTCGGGAGTTTGTACATAGACGCCACAAACCCGGTTGTTCTCTACATACAGCTCTGTCATCGGGGTATTCAGTCGAACTTGAACCCCTGCTTCTTGTAGGCCAACCCGTAGGCCGGCGATAAGAGCTCTCCCCAGTCCGAGTAGATGCTTTCCCCTAAGTTTGGCAGCTAGCCAACGGGTACCAACTTTTGCTGCCCGAAGTGGGCCTTTCCGATGTCGCATAACTAAGTTAAGCCATCGGTAATCGGCTTGAGTAACAACAACATTAAGTGGAGCTTTGCCATAGGGTGGTTCCAAATTGGCAAGTTCTTTACCAAGCTTTTTACCATCAAAAGGAACTGGTTCTACCGAACGGCCACCAACTCGACCACCAGCTGCTTCAGGGTAATAGTCAGAATAATCGGTTACCCAGCGAAGTTTGAGAGGACTGTGGGCAAGCACAAAAGACAACATTTCCGGACCGCGTTCGATATATGTATCAATCCGCTCTGGGGAGACAACGTCACCGATAATGGTGTGCAGGTATTCTTTGGCAGCTTCGGGGCTGTCCTTGACTCCATCGGCAACAAGGGCCGCGTTCCCTGGTATCCATACTCCGCCACCAGAGCGGGCGGTAGAGCCGCCGTAGTAAGCCGTTTTTTCGATCAACAGCACGTTAAGCCCCTGGTATTTGGCGGTAAGGGCGGCTGTCATTCCTGCTGCGCCACTGCCGACAACAACAATATCAAATTCTTCTGGATCAATCATATAGAACACGTTATAGAATGATGCCCTATTTTAGCTATAGTTTCTGCTCAGTAATTCTGGTTCACTAGTATCTGGTAAACAGTAACCTGTTATAGAAAAGAGGTGAATCGGTGGCGACTAAGCAGTGGGATGTCGAAGTTGACGTGCTCATCGTCGGCTTTGGCGCTGCGGGTGTGTCCGCGGCATTGCAGGCTGCTGAGGTGGGCGTGCAGATTTTAGCGATAGATCGGTTTAGTGGTGGCGGTGCTACTGCGCTGTCTGGGGGGGTTGTTTATGCCGGTGGCGGTACTTGGGTTCAGCAGGAAGCGGGAATCTCTGATACGCCAGAAGCTATGTATGAGTATTTGCAGCGTGAAGTTGATACCGTGGTTCGCCCAGAAACTTTGCAACGGTTTGTCAACTCCAGCCCCGAAATGATCCTATGGTTGGGTAGTCACGGGGTGCCATTCGAAGGCTCCTTATGCCCCTATAAAACTTCGTACCCAAGTAATCATCACTATCTGTATTATTCTGGCAGTGAATGCTCCGGTGGGTTTTCTGAAGCTGTGACCCCAGCCCCGCGTGGACATCGAGTCAAAGGTAAGGGCGTTTCTGGAAAGAAATTATTTTACCCTCTCGCTAAATCTGCAAGTGGTAAGGGAGTAAGGCTTTTTCGACAAACAAAAGCCCAGCAGTTGGTAACTGATGCTAACTCTAGAGTGATCGGAGTTCGGTGTAGCACCTTAAAATCTGCTCCCAACTGGGTGCAGAGAGCACATGCGCTAGCCGGTTTGCTTTCGGCAAAACCTGGTCTTTATTCCCCATATCTCCGAAAAATGCTGGATAAGATTGTCGTTGGACTAGAAAATAAGTTTGCACAAGAACTCAGTATCGGTGCCCGAGCTGGAGTTATCTTGTGCGCTGGAGGGTTTATAGCCAATACCGCAATGGTCCGTCAGTGGGCTCCGCAATATCGCGGTGGGCTAGCTCTAGGAACTGCAGGCGATGATGGCAGCGGAATCGCTATGGGAGTGGCTGCCGGTGGTAGCACGGCTCTGTTGTCTAAAATTTCCGCTTGGCGTTTTATTACCCCACCAAGTGCTCTACTATCCGCAATTCTGATAGATAAACAGGGATGCCGAGTCATCGATGAGTCTCGTTATGGTGCTGCAGTTGGGCAGGAGCTGATTGAGAACCACAGCGGCAAAGGTTGGTTGCTGGTAGACGCCGATCTCCTGGAAAAGGCTAAAGAGCAGTTAAAAACCCAAACCCTGGCCTTCCAGTGGTTACAGGCTCGTTCCCTTGTGCACTTGGGGATTCACCAGGGCAACACTCTTGAAGACGTGGCTATAAAGGCAGGTATTGATGCCCAGTCTTTGTACGCAACTGTCTCCGAACATAATCGGGCAGCCGAAAGCGGGCAGCCGGATCCGGCAGGAAAACCTGCGGCCTTTGTTATACCTCAAGTTAAAGCGCCATTTACTTTATTAGATGTTTCGATCAAACCAAGTTTGACCAATCCCTGTCCGATGCTGACTCTAGGCGGACTGAGGATAAACGAAGACACGGGAATGGTTCTCGATGATAACGGTGCTGTTATCGACGGGCTATATGCTGCTGGACGTACCGCAGTGGGGATCTGTTCAAACTCTTATGTCAGTGGTTTGTCGTTAGCTGATTGTATTTTTTCGGGACGAAGAGCGGGTAAAAATGCTGCTATGCAAGGTAATAACCGCAGAAATTTAATCAAAAGTAATTCACAAGCGGTAACGAAAGGGGCAGTTTAGGTGCTTGATAATGACCAAAGGTTGAGTATCGCTCAAAGTCTTGCGTTTGCTGAGGCTAACTGCGCGCCAATTAACCCACCGGTAGCCCTGTACCCGAATATGGATGTTGTTGATGCCTACGAAATTCAGCTGATCAATATTAGGAATCGGGTAGCTGCTGGAGAAAAAATTATTGGACACAAAGTGGGATTATCTTCACTGGCAATGCAGCAAATGATGGGAGTAGATGAACCAGATTATGGGCATTTACTTGAAAATATGTGCTATCAACAAGACTCGGCAGTGGAAGTTTCTAGCTTCTGTTTTCCTCGGGTAGAAGTAGAAGTGGGTTTCCTGCTTGGTGCAGATCTGCCCGGAGCTCAGTGCACTGAAGATGATGTTCTCGAAGCAACCCTTGCGGTGGTGCCGTCCATAGAACTCATTGATAGCCGTATAGTCGACTGGAAAATTGGGCTTTGTGACACCATTGCTGACAATGCCTCTTCGGCAGGTTTTGTTATTGGGGAGGAACGTATTTCACCGTTTGATATTGATTTAAAAAATATTGAGGCAGTGCTCTATTGCAATGGTGAGGAGATCGCCGCAGGTTGTAGTGACGCTGTTCTTGGTAACCCGGCCACAGCAGTGGCCTGGCTGGCTCGAAAGGTTGCTGGCTTCGGGGTCAAGCTCCGAGCCGGAGATCTGGTGTTACCTGGGTCCTGTACTAGGGCGATGGATGTGCATCCAGGTGATACGTTCCGTGCTGATTTTTCTGGTCTAGGCAGCGTCCGGCTGCAATTTAGGTGAAAGAATAACGATGATGACTAAAGCTCAGGCAGCTATTGTTGGATCAGGAAATATTGGCACCGATCTTCTCTATAAACTGCAGCGCTCCCAGTGGATTGAACCTCGTTGGATGATTGGTATTGACCCGGAAAGTGAGGGTCTTAAACGGGCTGCCGAATTAGGTTTAGAGACCACCGCCGAGGGTGTGGAGTGGCTTCTTGGACAGCCCGACACACCAGATTTGGTGTTTGAAGCAACATCAGCGGGTATCCATCGCAAATATGCCCCGGTCTACGCCGCTGCGGGTATTCGAGCCATTGATCTCACCCCGGCTGCCGTAGGTCCAGCGGTAGTGCCGCCAGCCAATCTTCGGCAGCACCTGGATGCGCCAAATGTCAATATGATTACTTGTGGTGGTCAAGCCACTATCCCCATCGTGTACGCGGTTTCTCGGGTGGTTGAGGTGGCTTATGCGGAAATTGTTGCTTCAGTATCTTCAGTATCGGCTGGACCAGGGACTAGGGCAAATATAGATGAGTTCACGAAAACAACTAGTCGCGGAATTGAAACCATCGGCGGGGCTGCCAAGGGTAAAGCAATTATTATCTTAAACCCAGCAAATCCACCAATGATCATGCGAGACACTATCTTTTGTGCTATTTCTGAAGATGCAGATCATGCTTTAATTGCCGAGTCGATTACCGCGGTTGCCGCTGAAATTGCTCAGTATGTACCTGGGTATCGATTACTCAATGAACCACAGTTTGATAAACCTTCGGTAGTTTCTGGCGGCTATGCCACGGTGACGACCTTTGTTGAGGTAGAGGGGGCTGGGGATTTTCTTCCGCCCTATGCCGGCAATCTTGACATTATGACCGCAGCGGCAACAAAAGTTGGCGATGAAATTGCCCAAAATATTTTGAGTGTGAGGAACTAGCATGACTATTGTTACACCTGCAGTCGGATTTGATAGTGCAACTCTCGATATTCGGGTGACCGATACTTCGCTGCGGGACGGCTCGCATCATAAGCGCCATCAGTTCACTGTTCCGGAAGTGCAGTCAATAGCTGCTGCTTTGGATGCTGCCGGAGTTCCGGTAATTGAGGTTACCCATGGAGATGGTCTTGGTGGTTCCTCATTTAACTACGGATTCTCTAAAACTCCTGAACAAGAATTAATTTCGGCAGCAGTCGGGGCAGTTAAAAACGCCAAAATTGCTTTTCTTATGTTACCCGGCCTGGGAATTAAAGAAGATATCATTGTTGCCCAGGATAATGGGGCAGCAATTTGTCGGATTGCCACACACTGTACCGAAGCTGATGTTTCGATTCAGCACTTTGGTTTGGCTAGGGAACGTGGTTTAGAAACTGTTGGTTTCCTGATGATGGCTCACACACAGCCGCCGGAAGCATTGGCTAAGCAAGCCAGGATTATGGCTGATGCCGGCTGTCAATGTATTTATGTAGTGGATTCTGCCGGTGCTCTGGTACTTGAACAGGTTGCCGACCGGATCAGTGCTCTTGTTGCTGAACTGGGCACAGATGCCCAAGTGGGGTTTCATGGCCACGAAAACTTAGGGTTAGGGGTGGCTAATTCTATTGTTGCGGTGCGTGCCGGAGCTGTGCAAATTGATGGAAGCACAAGAAGATTTGGTGCTGGGGCAGGTAATACCCCGGTAGAAGCTTTTGTTGGTGTTTGTGACAAATTAGGGATCAAACACAACATTGATTTTTATGCCATCGCTGATGCTGCCGAAGATATAGTACGCCCAATTATGCCTACCGAATGTCTGTTGGATCGCCAAGCGTTAATGATGGGTTATGCCGGGGTATACTCCAGTTTCCTCAAACATGCACAACGGCAAGCCGAGCGTTATGGGGTTTCTTCAGCTGAACTTCTTGTTCGAGCTGGAGCTAGAAAATTAGTTGGCGGACAAGAAGATCAACTGATTGACATTGCTATCGAACTGCAGCGTGAAAAAAAATAATGGCCATTATCAGCAAAGAAAATATTGAAGCTTAGTGGGTTTCGCGGTTATCTGAGGCTCACCAAGCTTTTCATCCTTGACTGTAGCTGATCTCAATATCATCAGATTCTGGATAAGCTTGGCATGCCAGAATGATCCCGTCACCGATATCTTCGGCGCTAAGTACCTCATTAGCTTCCATACGAACTTTTCCTTTCAGCATGATACATGCACAAGCACTGCAATGCCCTTCGCGGCAGGAAAAGGGTACATCTATCTCCTTGCTGAGGAGATAGTCCAGTAGTTTGGTATTGTGATCCCACTTAAGGCTATGGGTTTGGTTATCGAGTTCTACTGTGAGATTGACGGGAAGGCTATTGCTGGCTGGTTCAATCTCGGTAGGAGCAGCTAAGAACGGATCAGAGGAGAGTGATTTAAAAATTTCGGTGTGAATCCTTGCCGATGGGATTTTGAGCTCTAGTGCCGATTTTTTGGCATTGTCCATGAAAGCTTTTGGACCGCAAATAAATACTTCATAACTAGAAAATTGCGAGAGAAAGGAACCTAAGGTTGCCACCGTGGGTAGTCCTTGGACTGTTTCAAGCCAATGGATGACTGTAAGTCGTTCTGGGTATTGTGCAGTTAGCTGTTGCAGATCTGTCGAAAATATTACAGAGTTCTCATCGCGATTTGCATAGATGAGAACAATTTTTCCAGTTCCTTGAGTCAGGGCTGATTTAATAATTGACATCAGGGGAGTTATTCCACTGCCAGCAGCTAGTAAAAGAAAATTTTCATTAAGATTCTTAGGAGTAAAAACCCCGGCGGGGGGGAGTGAAATTAACTTCAAACCAGGTTTAGCCTTATCACACAACCAGTTTGAACCGTATCCGGCAGCTGTTCGTTTAACAGTTATTGAAAGCTGGGAATTAAGATGAGGGGAGCTGGATAATGAGTAACAGCGAGCTACTGACCCGGTCTGATCGCTAGGGATCTGGATCGTAAGGAATTGTCCTGGGGTGTAGGAAAACTTTTCAGTTACCCCATCGGGTAGTGAAAAAGTTAGCGAACAGGAGTCTTTGGTTTCATATGTTATCGTTTCGACGATAAGCTCATAAGCGTTATCAACCAATCTGGATGAACTTTCCGATTCTTTACTCATGTTGTCCTTCAGCATTTATCGCAAGGGTTTCCGGAATCTCTAGTATCCCTTCGGCCGCGGCATAATTAATACTGGCTTCAAGTTTTGTGCAACTGGCCTGCAGTTGATGTATGCCGTCTAAGTCTTCTGGGGTGCTGAGTTCCCGACAAGTGTTCAGTGGGCTACTGGTCCACTGAACACTGGTATGTTTCCTGCTGGTTTTCTTTACAAGCACTACAGTTGGGCAGTACCGGCACTGTATGGGTACCATCGCTGACAGTAGGTATAGCTGTCGGTCCTGTTGGGTTTGAGCATCTAATTCTGCTGTTCTGGGAGTAGTTTGAGTTTTAGCCCAGCGCTCGGTGTGTGCCTGCATTGCTGTTACCCTCCAGTGATTTTCCCGGTTTTTTGTTTTTCCTTTGTTTCCTGCTGAAGTTTCAAATTTTCCTCAACTTCGATATGCCAAGCCTCATTCGCTTTAGTGGTATCAACCTCAAACTCAAATCGAGTGGTCATATCTTCGGTGATATCTTCGATATCAACGTAAAACTGTTCGTACCAGCGTCGTAATTGATATACCGGGCCGTCTTCCTCGCAGAGCAGTGGGTTATCAATCCTAGTTTTATTCTTCCAAATTTCAACATCTTGAAGAAAACCAACGCTAATTCCTTCAGTAAATTTTTCGGCAAGCTTTGCTGATTGTTCATCGGTGATACCTTGAGGTTTTTTGACAATTACTCCCCATTGCAGCACAAAAGAATTGGCGGTAACGGGGTAGTGACAGTTAATGAGAACGCTTTCCACCTCAAACCCGCCGTAGATATTGGTCAGTGTGTTAATCATGTAGGAAGGACCAAAGTAGGAAGCTTCAGATTTGAGCAAGGTATCGGCACCATATTGAGAGGCCATGCCTATATCCGGTCTGCCTTTGGTGTTGAGGTATTGAGAGGCGATATGGCCCTCAAATACATTTTTGAAATAAGTGGGGAAGGCGTAATGAATGTAATAGAAGTGAGCCATATCTATGACATTGTCAATAATTTCCCGACAGTTGGAGCCTTCAATGAGAATGGAGTTCCAGGTCCATTCGGTCCATTCCGAGGAACCGGCGCCGTCAATCTTAGGAATGCTGATATTCGCTGGAGGTGGATTGCCCTGGGGGTCATTCCAAACGAAGAGCTGACCGTTTTGTTCCATGGCGGTCCAGCTGCGGGTACGGGCGCGTAATGGCACTCGCCGTGAGTAGGGAATTGTTTTGCACTTGCCGTCGCCGCCCCAGCGCCAATCATGGAAAGGGCAGGCTACTTCATCGCCTTTGACTTGTCCTTGCGATAGATCACCACCAAGGTGACGACAGTAGGCGTCAAGGACATGCAGCGTCCCCTGGCTATCGGCAAATACCACAAGTTTGGTGCCAAATGCCATCACCGGGTGTGGCTTTCCGTCTCGAAATGTCTTTGTTAAACCAAGACAGTGCCATCCCCGAGCAAAGCGGGTGGGCGGCGTGCCAATATCGATTTCCCTAATCTCAGGCATAGTAACCCTTCTAACATTCTAAGGCCGAATATGGAGCGCAGCTTTACGCCCGAATCCAAGAGTAGAACAGGTTATAGAAATGTGGAAGTACTTATCAAAATAAGTATCATTTTTCTGTTACCAATAGAGCCTTGAAATGCAGATATAGCAAAACCTCGACATAAACGATAACGTGTTCTAGTCTTTGAAGTGATTTCAATTTTGTATGCAGATGACAGGAGCGACCGGTGGCGGAGAACAATCCAAGCACTCATGAGGTAATCGCGGGTATTAAAGCCTTGCTTCCGCAGCTCGCGCAGCGAGCTCAAGAAACCGAAGATCTCCGTAAAATTCCGGAGGAGAGCATCAAGGATTTGCAGGAACTGGGGTTCTTTCGATTACTACAACCAGCTCAGTGGGGTGGCTACGAAGCTGACCCAATGACCTTTTACGAAGCTGTTCGGTTGATTAGTACAGCTTGCGGCTCTACCGGCTGGGTATCGGGCATTATTGGGGTACACAACTGGCATCTTGCCCTGTTCAGTCAACAAGCACAGGAAGATGTCTGGGGCAGTGATCCAGACGTGAGAATTTCTTCCTCTTACGCTCCGATGGGTGCCGGTCAAGTTGTTGATGGCGGATATCTAGTTAACGGAGCTTGGCAATGGTCCTCAGGCTGTGATCACGCTACGTGGGCCGTTCTGGGTGGCCCCGTCATTAAAGACGGACGACCAGTGGACTTTGTGAGCTTCTTGATTCCACGTTCGGATTATCAGATTGATGATGTATGGAATGTAGTGGGCCTACGTGGAACTGGGTCTAATACCGTTGTAGTTAAAGATGTTTTTGTACCCATTCACCGGGTCTTGAGCTTTCGGGATATGAGCACCCTTACCGCTGCGGGCTTAGCGAAGAACACTGCACCGGTATATAAAATGCCTTGGGGATCAATACATCCCACTACTATCTCCACACCTATTGTGGGCATGGCTTATGGTGCCTATGACGCCCATGTGGAGCACCAAGGTAAGCGGGTTCGGGCCGCCTATGCTGGTGAAAATACCAAGGATGACCCATTTGCCAAGGTCCGTATTGCGGAGGCTTCCAGTGATATTGATGCTGCCTGGCGTCAACTTTCTGGGAACATCGCTGATGAGTACGCCTTTTTGCTTCAAGGTCAAGAAGTTCCCATGCACTACCGGCTGCGTGCGCGGCGCGATCAAGTGCGAGCAACAGGCCGGGCGATTGCTTCTATTGACAAACTATTCGAAAGTGCTGGAGCTACGGCATTAGTTAATGGTACTCCATTGCAACGTTTTTGGCGTGACGCGCATGCTGGACGAGTACATGCGGCTAACGATCCAGAGCGTGCTTATGTTATGTATGGCACTGGAGAGTTTGGTCTCCCGATTACCGACACGATGGTCTGAGAATGACTATGACACAGACACGCGAGATAACGTTTGAGTCCACTTCGCGCTTTGCTCAAGTGCGCCCCGATCTGAAACTGCATTATCATGAAGCCGGGGTGGGTAATGGGCCAACCATAGTGTTATTACATGGCGGTGGCCCTGGTGCTTCCTCGTGGACTAATTATTCACAAAATATTGCCGTGCTATCCCAGAGCTTCCATGTGCTGGCTGTGGATCAGCCGGGATTTGGTTTGTCGGATAAACCGGTTGATCACCCGCAGTACTTCACTCATAGTGCGGGTGCGCTGAAAGATTTTTTTGATACTGTAAAAATTGACAAAGCCGCTTTGATTGGAAATTCGTTAGGTGGTGGTACCGCAGTACGCTTTGCCTTAGATTTCCCAGACCGTGCTGGTCGGCTTGTCCTCATGGGCCCAGGAGGACTCAGTATCAATCTTTTTGCTGCTGACCCTACCGAGGGGGTGCGTAATCTTAGTAAATTTGCTTATGAGCCGACACGGGAAAATTTGGAAAGCTTTATCCGGATAATGGTATTTAATCAAAAATTAGTCACCGATCAGCTCATTGATGAGCGTTTTGCTTCGGCAAGCACTAAGGAATCTTTAGCTGCTATGAAGGCAATGGGAAAGTCTTTCTCCTCCAGTGACTTTGAACAGGGAATGTTGTGGAGAGAAGCGTATAAGCTGCGTCAACGGGTATTGCTTATCTGGGGGCGGGAGGATCGGGTTAATCCTTTGGATGGAGCTTTGGTCGCGTTAAAGACGATTCCTCGAGCCGAATTGCATGTCTTTGGCGGCTGTGGGCATTGGGCGCAGCTAGAGAAATTTACCGAGTTTAATCGACTCGCCACTAACTTTCTTGGAGAGCAAGAATGAGTATACGGGCACTGGCATATTTGCGAATCCAGGCAACTGATATGGCAGCCTGGCGTGAGTATGGTTTGAAAATTCTTGGGTTAGTTGAGGGCAAAGGGACCATACCTGAAGCTCTATATCTTCGGATGGACGATTTTCCGGCACGACTGGTTATTGTTCCAGGAGAAAAAGATCGGTTAATGGAATCGGGTTGGGAAACAGCTAATGCCGCTGATTTACAGTCAGTTCGGTCGAGTTTGGAAGCCGCTGGAGTGCAATATCGGGAGGCCACGTCTGCTGAACTAGCAGATCGTCGGGTGGATGAATTAATTAGTTTTACCGATCCTTCCGGAAATACCCTTGAAGTATTTCATGGTGCAGCCCTTGAGCATCGTCGGGTTGTCAGCCCTTATGGTCATAAATTTGTCACTGGCGAGCAAGGTCTTGGACATGTTGTGCTGTCAACGACTGATGACGCGGAATCTTTGCATTTTTACCGTGATATTTTGGGGTTCAATCTGAGAGACTCAATGCGTCTGCCCCCTCAAATAGTGGGGCGTCCAGAAGCGGGAGATCCTGCCTGGCTTCGCTTTTTTGGATGCAATCCGCGCCATCACTCCTTGGCTTTTCTCCCAATGCCTACTCCCAGTGGAATAGTACACCTAATGATTGAAGTTGAATCAGCAGATGATGTTGGTTTAGGATTAGATCGGGCATTGCGCAAAAAAGTCCCACTTTCGGCTACCTTAGGCCGGCATGTGAACGACTTAATGTTGTCATTTTATATGAAAACTCCAGGTGGTTTTGATGTGGAATTTGGTTGTGAGGGAAGAACTGTCGAAGATGATACGTGGATAGCTAGGGAAAGCACAGCAGTGAGCTTGTGGGGGCATGATTTCACTGTTGGCATGAAATAGCTAGTAGAACAGTGGAGATTGATATGACTAATGAAGTAATTGATCCCAAAATATTCCGCCAAGTACTTGGCCAATTCTGCACTGGAATAACGATTATCACCGCAATTGATCAGGGTGAGCCAGTAGGATTTACCTGTCAGTCCTTTGCCGCTTTGTCTCTAGATCCACCGTTGGTTTTATTCTGCCCAACAAAGCAGTCTCGGTCATGGAAAGCGATTGAAGTATCAGGGAAGTTTTGCGTTAACGTTTTGACTGAGCAGCAGCAGCAAGTGTGTGCCAAGTTTGGTTCTCCTGAGCCAGACAAATTTTCTGGAACTGATTGGGAGCTTTCGGCGCTTGGCTCCCCAATTCTTAAAAACTCACTGGCACATATTGATTGCACCGTAGAATCGGTACATGACGGTGGAGATCATTATGTAGTTTTTGGTCGAGTTCATTCGCTATCGGAACTGCGGGAGGAACGTCCATTGCTGTTTTATCGAGGTCAGTACACTGGGATAGAGCCAGCAAAGACAGTGCCAGCGTCTTGGCGGGACGATCTAGAAGCATTTCTTACGACTACCAGCACGGATACTTGGTTATAAGCGCAAACCTACTGCTGGTGCTAGTTTCCTGAGGTAATCCCGGGTTTGCCCGAACAACATGGCGGTTCCATGTGCTCGTTTAAAGTACAACTGAATGTCATGCTCCCAGGTAATGGCGATCCCACCGTGCATTTGAATTGCTTCGGCAGTGATTGCCGAAAAGGTTTCCGTGGCGGTGATGCGGGCCAAGGCGGCATTGTCTGCGCTGGGATCGGCAACTGCTTCGCATACCACCGCCCTGGCTGCCTCTAACTGAACCAATAAATCTGCCATCCGATGTTTCAGTGCTTGAAAGCTCCCAATGGGGCGCCCAAACTGTTCTCTAGTTTTAGTGTATTCCACTGTTAAATTTAGACATTGGGTAGCTGCTCCCATTTGTTCGGCGGCAATGAGGACCGCGGCTTTATGGCTAAGTTCAGGAACGGTCCCCAGATATTGACCGTTGTCTAATTCATACTCTAGATAAGCAAGCTGTCGGGTCGGATCCATCGTCTGCAGCCGGGTGGCATGAACTACCGAAAGTTCAAAAAGCTTATCGTCAACAACTGCCAAAATCAGGTTAGCAAGGGAACCATTAAGCACCGCTTGCGGATCAAAAATTACGGTGCCGATGGTGATTCCTTGCGCAAGCTCCGGTAGTAACCTTTCACAAGCTTCGATATTGCCGGAGTCTATTAAAGCGATTTCGGCAAAAAGATTTCCTAACAAAGGTGTTGGCACAAGTCTAGCCCCCAAGGATTCAACGGCGATGGCTGCTTCTGGCAGGGAACCCCCGGACCCGCCGTATTCTTCAGGAACAATCAGCCCAGAAACTCCGACCTGAGTACAGAGTAATTCCCACAGATTATGGTCGTAACCAGCCGGGGATTCGATGGCCCGTCGGACGGCTAGTGCATCAGATTTTTTGCTTAAGGCGGTATCTAAGGTGACCTTTAGCAATTGCTGTTCTTCGTTCAATGCAGACAGATGCACATTATTCATGAGGCACTCACTAAAGAATCAAGGACCAGTCGTTGATGTACCGCTGTAGTGCCCCAGGCCGAAACTAAGGCTCGTACTTTGGTTATCGACAAAGACAGATCGCATTCTGCGGTATAACCAATAGCGCCATGAACCTGCAAGGCCACCCGAGAAGCCTGATAAGCAGCTTGAGCACAGGCAACTTTGGCGGCAGAAACATCACGGACTGCCGTGGCCGATGTACTATCGACTGCTAATGCAGCGGCATACAATAATGGTCGGGCAAGTTCTATCCCAATGAGAACATCGGCTAGGTGATGTTTCACCGCTTGGAATTGCCCAATGACTCTATTGAATTGGATGCGAGTTTTGGCATAATCGGCAGTGGTTTCTAAGAGCTTATTGCCATTGCCGAGTAATTGGGCTGCGGTACCGAGAACCCCCAGTAAAAGTGCTTTATCTTCCATTCCGGTACTCGACAATTTTTTCATGGTTTTCACATCGCTCAGTAATCGGGTTGGATCAACAGAGTGGTGGGTGGCAACGATCGCTGCCTCGTAGGTGCCGTTCTTGTCGTTGACTAGGGTCAGTCCAGAAAAATTGGCATTAACTGCACGAGGAGTATGTGGTTGGTAAGCGACTGTGGCAATGAGCTTTCCTAAAGCCAACTTTCGTAACTTATCTGGATTGTTAATGAGAAATGGGGCGACAGCAATAGATTCGACAATAGGACCGGGCACACACCAATAGCCAAGTCGTTCTAAAGCAAGAACAAGATCTACGCTACTTGCATCCATTCCTTCGTATTCTGTGCTGATAGCCAGACCCGTAACACCTAATTCTGAAAGACTTTTCCAAATTTTTTGGCTACCGAGGTAATCGCCAGCAGCAAATGATCGAGCCGACTGAGAAACTTCAGATTTGGCGAGCATGGCATCAATGCTGGCGACAAAAGCTTGCTGATCTTTATCGATGATGAATTTCATCGGTCCGCCTTCGGTAATCCCAGTAATCGTTCAGCTATAACATTACGTTGAATTTCATTGGTACCAGCATAAATTGGTCCAGATAAGGAAAAAAGATAGCCGGCTGACCAGTTGCTTACGAGTTCGGCATCAGCGCCAAGGATTTCTAGGGCTGTTTCATGCAGCGCGATATCCAGTTCGGACCAAAAAACTTTGGTTACCGAGGACTCGGCGCCAAGTTCACCGCCGTTTGTCAACCTGGTCACGGTTCCAAAAGTATGCATTCGGTACGCCTGGGCTCGGATCCAAGCATCGGCGACTTGGCTGACATATTCTTCTTTGGGGTTGGATTCCCAGAGTGTCACGAGACGTTGCGCGGCAGCCATGAAACGACCGGGGCTACGTAGTGACATCCCTCGTTCATTTGATGAGGTGCTCATGGCTACTCGCCATCCATCATTGATTTCGCCGATGACATCTTCATCTGCAACAAAAAGATTATCAAAAAACAGTTCGGCAAATCCAGGTTCCCCATCGAGTTGGGCAATCGGTCGTACTGTAATTCCTTTGTTTTTAAGAGAAAACATAAAGTACGTTAATCCTTTATGCCGTTCTGCTTGAAGGTCGGTTCGAAATAATCCAAAACCGCGATCTGCAAAGCTAGCCCGTGAACTCCACGTCTTTTGTCCATTCAGCAGCCAGCCACCAGTAACTCT
>JBOFCS010000228.1:0-5287 GCA_051646185.1 Mycobacteriaceae bacterium | reverse complement strand
CTCGGTTTGTTAAGCATGTGCGGGTGTTGACATTCAAAGATGTCAATGTCGAAGAGTTAGATAAGCCAGATCTTCGGCTCCCTGAGGACGGTTTGAGCTAGGGTTTGATGAATTTTACTTTGGCAGTGTGGATTTATCCCCAGGCTTTCTTTTATTCACATTAAGATCCCCGCAAGTGCAGCATGGCGATCAATTGTCATAGGTCACTTTAATAGTGATCTGTATGGACAAAAATAAAGCTCGGATAGATCTTCTTAACCAACAGCGATTTTCACCTAGCGAATTAGGAGCTATTGGTGAGGACCTTGCTTGTGGATTTTTAATCAGCAAAAGAATAAAGATATTAGCGAGAAATTGGCGCTGTCGATTTGGTGAACTTGACATTATCGCTGTAGAAGATTCCACAGTGGTTTTTGTAGAAGTCAAAACACGTTCTGGAGTGCAGTATGGGTATCCAGCCGAAGCGATAACGCCCGATAAATTAGCCAGGTTACGCAGGTTGGCCGGTCTATGGTTGGTGGAGCAATCTTTAGGCTGGGGGTCAGTGCGACTTGACATTATTTCGGTACTCATTGAGCCCCAATCAGACCCGGTGATTGATCATCTGATTGGGGTGAGCTGATATGGCATTAGGTCGGGTGTTTTCAGTGGCAGTTTCGGGGGTGGAAGGGCAAATAGTTGAAATTGAAGCCGATATTGGTCAGGGACTTCCCGGGGTTCATCTGGTAGGACTGCCAGATGCGGCGCTTCAAGAATCCCGAGATCGGGTACGTGCTGCCATTAATAATAGTGCGCTTAAATGGCCACAATCGCGGATAACTCTGGCTCTTTCACCGGCAACACTGCCAAAGGTCGGTTCGGTTTATGACTTGGCTTTAGCCTGTGCAGTGTTGTGTGCACAGGAGGACAGCTTTGCTGAAGAATTGAAATCGACTGTGTTGCTTGGTGAATTGGCATTAGATGGCAGGCTTCGTACTGTGCGCGGGGTGCTACCCGCGGTAATGGCGGCTAAGCGTCACGGGTGGGAACAGATTGTGGTGCCAGTGGCAAATCTTTCCGAAGCGGGTCTGGTGGAGGGGGTGCGGGTACTTGGTGCTCGATCACTTTTAGAGGTAGTGCACTGGCTTAAAGGCACGATGCAACTGACTGCGCCAGGTCCTATCGAGAGGAAGCCGGGAATAGATCTTTGTGATCTCAGTGATGTAGTGGGACAAAGTGAAGCACGTTATGGATTGGAAGTTGCGGCAGCCGGAGCGCATCATCTTATGCTTACTGGTCCACCTGGAATCGGTAAAACCATGATTGCACAAAGGCTTCCAGGGATATTGCCACCACTAAGTGAACAAGAGTCCCTTGAGGTAACAGCTATTCACTCAGTTGCTGGACTCTTAACCAGCGATCAACCGCTTATTGTGCAGCCTCCTTTTGTTTCTCCACATCATTCCACAAGTTTAAGTGCTTTAGTTGGTGGTGGATCCGGGATGGCAAAGCCTGGAGCGGTTAGTCGGGCCCATCGTGGAGTGCTGTTCTTAGATGAGTGTGCTGAAATGAGTGCCCGAGCTTTGGAAGCATTGCGTACTCCTTTGGAAGAGGGAGAAATACGTATCGCCCGTCGTGATGGTATAGCCCGTTATCCTGCGCGATTTCAGCTCATCTTGGCCGCAAACCCGTGTCCCTGTGCGCCAACGCATCCACAAGACTGCACCTGTGCACCGATGGCTAAGCGTCGATATTTAGGTAAGCTTTCTGGTCCGCTTCTTGATCGGGTAGATATACGAATCACTATGCTTCCCAACTCTAGTGGAACATTTACCGATGAAGTGGCAGAGAGTTCAGCAACTGTTCGGCAACGAGTGCAGAAGGCCCGTGCGGCAGCTGCATCCCGTTGGGAGGAGTTTGGTTGGCAGACAAATGCCGAAGTCCCAGGCCCAGCTCTCCGACGACATTTTCGGCTAAGTCCCCAAGTATCTAAACCACTCACCCTAGCTTTGCAACGCGGGCTGATTACTGCTCGAGGTGCAGATCGTGCTTTACGAGTGGCGTGGACATTGGCTGATTTAGCGGGTTTGGACGCTCCTACTGAAACCGAAGTTGCAGCGGCAATGAGTTTTCGGGATAAGAGGGGGTGTGACAGTTATGAGTACCGTAGAAAGTAAAATATTGCAATCCTGGGCATATCTGTCCGCAGTTGCTGAGGGGCCCTGCTCTGAACTTTTAGATTTTATTAGCCAGGTAGGTCCGGTTGAGGCAACGGAACGAATTAAACGGCGTGATATTAGTTCTGAAATATTACTTAGGCGGACGGCAGCAAGATCTGGAAAAGATTTTTCTCAACAACATCTTTCGATTATCGATAAACTTGGTGGACGATTTCTCACTCCAGATGACGAGCAGTGGCCGGCCTGGCGATTCTTGGCTTTTGATGGAGTATTAGCGAGAGAATCTGAGCAATGCCGAAGGCCAGTAGCTCTGTGGGTTCTTGGTTCAGGCAATGTGGTTGATGCTACGGACTTTTCGGTGTCAGTTGTGGGTACGCGTGCTGTGAGTGGCTATGGAGAGCATGTGGCTGCGGATTTTTCTTCCGAATTGTCCACCGCTGGAATGAGCATCGTTTCTGGGGCAGCATATGGAGTCGATGGGGTAGCACATCGGGCAGCTTTGGGGGTCGGTGGTACGACAATTGCAGTGCTGGCCTGCGGGGTGGATCAGGCGTATCCGGCAGCTCATTCCGCTTTGTTGCATAGAATATCGCAAAATGGTTTAGTAATAAGTGAATATGTTCCAGGGACTCGTCCAGCCCGGCATCGTTTTTTAGCGCGTAATCGTTTGGTGGCCGCACTCTCGGACGCTGTTATTGTTATTGAGGCAGGTTCACGTAGTGGTGCGGCAAATACCGCTGCCTGGGCTAGGCGGTTAGGTAAGGCCGTGTGTGCGGTTCCAGGCCCGGTGACTGCTCCTAGTTCGGTGGGATGCCACCGTCTTATTCAAGAAGGTGCTCGATTAGTAACTTCGGCTGCAGAGGTTATGGAAGAAGCTGGTCGTATAGGTGATTTAGCGCCGAGTCCGCCTCGTTCGAAGACAAAATTAGATAATCTTTCCGAGGAGCAAAGGTGGGTGTACGAGGCTCTTCCGTTGAGTGGAGCGGCTATTCCAGCTTTTATTTCGCAGGAATCTGCAGTCCCCATCGCTCAGGTCCGGGCCGCCTTGCCGATGTTGGAGATGTTTGGTCTAGCTATCAATAGCATGAATGGTTGGCAGCGTTGTGACCAAGTGGGAGATAAACAGCGCTAATAATTTGGAATACCCAGGGATTGCTCGAACAAAAATTATGCTTGATCTGCTACTCACGCTAGCGAATCGCTGCTGTGTGCCTAACGGATCCATGGAACGCTATATTAGGTAGGGCTAACTTATAGTTATTGTTTACATCGAAAGGGCACTGCATGGCGCGCAAGCTCAATTCACTGTCAGTTTTACGAACCGAACAGCTTACTGAGCACATAGTCCGGGTGTTTTTAGGTGGTCCAGAATGGAGCAATTTTGTTGCCAGTGAATTTACCGATTCTTACGTTAAGTTGATTTTCCTCAGGCCGGAGGTCAAGTATCCAGAACCTTTGGATATGGAGGAGGTAGCGAGGGAGTATGCACCTGAGCAGCAACCAATACTGCGGACTTACACGATACGTAGTGTGAATCCACAGCGCCGAGAACTTGCCATTGATTTTGTAGTGCACGGTGATCTGGGAATAGCTGGCCCTTGGGCAATGAAAGTTCAACCGGGAGAAGTGGTCCACTTCTTTGGCCCCAATGGGGCTTACCGACCTAATCCGGATGCACACTGGCATCTTTTTGCTGGAGATGAATCTGCAATACCTGCTATTTCGGCTGCAGTTGAAGCACTTCCAGATGATGCCGTAGCCAAAGTTTTTATTGAAGTTGCGGACCGACACGATGAAATTTATATGGAAACAATGGCAGTTGTTGATGTGACCTGGGTGCACCGCGGTGTTAGTTCCGGTGATGCTGATGATACTTGCTCGGGCGATAACGCACCGCTGATCGAAGCGGTGAAAAACACCGAATGGCTTCCTGGTCAGGTGCAAGTTTTTATTCACGGTGAAGCGCAGGCTGTGATGCATAATTTGCGTCCTTACATTCGCAAAGAGCGTGGGGTGCAAGCTCGATGGGCATCTATTTCTGGTTACTGGAGGAGAGGGCATACCGAAGAGAGTTTTAGACAATGGAAGGTCGAATTGGCTGCAGCAGAGAAACACGCAAAAGAGTGACTTCGGCGACACGATGAGGCTTATGGCTCAAGGTGCTTGCAAACTTGGGTGATAGCAGCGACCGTTGAACCATGGCAGCACAAGAAAGCAGGCTTTGCGCTGCATTTGTTGACCATTTAGAGCAGTATGCTGAGTATTTGCGGCTGCAGCGTAGCCGCTCCGAACATACTGTTCGTGCTTACCTCAGTGACGTTCGCTCACTGCTTGAGTACCTCACGGATAACCAACCCGCAGCAAGCTTGCGAGAATTGGATTTGCCAACCATGCGTGCTTGGTTGGCCAATCAAGCAGCATCGGGAACAGCACGAACTAGTTTGGCTCGAAGAGCTTCTGCGGCAAAAACTTTTACTCAATGGGCAGCTCGGACTGGCCGGATTACGGTAGATGTTGGGGTACGTTTGCAAGCACCCAAAGCGCACCGCACCTTGCCTGCCGTACTACGGCAAGATCAGGCGATTGAAGCAATGGAAGCAGCAAAATCTGGTGCTGCTCAAAATGATCCAATAGCACTGCGGGATCGACTGATCGTTGAACTTTTATATTCCACAGGTATCCGGGTTGGTGAGTTATGTAGTTTAGATATCTCTGATATTGACTATGATCGCCGGTTATTGCGAGTGCTTGGCAAGGGCAATAAGGAACGTATGACTCCCTTTGGAGACCCAGCAGTTGAGGCAATAACTCTGTGGCTCAACAATGGTCGACCGGTCTTGCAAAGTTCACAATCAGGAACCGCTTTGCTGTTAGGTGCGCGAGGGGGGCGATTAGATCCTCGGATGGCGCGCAGTGTGGTTCACTCGGTGATGGCAGCAGTACCGGGAACCCCCGATATTGGCCCGCACGGGTTGCGGCACTCGGCTGCTACCCACCTTCTTGAAGGTGGGGCAGATTTACGAGTTGTCCAGGAACTCCTCGGGCATTCCACGATGGCAACAACGCAGTTGTATACCCATGTAACCGTCGCTCGGTTGCGGAAGGTTCACGATCAAGCTCATCCTAGG
>JBOFCS010000215.1:0-29821 GCA_051646185.1 Mycobacteriaceae bacterium | reverse complement strand
TCTAGGGATCCTATCGCCGACTTAGCTAGAACCTTAGTTCGGTCGACCAACTTCAAAGGTTCCTTTGTTGTCAGTGAACGTCACAGACACTTCGCGTTTGGTTCCTTCTACGCTGACCTCACAGGTAAACGAACTGCCGCTTTCGACTTTGATATCGGAAGGGCACTTAACGTCAGAAACATCTTTTGCACCATAGGAATCGGTGAGTACTGTTTGTACCCCAGACTCAGCTGCGTCCTGACTGAGCTTTTTGGAAAGAGCAAACCCTGGTGCAACAAATGCGGTGAACAGCAGGATCGCTAGTAGCGCTACACCCCCACTGACTAGGCCAATTAACAATCCTTTTTGGGAGCCACCGGATTTACGTGATTGTACAAAAGGATTGGCACCGTATTGGTTGCCAGCTGATTGTCCTTGCTGAGGATGCCCAAATTGTGGCTGCCCGTATTGTGGTTGTCCGTACTGATTTTGTTGTGTAGGCGTATTTTGCTGACCATACGCAGGATATTGCGAAGTTGCTGGTTGGCTATACGCATCAGGTTGGACAGCTTGCGGGTTGCTGGGCCATTGTTGGGTGGGCTGGACCTGAGGAGGTTGCTGACCCCACGGCTGACCTTGATGTGGTTGCTGTCCCCACTGAGGCTGATTTGCTTGTCCAGGTTGCCCCTGGCCTGGTTGTTGACCCCATTGTTGGTTAGGGTCCTGTGGTCCGTAAGGTCCGCTCATCTTTCCTCCACTAGTCTGCTGCAATCACTGCTGCACTAAACAGTACTGGTCGTAGACGGTTCTGAGAACTACGGCTGCCTATTTCCGCATAGGTGCTCTCCCCTGTTCCGTAGCTAAGAATAGCTTGTTTGTCCAGACTTAGGTGATTTCTACGGCTACAACTCCGCGGCGAACCTCGGCGATAGCCTTTAATGCAGTTCGTCGCAGAGCGACATCGGGTGCTGCATTTTGGACTTGGTCAAGTAAATCAATAACTTGACGGCACCATCGAACAAAATCGCCCGCTGGTAGTGGCTGCCCGTTTTGGCCCGCAGCTACTAGCGCTGTTGACAACTCGGATTTACTTGCCCATTTGTACATTGCTCGAACAAATCCATAGTCAGGTTCGCGTGAAGGCGCAATCTTATGGTGAATTTCACTGTTTCTGAGATCTTCCCACAGGCGTTGGGTGCGGGTTAATGCCTCGCTGATCGCCCGAGTTGGACTTAATGCCGAAAGCAAAGGTGCACCATCACTATCACCACGAGTTTCAAATACGGCACAGGACACTACTGCCGCTAATTCAGCAGGAGACAAACCAACCCACGCTTCTTGGCGTAAGCATTCGGAAACCAGCAGATCACTTTCACAGTAGATACGGGCAAGCGCAGAACCATCTGTAGTGACACGATAGCCCGAACGTGCGGCTTTCCACTCAAGGTAACCACGTTCATGCAGTAGCGACACTATTCGGTCAAAGGTCCTTGCCAAGGAATTAGTCGCAGCTGAAATTTTTAACTGCGCAAGGTTATTTTCATGATTAAGCGCAAGATAACGATCCGCAAGCTTATTAAGGTGCTCCTTGGCTGGATCTTTATGACTTGGATGAGCACGTAAAGATCGACGCAGGGTTTCCAACTCCCGCTCATCAGCAGTAGGATTTTTTGACGTGCGTTTCCCTTGTTGCCGACGTCCCGGTAAGGGGATTCCGCTATTTCGCAATGATGCAGCAATATCTTTACGTACTAATGCTTTTCGATACTCGTTGTGACGTGGTAACCGTATGGAGCCAAGGGGATCTGCTGGGCCGAAGAAGTCACTCGCCGACACTCGACCAGACCAAGCGTTGATAGTAACAATCACCGGGCGCGGATTTTGAGGATCACTATCTGGTTCAACAATCACGGCAAGCCCGGCTCGTCTACCGTAGGTGATAGCAACTACATCTCCCCTCTTCAGGGTAGCTAATCCTGTTGTTATCTGGTCACGTCGGTTGCTGCGCTTTTTCCGTTCTAGTTCTTGCTCAACAGATTTTATCCGCTCGCGCAGTGAAATATATTCAAAAAAAGGACTATCGGAGCCGCCAAGTCTTTTTAAGAGGTCATCTGCTGCGGTCTGTGCTTTCACGATCCGACGCGATAGGCCAACCACTGACTTATCGGCTTGAAACTGAGCAAACGAACGGTCAAGGAGTGACCTTGCTTCTTTTATGCCCATTCTGTTAACCAGATTTATTGTCATATTGTAGGAGGGCATGAAGGAGCTTTTTAGCGGAAAAGTACGGGTAGAAGCCAATCCGGCCACTTCGCTCGGCTCGACTCCAGGTTGCCACAAGACTACCGCATGTCCTTCAACGTCTATGCCACGTCGACCTGCCCGTCCGGTGAGCTGGGTGTACTCGCCGGCGGTAAGTTCAGCATGGGTTTCGCCGTTAAATTTAACCAAGCGCTCTAAAACCACTGTCCTGGCTGGCATATTGATACCCAGCGCCAGGGTTTCGGTAGCAAAAACTGCTCGTACTAATCCTTCAAGAAATAATTCCTCAACGGCATGCCGAAATACCGGGAGCATTCCCGCATGATGTGCGGCCAAACCACGTTCCAAACCTTCGCGCCACTCCCAATATCCTAGTACATCAAGGTCATTAGGCGGTAGATCGGCAATATGCCGATCTACAATCTGCCGAATTTTTTGTGTTTGTTCAGCTGTGGTTAGCCGCAATGGTGACCTTAAACATTGGGCAATTGCTGCATCACAACCAGCTCGGGAAAATATAAAAGTAATTGCCGGCAGCAGTCCTTCGTCATCAAGTTTTGCAATTACTTCGGGTCGAGATAACGGACGAGCTACTGGGCGGCCACCCACTGATTCCCGGCGCCTACTAGTGGAATATGAAGACCGAGAAGACTTTTGCGACTGCCATGAATTCATTCGATCCGCAGTGAGTCGGTGTTTTACATACCGGGTGAGTTCGCTATCAACAACTATTTTTGAAGAACCCGATGTGGGATTGCTACTAGATTTATCAAAGAGATCAAATAATCTACGGCCGACCAAAATGTGCTGCCACAGTGGGATGGGCCGAGTTTCATCAACAATTACAGTTGTATTACCCCGAACAGTTTCCATCCAGGCACCAAACTCTTCTGCATTGCTTACCGTGGCTGATAAACTGACAAGACGTACTTCTGGATCTAAATGTAAGATAACTTCTTCCCAGACCGCACCCCGGAATCTATCGGCAAGAAAATGAACTTCATCCATTACTACATGGGAAAGTCCTTGCAAAGCATCAGATGTTGCATACAACATGTTGCGCAATACTTCAGTGGTCATAACAACAATGGGCGCATCAGAATTTATTGATGAGTCTCCAGTGAGTAGCCCAACCTGAGATTTTCCATAGCGCTGTGTGAGTTCAGCGTATTTTTGATTACTGAGAGCTTTGATTGGAGTGGTATAGAAACATTTATGCCCTGAGGAAATCGCTAAATGTACCGCAAATTCACCTACAACCGTTTTTCCGGCCCCGGTTGGGGCGCATACCAGAACCCCATGACCGTCTTCCAATGCAGCGCAAGCTCGAAGCTGGAAGTCATCAAGAACAAAGCTAAGTGCGCTACTAAACTTTTGCAATTCAGTCGAAGCGCTCATTGGTCAACGCCGTTCATTAGAGGGTGTCAGAATGTTGCTTATGCTCTGGCGTCAGCTTTGAAGCTTTTGCTGCTGCTTTTCGTTTCCGTCTTCGCGATTGTGTCTGTTCTACTGCTGGCTCCGGGTCAATTAACGGTGAGGCTTCGCCATCGGATAAAGCTCCCCACCCACTCGTTTCTTTACGAGCTTTACGCTTGTCGTTTATTCTGGCGATCTGAATGGCGAATTCCAGCAAAAGAGTTAGTGCTAAAGCCAATGCGAGCATAGTAAAGGGATCTGATCCTGGAACTACAACTGCAGTAAAAACGAAAAGCCCAAAAATGAGTCCACGTCGCCAGGCCTTAAGGCGTTCGTAAGAAAGTACACCAACTAAATTCAGCATTACAACGAAGAGCGGAATTTCAAAACTTATTCCAAAAAGTAAAAGAAGATTAATAAGGAACCCAAAGTACTCTGAGCCCTTGAGGGCCGAAGTTTGCACGTTGTCACCAACGGTAACCAGGAAGCTTAAAGCTTCACCAAACACAAGGTAGGCAAGCGCTGCGCCAGCAAGGAACAAAAATGCAGAACCCACAACAAAACTAACCGCAAATTTACGTTCTTTGACATAGAGACCTGGTGTAATAAATGCCCATAACTGGTAGAACCATACCGGGCAGGCAAAAACTATTCCGGCGGTAAGCGCCACCTTGAATCTCAGCAAGAATTGGTCGAACGGGCCGGTAGCTAAAAGGCGACAGCTACCGTCATTACTCAGATCTGCACGAGTACCGGGAGGTAACGCGCAGTAGGGAGCTCTCAAAAGCTCGCCTAAACTTTGGATGCCAAAAATTTCATGGGAGTACCAGAAAAAACCAAAGATTGTGGTGAGAAGCACAGCAAAAAGTGACATCAGCAAACGTGTGCGTAGCTCGTAAAGATGGTCGATCAAGGACATCGTGCCATCGGGATTAATGCGGCTGCGTCGCCTACGCGGGTCAAAAGGAATCTTCACGTGAATTAGTTACCTGCTATTCCCAGGCGACACTCAACATTGAGGTGTTAAGAGTCGAGGAACGGGTATGCCGCTAGGCTGACTTGTCATTGATGGGTTCAGAAACGGCAGCACGCTCTGAACTTACCGACTTAGGTTGCAGTTGAGCCTCTGAAGCTGCCTGATCCTCGTTATGCATTTCTTTAATCTCACTCTTAAAGATACGCATTGATCGACCTAGGCCTCGGGCGGCCTCGGGGAGTTTTTTTGATCAAAAAAGAATGAAAACTACGACAGCCACAATCGCCCAGTGCCAAATACTTAATGTACCCACTACTACCTCCAGAGTTGTTACCTACGATAGTACCGTATTTTTGTCAGGATCACTGTTCAGCTTGTATACAACTAATCTCACCGGCGGAACGTTCACTTTCCCGACTATAAGCTGCCAAGCCATTAAGGGCGTGTTTTTTTACTGCCTCGACAAGCTCAGCTGGCTCACGAACAGTAACTGCACCGCCAAGTCCAAGGATAAAGCGAATCATCCAATCCTGAGAGGCATACATCATAGTTGCCGCTACAGTCCCCTCATTATCGGTTGCGATGTAGTCCATCGGATAGTAATCAAGAATCCAGGAGCTATCTTTGCGTATTGCCAGAAACGCCGTGAGCATTGATTCGCGAGCTAACGACGTTGAATCGAAGAGTCGGATACTGCCACTACTTGACGATGTCATCGGATGTGATTCAACAGGTACAGCTAGATCAACTGCGGCATCAATTCGGTCAAAACGAAATAGCCTGATCGCTTCTGCTTGTCTGCACCATGCTTCCAAGTAGCTGTGGTCGTCAATGAGAACTATTCGTACTGGATCGACAGTCCGCTCTGACAGTGCATCTCGCGAAGCGGAATAGTAATGAATGTGCAATTGATGACCTTGCTGAAGCGCTCTCCGAACTGTTGTAGAAGTGGGATCTGCTGTTGTTTCTTGAGTTTCGGCGGGTATATCGATAGCAGTAACACCATGAGCAGCCGCAGCTCCGGCAGCGGCCTCAATTTTGGCAATAGCACTACGAGTAGTTGCTGGATCAGCCAAGCTTGGAACTTCTAAAACTGCCCGTAAGGCGACTAACAGTGCAGTGGCCTCAGTGCTGGTTAACCTCAGCGGACGGTCAATCCCTGCAGAAAAGGTAACTTCGATGCTTTCCTCAGAAAAAGACAGATCAATTAGGTCTCCAGGTCCATATCCCGGTAACCCACACATCCACAATTGGTTAAGGTCCTTCATTAAGACCTTAGGTGTTACCCCTAACTCGGCTGCAGCATCGGCTGCGCTGATCCCTGGATTAGAAATAAAATAAGGTACTAAGTTTAGCAGCCGAGTTAACCGCCCTGATAGTTGAGCACTCATAACTGCTCCTGACCAATGAAGGCATGAAATCTCTCAATAACATTGTTGCGCAAAGAGTCCGGCTCAAGAACTACAACATTATTGGCATGTCCTGCGATAATTCGAGCTACCCAATCCCAGGAGCGAACCTCCAACTGATAGAGACAGCCGTCTATTGATTGTAGTTTTTTAGGCCCAAGGTATGTGCCCAACCGCCTAAGCTCCTGGGCTCGTCCCTGGGCAATCCAGATTAACGCTGAACCAGATACTGTATGCTCCCCCACCGCACGTGCTACGACCGCCCGAAGATCAATATCTGGCGGTTTCTGAGATGAAGTCTGTGAATCACAAATTGTCACCTCGTCGTTGATACGTGAAAGTCGAAAAGTTCGGGTTGCGGCGCGGTCTAAGTCATATCCAACCAGATACCACCTACCCCTGTTTGTTACTACACCCCAGGGCTCAACTGTACGTTTCAGGTAAGGATCAACCTGCGAAGCACGATGCTGAAATTGAACGATTTTGCTGGAATTAATAGCTTCAAGAATAGCGCTAAGGACTACTTCTGATCCACGTGAACGTGGGGTTGCCGTTGCTACTGACTCCGCGATATTTGTATCAAGTTCTACCCCAGCTGCCCGTAATTTTAATAAGGCACTCTGCGCTGCCGCAGATAGCTCAGGAGATTCCCACAGTTGAACTGCAATAGCAACGCACGCAGCTTCATCGGAGCTAAGATCAATATCAGGAAGTTCATAAGAATTACGGTTTATTCGATAACCGTCAGCAGAGGATAATCGAGAAACCTTCCCAGTCTCAAGCGGAACTCCAAGGTCACGCAACTCATTTTTATCTCGTTCGAACATACGTGAGAATGCTTCATCGCTTGCAGAATCCTCATAGCCTGCCACGCTGGCCCGGATTCGTTCAGCCGTGAGGTACTGACTGCTGGAAAGCAAGCAGATAACCAAATTCATGAGCCGCTCGACCTTGGAAATTGCCACGGCGCAAGAGTAGTCTGCTTTGCCTGCTTCAGGATGGAAGTTGGACCCTGCCGCGTGCCGCAGAGCAGTCGGCAGCTCTCAAAATTTGACCCAAGCACACTTACATTGAAGCAATAAGTCGCTCAACTCTCTCATCAACCGAACGGAAAGGATCTTTACAGAGCACTGTCCGTTGAGCTTGATCATTAAGTTTCAGATGTACCCAATCAACAGTAAAGTCCCTACCAGCATCTTGCGCTGCCGCAATAAAGTCACCACGGAGTTTTGCGCGAGTAGTCTGCGGCGGTGTATTCACTGCCTGGTCAATGTCACTGTCGGTGGTAACTCGACGCGCAAGACCTTTGCGCTGCAAAAGATCAAAGACCCCTCTGCCACGCTTAATATCGTGATAGGCAAGATCAAGCTGCAAAATTTTAGGGTGTGCGAGGTCAAAGTTATACCGATCCTGGTAGCGCTGAAAAAGTTTACGCTTAATGACCCAATCAATTTCAGTATCAACTAGAGAGAAATTTTGACTCTCAACCGCATCTAATTGTCGACCCCAGAGGTCAACTACCTGATCAATTTCCGCGTTTTGCTCTCGAGATTTTAGGTACTCAACAGCGCGGGAATAATACTCACGCTGAATATCTAGAGCGCTTGCTTGTCTTCCTCCGGCCAACCTCACGGGTAGTTTCCCTGTTGTGTCTTGGCTAATTTCCCGGATAGCCCGAATGGGATTGTCAAGGGCAAAGTCTCGAAAGGATATTCCTGCCTCAATCATTTCCAAAACCAATGCAGCAGAACCAACTTTAAGCATAGTTGTGGTTTCGGACATGTTGGAGTCCCCCACAATAACATGCAGCCTACGGTATTTTTCGGCATCGGCATGCGGTTCATCTCGAGTATTAATTATTGGACGAGATCGAGTTGTTGCGGAGGAAACACCTTCCCAGATATGTTCGGCCCGTTGAGAAAGACAAAAATTTGCTGACCCAATAGTCTGTAGTACCTTACCTGCTCCGCAAATAAGCTGTCTTGTCACTAAAAAGGGAAGTAAAACATCGGAAATGCGGGAAAACTCGCCAGCTCGTACTACTAAAAAATTTTCGTGACAGCCATAGGAATTACCAGCCGAATCAGTGTTGTTCTTGAATAGGTAAATTTCGCCGCCGATACCTTCGTCACTAAGACGTTGCTCGGCATCGATGAGAAGATCTTCCAGTACCCGCTCTCCAGCGCGGTCATGGGTAACCAATTGCCGAAGGCCATCACATTCGGAAGTTGCATATTCTGGATGTGAACCGACATCGAGGTACAAACGTGCCCCGTTGCGCAAAAATACGTTAGAGCTACGCCCCCAAGCCACCACGCGACGAAATAGGTACCTTGCTACCTCATCTGGGCTTAATCTTCGGTGTCCATCAAAAGTACAGGTAACACCAAACTCAGTCTCAATTCCCATGATCCGTCGTTGCACCTGTTCGACATTACTGCCTGCCTTGCAACTGGTAGGTTAGGGATCAACTTTGTGACAATCTGACCTTGCTAGTAGCTTAGTCCTGCTGACCAGCGCCAGATAACAAACCCGTTAGTGCCGAGCCAGTTAGTCGACTGAACGCTCTGCGCGGGACAGTTCGGTCGAGTATTGCTACTTCTAACTCTGTGACCTCTAACTTTCTGGGCTCAGTTGTTGTGGTAGGTGCCGATGAAGCTTGTTGAGTGCCAACTTCCAATGACTTAACAGCCAGAGATAGTGCTTCAGCTAATACCGCATCTGCTCGATAAGACTGTTTCAACGCTGCACTTATTGGCTCAGTTGCGCCACCCATGACTATAAAATTCGACTCATCAACAATCGAGCCATCGTAGGTGATCCGGTAGAGCTGCGCAGAACTCGTACTACCGTATGGACCTACTTCGGCAACACAAATCTCAACTTCATAGGGTTTAGGTTGTTCGGTGAATATCGTTCCTAAAGTCTGTGCGTAGGCATTGGCTAGGGATCGTCCAGTGACATCGCGCCGATCATAGGAATACCCGCGCATATCGGCGTGCATAATTCCAGCGCGACGAAGATTTTCAAACTCGTTATACTTGCCTACTGCGGCAAATCCAAGCCGATCGTAAATTTCACTAACTTTATGCAGAGCTTTTGAAGGGTTTTCGGCAACAAAGAGAACACCATCGGCATAAGTAAGCGCCACAACACTACGGCCACGCGCAATACCTTTGCGCGCCAGCTCTGATCGATCACGCATGATCTGCTCGGCAGAAGCGTAATAGGGCATGGTCATGGTAACGCCTCCTGATCTACTTCAACGCTGCGTTCAGTAATGACAGCTCGAGCAATTTCTGAAATTGTTGTGGCCGACAGCATTCTGGCACCAACTGCCGTAACGCTTACTGCTGTTGGGAAAACTCCACGAGCAAGATCAGGACCACCTGTTGCAGTGTCGTCATCTGCGGCATCGTAAAGAGCTTCAATTGCGCAACGCAAAGCATCTAACTCTGTCGAAGCTGGTGAGTACATTTTTTTTAAAGCTGACTTAGCAAACAAAGAACCCGACCCTACAGCGTGAAACCCTGAGTGTTCTTCATAACGCCCCCCAGTGACATCATAAGAAACTATTCGACCACCAGAATCGCGATCTGCTGCATTCTGATCAAAACCAACCAGTAACGGGACTACAGCCAGCCCTTGCAGTGCTGCGGCTAAATTACCGCGAACCATGCTGGAAAGTCGATTTGCCTTGCCATCGAAAGTAAGAGGTACCCCTTCGATCTTTTCATAATGCTCGAGTTCAACAGCAAATAGTCTAACCATCTCCACAGCAATACCTGCGGTGCCGGCGATCCCTACCGCCGAATAACTATCAGTGACAAACACTTTTTCAATATCACGACTGGCCACAAGATTACCCATAGTCGCGCGTCTATCTCCAGCTAAAAGAACACCGCCGTTGAAGGTAAGAGCAACGATTGTTGTCCCATGCGGAACAGCTCCGGTGTTACCTGTGGGCATAAGACCTCCCGAAGTCCGATCGTGGCTGCGGTTTCCCGGTAATAATTCAGGTGCATAGGCCCGAAGATGCTCAGTGAAGGAAGAAAGGTGTAACCCTAAGTGCGGTAGAAGTCCACCTTCTGCAGCCGACATCATCTGTGAAGTGGTGTGTCTTTGAGTCACTGGCCGCCCTTTTGAACATAGGCGCGCACAAAGTCTTCTGCGTTCTCCTCTAACACATCATCAATTTCGTCTAACAAATCGTCGGTATCGTCGGCCAGCTTTTCCCTACGCTCTTGACCTGCCGCACCACCTCCAGTAGCTGCATCATCTTCGCCATTGCCGCCACTGCGTTTAATTTGATCCTGAGCCATTGCTGCCTCCTGCTAGTTATACGTTCTTTCACCCTACAGTTTTGCTGAGTCAATTGGTGGGGAGAGTTCCACTGCTGGCATGCGAATAAATAGTGTGCAGTTCAAGTGTCCGCTGAGCTTGGATAAGTTTAGGTCGGTAACTGCCACCTAAGGTATCGGCATTACTGCCAAGAAGAGCTTCGGCTGCCGATACTTCCACAGCAGAGGGACTAAGGGTTTTGTTAATAGCATCAACATGTGACTCAAGCAGACACAGCTGAGCGCCTAGTCCATGCGCTTTAGAATGTAACGCTGAGGTTATCACTACATCTTGAGCTGCCTCGACCCCACAAGGCCCATCGATTGGGCTTGGCAGACGGTGTGCTCGGCTTGCGATAACCAGACGAGAACGCGGGTAGTGCAACGCTTGATCATTCTTTTGTACATTTATATCTTTACAAAAATCGTTTGTACCAAAGGCAATACGAGTTAATCCAGGAAATTTTGCGATACTACCAACATTCTCCACCCCCAATGCCGACTCCACTAAAGCAATAAGTCCCACCCTTGATGAGAAGAGCTTTGCGGTACTAGCAAGTGATTCTGGGCTCTCAGTTTTTGGCAATACCACCCCGGCTAGAGCATTTAATGGAGCCAGAGCTCGAATATCTTCAGCCCAATGACGAGTGTCGATGGCATTGATACGCACCCAGACACGCCCCACTGTCGAAGATCCTGAGCCAAGCCACTGGCTTACCTGACTACGGGCTAACGACTTCTGGGATTCTGCTACCCCATCTTCTAAATCGACTATCACGGCATCGGCTGAGCTGTTTATTGCCGACTCGAAACCATGTACCTGCGAACCAGAAACAAGTAACCACGAGCGTGCCAGGTCCGGAGAAATTGTCGGCAAAGAATGCGTAGGGGTAAAGGATTCCATCAGTGGTTATTCTCCAAGGTCATTAATAGCTATTTACCGAGTTGATCAATAAGCTCAGCAGCCGAGGTAACCGAATCTAGCAACTCCCCGACATGCTCTTTGCTGCCACGTAAAGGTTCTAATGTGGGGATGCGAATTAAGGAATCTCCGCCGAGGTCAAAGATAATCGAATCCCAACTTGCCGCAGCAATATCCGCACCAAACTTACGTAAACATTCACCCCTAAAATACGCTCGGGTATTTGTTGGCGGGGTGCTTACCGCTTCTATCACTTGCTGTTCGCTCACCAATCGTTTCATCGATCCCCTCGCTACCAACCGATTGTAGAGACCCTTATCCAATCTCACATCTGAGTATTGCAAGTCGATAAGTTGAAGCCGAGGTGAAGACCAGCCAAGCCCTTCCCGCTGCCTGAAGCCCTCCAGGATTCGAAACTTTGCTGGCCAATCAAGAATATTGGCACAATCCATCGGATCGCCTTCAAGCAAATCAAGGACCTGAGACCAGGTATCAAGGACATGCTCGGCACGCTCGTCCTTATCGTTTCTTTCCATATTTTTAGCTACACGATCCAAATAAATGCGTTGAAGCTCAAGCGCAGTCAGCTCCCTACCGTCGAGCAGCGTAATTTTTTCTTTAAGGTGAGGATCTCGACTAACAACATGAACAGCATGAACTGGTCTAGCTAATTGCAAATCAGATAAATCAGCGCCTGATTCAATTAAATCAAGAACTAGCGATGCGGTGCCGACCTTAAGATAGGTTGCAGTCTCAGCAAGATTTGCATCACCGATAATGACATGCAGACGACGGTACTTATCTGCATCAGCATGCGGCTCATCGCGAGTATTGATGATTCCACGTTTAAGTGTGGTTTCTAGTCCGACTTCAACTTCAATGTAGTCTGCCCGCTGTGATAATTGGAAACCTGCTTGATCACCAGCTTGCCCAATCCCCACTCGGCCTGATCCGGTAATGACTTGGCGCGAAACGAAAAACGGTATTAACCCTTCAACTATTGCTCCAAAAGGGGTGTCCCTGGACATCAAATAGTTTTCATGGGTACCGTAAGAGGCCCCCTTGCCGTCAACATTGTTCTTATAGAGTTGCAACTTAGCTGCACCGGGAACGCTAGAGGCGTAACGAGCTGCGGCATCCATGATGCGTTCACCGGCTTTGTCCCAAATAACTGCATCCAAAGGATCGGTGACCTCCGGAGCTGAATATTCTGGATGTGCATGATCGACGTATAGGCGTGCGCCGTTAGTGAGGATCATGTTTGCCGCGCCAATCTCATCTGCATCGATGATTGGCGCTGACCCACTCATCCGGCCAAGATCAAATCCCCGAGCATCCCGAAGCGGAGACTCAACGTCATAGTCCCATCGGGTTCGTTTAGCCCTGGGTACCGCAGCGGCTGCGGCATAAGCCAAGACAGCTTGCGTTGAGGTGAGGATGGGATTGGCAGATGGGTCTGTCGGAGACGATATTCCGTACTCAACCTCGGTTCCAATAATCCGCTGCATGATACCCGAGCCTACGGGCAGTCAGGATTACTTCAGCGGTGAGGCTGCTGATTTATAAATACTGGCCAGTGTTCGACTCAGTATCAATAGCACGGTTAGCGCTAGCATTCTTCCCGGTGACCAGAGTTCGAATGTAAATAATTCGTTCTCCCTTTTTGCCTGAAATTCGTGCCCAGTCATCTGGGTTTGTCGTGTTAGGTAGATCCTCGTTCTCTGCAAATTCATCAACAATCGAATCAAAAAGATGTTGGATGCGTAAACCTTTTTGCCCGGTTTCTAGGACGGATTTAATCGCGTATTTTTTACCTCTATCAACGATATTTTGGATCATTGCACCAGAATTGAAGTCCTTGAAGTACAAAATCTCTTTATCCCCGTTGGCATAGGTAACCTCAAGGAAGCGATTGTCCTCACTTTCTGAATACATTCGGTCCACAATGCGCTCAATCATGCCTTTCACACAAGCAGCCCGATCGCCGTTGAACTCGGCGATATCATCCTCATGTATAGGCAATGCCGCAGTCAGATACTTGGAAAAAATATCTTGAGCTGATTCAGCGTCAGGACGCTCAATTTTGATTTTCACATCAAGACGACCTGGACGTAAAATTGCTGGATCGATCATATCTTCGCGATTTGATGCCCCAATGACAATAACGTTCTCTAAGCCCTCGACACCATCGATCTCACTTAATAACTGCGGCACTACCGTTGTTTCGACATCTGAGGAAACTCCGGACCCGCGGGTTCGAAAAATCGAATCCATTTCATCGAAAAATACAATGACAGGCGTCCCTTCAGAAGCCTTTTCTCTGGCTCGCTGAAAAATAAGTCGAATGTGACGCTCGGTTTCGCCAACAAACTTATTAAGAAGTTCTGGTCCCTTGATGTTAAGAAAATAAGATTTAGCTTCCTTCGCATTGTCGCCCCGAGCCTCAGCTATTTTTTTTGCGAGAGAATTGGCGACTGCCTTGGCAATAAGAGTTTTCCCGCAACCGGGAGGGCCATACAGCAGCACTCCCTTGGGCGGGCGCAATGAGTACTCCCGGAACAGCTCCTTATGCAGGAACGGAAGCTCAACCGCATCACGAATTTGCTCAATCTGCCTACCCAGGCCGCCGATATCTTCATAATCGACATCAGGAACTTCTTCTAACACAAGGTCTTCAACCTCAGCTTTAGGAATCCGCTCAAACGCATATCCAGCTTTGGTGTCGACAAGTAAGGAATCCCCAGGGCGTAGCTTACGGTGTGGAATACCGTTATCGGCCGACTGTTCGGAAGCTTGAATGAGCGGATCAGCGAGCCAGACGATGCGTTCTTCATCGGCATGTCCTATGACCAGAGCTCGCTGCCCGTCGTCAAGAATTTCGCGGAGCGTAGTTATCTCTCCGACCAACTCAAACTGACCGGCTTCAACTATGGTTAATGCTTCATTAAGCCGGACAGTCTCACCTCTGCGTAGGGTTTCCACCTTGACATTAGGTGAGCAGTTTAACCGCATTTTTCGACCAGAGGTAAAGACATCAACAGTGCCATCTGAATGAAGCGTAAGCAGTGTCCCGTAACCACTTGGTGGCTGCCCTAGTCTATCTACTTCTTCGCGAAGGACCAGAAGTTGTTGTCTAGCTTCTTTGAGCGTATCAATCAGTTTTGCGTTTCGGGCAGTGAGAGCTGCAACACGAGATTGTAATTCTTGAGCAGTTAACGGCCGTCCTAACTGCTCGCGCAGGGCAGCTGCCTCAGACTGAACTGCAGAAATTTCCGCAGTAAGTTCAGTATCACTCGAAGCCGCATGCGGCTGGTCTGAGTTCGCTGGATCACTCATCTGGACTCCTCACATGAATCCGCTGTTCCTACTACGCTACCGAATAGTCTAAAAAATGTTGAACACTGGCACTACTAACGACTCTACTGCGGTTCGGCTGGTACTAGTTCACGAACCTCACAACCCCACGCTCCACTTGACTCTCAAGTCGTAGGGCTGAGACCTTTAGAAGAACGCCGCTGAGGTTTAGGAGTTAGAGTACCCTCGGCCAATTTTCGTGCGCTGACCAAAAAAGCAGTATGACCCTGCATTCGATGTTCAGGCCGAACAGCCAGACCAACCACATGCCATCCACGGACAATGGATTCCCACGAACGTGGCTCAGTCCAACATTCTTGTTCCCGAAGTGTCTCGACCACTTTAGAGAGCTGGGTAACAGTAGCAACATACACAATCAACACACCACCAGGCACCAATGCTTTTGCCACAGTAGGCAGCGTGTCCCAAGGAGCGAGCATGTCTAAAATAATTCTATCTACCTGCCCACCTGTGTGCTGAGGATCAAAGTCGGCAAGGTCAGCGATAGTAAGTTCCCAGTTTGCTGGACGTTCACCAAAAAACGTTTCAACATTACGTAGTGCATGTTCGGCATGATCCTCACGGACTTCGTAGGAAATGACATGCCCAGTTGGTCCTACCGCACGCAGGAGCGAGCATGTTAGAGCACCCGATCCAGCACCGGCTTCTAATACCCGTGCCCCAGGGAAAATATCGCCTTCATGCACGATCTGAGCTGCATCTTTAGGATAAATAACTTGGGCACCACGCGGCATAGACAGTACGTAATCAACCAGTAATGGCCGTAATGCAAGATATGGAGTGCCATTAGCCGACTTGATCACGCTGCCTTCATCGGTACCAATCAACGAGTTGTGCAGGATGCCACCGCGATGGGTGTGGAACTCTTTATCCGCTTCCAGCACGACGGTGTATTTTCTGCCCTTGCTATCAGTGAGCTGGACTCGATCACCGATACAGAACGGGCCACTGCGTGCCATAACTGAGAACTCCTTGGTGAGTAAATTATGTGAGCAACCCAATAGGAGGTTGCTGTGCTTGGTTGTCGTACCTAAGGCATACCCTGCCAGGTGTGGAAAAAACAGCTAATGTGCACCCCATGCCTGTGTCCACTTCAGTAGACGGTACTCACGATGGAAGTACGACTATCGAAGCCGGGCTACCCCAGCGACGCATAGCGCTTTCCCCTTCCCGAGCTGCAGATTTTAAGCAGTGTCCGCTGCTGTATCGGTTTCGTGCAGTTGACCGCATTTCTCCAACCCCATCGGTTGCACAAGTAAAAGGTACTTTGGTCCATGCAGTCTTGGAAACGTTATTTAGCCTCCCCGCACCGCAGCGAGTAGCCGAGAAAGCCGCAGCCTTGATCAAACCTGAGTGGGAGCGCATGGTTACCGACTCGCCCGATTTTGCTGAACTAATTGACAGTGTTGGAGTAGAAACATTCTTCGGGCAAACCCAGGCTTTATTATCACGCTATTACACCCTTGAGGACCCCACGCGATTTGAACCAGAATCCTGTGAAACAAAGGTCGAGATTGAGTTAGAAAACGGGGTTTTACTCCGTGGATTTATTGATCGAATTGATATTGCCCCTTCCGGCCAGCTTAGAGTTGTTGACTATAAGACAGGACGCTCTCCTTGGGAGATGAGTGAGTCAAAAGCCTTGTTCCAGATGAAATTTTATGCTGTAGCATTACTGAGACTGCGGGGCATCGTCCCAACGCAGCTACGGCTGCTCTATCTATCTGATGGTGAAATACTCAGTTACAAACCAGAATTAGATGAGTTAGTCAGGTTCGAAAAAACGCTATCGGCGATTTGGCAGGCAATTCTTACCGCTGGCGTCAGCGGAGATTTTCCAGCTAAACCTTCTAAGCTGTGCAACTGGTGCGACCATAAAGCGATTTGTCCTGCTTTTGATGGCACTCCCCCACCTTATCCAGGTTGGCCTAGCTAGAATCGGCAAGAGCGAATATCTGAAGCCAAAATCGCTTTGGCGCCCAGATCAGTTAATTGATCCATTAAGTTATTTGCATCCTTACGAGGAACCAGGGCTCTGACTGCCACCCATGAAGCATCGGCAAGCGGGGCGATTGTCGGTGATTCTAAACCTGGGGTAATAGCCGTGGCTGCGTCAAGGAGCGCACGAGGGCAGTCATAATCCAACATGAGATACTGCTGCCCAAAAACAACACCCTGGATGCGGGCACTTAGCTGATCTCGAGCCTTATCCGCCGAGACTGGGCCATCCCGCTCAATAAGAACACCTTCTGAGGCACAAAGAATTTCACCAAATGCCACCAAATTATGTTGGCGCAATGTTCGACCAGAACCAACAACATCGGCAATAGCATCGGCTACGCCAAGTTGAATTGAGATTTCCACAGCACCGTCAAGTCGGATAATCGAAGCTTTAATTCCCTTGCTGTCGAGGTCTTTACGAACCAAGTTTGGATACGAAGTGGCAATTCTTTTCCCACTAAGATCTTCGACCGACCATGACTTGCCTTCCGGTGCTGCATAACAAAAATTTGATCGACCAAAGCCTAAGGCAAGACGTTCACGCACCGGAGCGCCAGAATCTAACGCCAGATCACGCCCAGTAATGCCCAAGTCCAATTCCCCGGAACCAACATAAATTGCAATATCTTTTGGCCTGAGAAAAAAGAACTCAACGTTATTGGTCGGATCAAGAACTGTGAGGTCTTTACTATCAGTCCTGCGCCGATACCCAGCTTCACTAAGTATCTCGGCAGCAGACTCTGATAATGAACCTTTATTTGGAACAGCTACGCGCAACATCATGTGGTCCTAAGTGGTGAGGGTAGTCATTTAGCACGGTGTCCTGGCCGTATACGGTAAGGACAAGTTGTCACAGATGCTGATAGATATCAGCTGGTTTGAGTCCACGAGCCACCATAAGTACCTGTGTCCAGTAGATAAGCTGAGAAATCTCCCCCGCAAGAGCGGCATCATCCTCATATTCAGCGGCGATCCAGACTTCACCGGCTTCTTCGATCATTTTCTTCCCTAAGGTGTGCACACCTGCGTCAAGGGCTTTTACCGTGCCACTTCCCGGTGGCCGGGTCTGGGCACGTTCAAGCAGCTCAGCAAAAAGTGAGTCAAAGGTCTTCACGCCCCAATTGTCCCACGTTAGCCTAAAAATCCCAACCAGGGCCCGCTCATCATCTAGCCAGCGTTAGCTACCTTGGACCAAATATTGGAAAGCTCATCGACTGACACACCCACCAGCGAGTTCCGTTGGATTCGGGAGGGAGTTGATTCCACCGGAACCTCGCAGGGCACTACTAGCACCACGCATCCAGCTGCTTCGGCTGCGCGAACACCGGTTGGCGAATCTTCAACAGCAAGACATTGGGCGGGATCAACACCCAATAACGTTGCAGCCCGGCGGTAGATATCCGGGGCTGGCTTACCGAAGGGCACCTCATCTCCACAAACCGTGGCCGTAAAACGCTCTGTGCCTAAAGTTTTTAAAGCATGTCGGGTTAATTCTCGCTCGGTATTGGTGACCAAAGCCATAGGAGTCCCAGAAGCAAATACCGCCTCAAGAAGGTCTTGCGCCCCGGGGCGCCAAGGAATCCCCTTGTCAAATAACTCAGCCGTACGAGTCCTTAACCACAAAGACGAACTTTCTCGCTCTTTCTCATCAAAGCTCAGCGCCAAATCGGCATACAGAATTTTCAGGCTACTGACCATCGAGTTACCAATTGTTGCGGCTCGCACTGAGGGTCGTAAGACTCCCCCAAGTTTAATGGCCAGCTCAGCAAGTGCGATATCCCAAATTTTTTCTGAATCAAGAAGCGTTCCATCCATATCCCACAGAACAGCTTTAAATCCACGCGATGAGTTTCCAGGATCTGGTTTATCAATTTCAAGCATTGAAGTACTTTGCTTCCTGATGATGTAAAACAAAAGCATCAGTAGACTGCTCAGGATGCAATTGAAGTTCGTCAGAGAGCTCTACTCCAATACGTTCTGGTTCTAACAGCTTCACCATTTTTATTCGGTCTTCGAGATTTGGGCAGGCGCCGTAACCAAAGGAATATCGAGCCCCACGATATTCCAATTTAAAGAAGTCTTCAATATTGTGTGGGTCCTCATCAGAGACTCTGCGATGATCTGGAAATACCAATTCTTCGCGAATCCTTTGGTGCCAAAATTCGGCCAAAGCTTCAGTGAGTTGCACCCCAATACCATGTACTTCGAGGTAATCACGGTAAGCATTTTGGGTGAACAATTCATTGGCAAAATCTGCGATAGGTTGCCCCATAGTCACCAATTGAAAGGGGAATACATCAATTTCGCCTTGGCTAATCGCCAGCTTGCGAGAGCGGATGAAGTCCGCAATACACAAAAATCTATCTCGCTGTTGACGGGGGAAGGTAAACGAAAACTTCACTGGAGCTGTGGGTTCAGGTGACTGCAAAATATGTACTGTGTCTGCCTCAGAGACCGCCGGAAAATAACCGTAAACGATAGCTGCATGTGCCAAGATGCCCTCGGTGCTGAGTCGATCAAGCCAGTACCGCAGGCGGGGGCGTCCTTCTGTGGCGACTAACTCTTCATAAGAGGGTCCCTCTTGCCCACGTTGCCCTCTAAGTCCCCACTGCCCAAGAAATAGGGCTCGTTCATCAAGTAACCCGGAGTAGTCGGCTAAGGCTATTCCTTTAACAACTCGGCTACCCCAAAAGGGCGGCTTAGGGACATCAAGATCGGCAGCAACATGTGACCGTTCCGGTACCACTATTGGAATACTCGTTGCCTTGCGTTCCTCGGCAATACGTCGCGATCGCTCATGTCTAGCTTTTCGCTCCGCCTGCTTTGCTTTTTCTGCCAATATTTCTGGGCTATCATGAGCAGGACCACCACCACGTTTAATCGTCATGATGGAATCCATAAGATTCAAACCTTCAAAAGCGTCTCTGGCATAAAGAACTTGACCATGATAAATATCGGAGAGATCATTTTCCACATAGGAACGGGTAAGCGCAGCACCACCAAGCAAAACTGGGAATTTTTCGGCTACCCCTCTGGTGTTCATTTCCTCGAGATTTTCTTTCATAACAACCGTGGATTTCACCAACAGCCCAGACATCCCAATGACATCGGCTTTAGATTCCTCAGCTGCTTCAAGAATAGCTGAAATTGGTTGTTTAATACCGATATTGACAACCTCATAGCCGTTATTACTGAGAATAATATCAACTAAGTTCTTTCCGATATCGTGCACGTCACCTTTAACTGTGGCAAGAACTATTCTTCCTTTACCATCATCATCGGTGGCTTCCATGAACGGTTCTAAATAAGCAACAGCGAGTTTCATTACTTCAGCAGAAGCAAGCACAAAGGGAAGTTGCATCTGCCCTGAACCAAAGAGTTCTCCAACAGTTTTCATCCCAGAGAGTAAAGTGTCATTGATGATTTCTAAGGGAGATTTAGTCTGCATCGCTTCAGTAAGGTCAGCTTCAAGATCATTGCGCTCACCATCAACAATTCGACGCTCCAATCGTTCGAACAGTGGGAGCCGACCAAGTTCTTCAGCCCGAGATTCACGGGCAGAAGCTGCCGATACCCCCTCAAACAGTTCCATCAACTTTTGCAGCGGATCGTAACCTTCGGTCCTGCGGTCATAAATAAGATCTAAGGCAACTTTTTTTTGCGTTTCATCAATCCGAGCCATCGGCACGATCTTTGACGCATGCACAATTGCGGTATCAAGACCTGCCTCAACACATTCATGAAGAAAAACTGAATTAAGAACTTGGCGAGCCGCTGGATTTAAACCAAAAGAGATATTCGATAAGCCTAGCGTGGTTTGCACTCGAGGGTGTCGCTTCTTTAACTCACGGATAGCCTCAATTGTTTCGATACCATCACGTCGAACTTCTTCCTGTCCGGTGGATATCGGAAAGGTAAGAGTGTCAACAATGATTGACGCTTCATCAACACCCCAGTTAGCAGTTATATCAGCAATAAGTCGCTCGGCAACCCGAACTTTCCATTCGGCAGTCCGGGCCTGACCCTGCTCATCAATCGTCAGAGCAACAACCGCCGCACCATGTTCGGCAACAAGTTCCATGGTTTTATGGAATCGCGATTGCGGGCCGGCGCCATCTTCATAATTAACAGAATTAACTGCACATCTACCACCAAGATGCTCGAGACCAGCTCGAAGTACCTCAGGTTCAGTAGAATCAAGCATAATTGGCAAGGTTGAAGCAGTAGCTAAACGACTGGCTAGCTGACTCATATCATCAATACCATCTCGGCCAACATAGTCAATGCAGAGATCAAGCATATGGGCACCATCGCGGGTTTGCTCTTTGGCAATGTCCAAGCACTTTTGGTAGTCAGCATTAAGCATCGCATCGCGAAAAGCTTTGGAACCATTCGCATTTGTTCGCTCACCGATCATCAGAATGGAATTATCCTGCTCAAATGGAACCGAGGTATACAAAGAAGAAATACTCGGTTCACGTTGCACATTTCGTCGGCCCCGAGGCAAACCAGATACCGCAGCTACTGTTTGTCGAATATGTTCAGGAGTAGTACCGCAACAACCACCCACCATTGATAAACCGTAATCAGTAACAAAGCCGGCCAGCGCCTCGGCAAGCTCTTCCGGTGGCAGCGGATACTCGGCACCATGCGGGCCAAGAATGGGTAATCCAGCATTGGGCATTACCGAAATCGGCAGTAGCGAATGCCGAGATAAATGCCGAAGGTGTTCGCTCATCTCTGCTGGACCGGTTGCGCAATTAAGCCCGATAAGGTCGATTCCTAAAGGTTCAAGCGCCGTCAGCGCGGCTCCAATCTCACTGCCCAATAACATGGTTCCAGTTGTTTCAAAGGTTACATGCACAATAATTGGAATCTGCCGTCCAAGTTCATTCATGGCAATCCGACTACCTAGGATCGCGGCCTTGGCCTGCAGTAAGTCCTGAGCAGTTTCTACTAAAATAGCATCTGCCCCGCCATCAAGCATCCCTTTTGCCGCCTGAGCAAAAGCATCACGAATGATATGGAACTTGGTATGTCCAAGCGAAGGAAGTTTTGTACCTGGGCCCATGGAACCAAGCACAAAACGGGGAATCCCATCCCTGCCCGGCCCCATTTCATCGGCTACTGCCCTGGCAATCTGGGTACCTTTTTCCGAAAGTTCACGAATCCGACCTGCAATTTCATAATCGCCTAAGTTGGACAGATTGCAACCGAAGGTGTTTGTTTCAACGGCATCAGCGCCTGCTTCAAAGTACGCCCTATGAATACTCGCCAAGATATCAGGCCGGGTGTCATTAAGTATTTCGTTACAACCTTCGAGCCCATGAAAGTCATCCAAACTTAGCTCTGCTGCCTGCAGCATTGTTCCCATTGCGCCGTCGCCAATAAGCACTCTTTGCTTCATTGCCTCTAGCAATGCCGAATCCAACACGCGGGCTGCGGTTTGTTCTATTGGTGCCGATGTTCCTCGGGGCGAGACAGACATGCGCCTTAGCCTAGTGGTCTATGCGCTAAGAGTAGCAATCACCAGCCCTAGCCGTAGGCTAACGGCTGTGACTGCACGTGAAAATCCTGAACAAGCATCAGAACTACTGCCCATCCTGCGACAACCAATTCTGGTAGCGGCTTTTGAAGGATGGAATGATGCAGCTGAAGCTGCTACTGCTGCCATTGAGCATCTTGAGCTGATCTGGGATTCACAACCGCTAGTTGAATTGGACTCCGAAGACTACTACGACTATCAGGTAAATCGACCTACAGTTAAACAAATTGATGGTGTAACAAGAGAGATTTCCTGGCCAGCGACACGCTTGTCAGTGTGCTCACCACCTGGAGCGCAAAGTGACATTGTAGTGCTTCGTGGTATCGAGCCAAATATGCGATGGCGAAGTTTTTGTGCAGAAATTCTTGAACTCATCGAGGAACTGCACGTTACGAGTGTGGTAATCCTTGGTTCACTGCTTGCTGACACCCCACACACTCGCCCAGTTCCAGTCACCGGTACCGCCTACAGCGCTGAGTCAGCAGAACGCTTTAATCTCGAACAAAACAGGTATGAGGGCCCTACGGGCATTACTGGAGTTCTTCAAGATGAATGCGTTCGTGCAGGTATTCCCGCCATTTCCTTTTGGGCTGCAGTCCCTCACTATGTATCACAGCCACCTAACCCCAAAGCTACCCTTGCTCTACTACAACGAGTAGAAGATGTTCTTGACATCGAGGTTCCCTTGTCTGAACTTCCACAACAAGCCGAAGACTGGGAACAAGCAGTTACTGAGATGACCGCTGACGATGAAGAAATTGCTGATTACGTGCGGACGCTAGAAGAACGAGGTGATGCTGAAGTGGATATGTCTGATGCAGTTAATAAAATTGACGGCGACGCTATCGCCGCCGAATTTGAGCGGTACCTGCGGCGTCGTGGACCAGGTTCATTTGGCCTATAAACAGGGCATTATTGCAGGATCGTCGATTGTTTGCGGGGCAAGTACCAGTGGCTTGAAGTCTGCGCTTAGCCTTATTCGGTGATCGAGAAGGAAGTTGCTGTGGAAAGCCACCCTGGATTGCCTGAATTACAACTATTACTCAACGATGAGCGATTACGCTTATTTTCTTTTGCCAATGCCGATAAAAGGGCAGATTATCTGCAGGTTTTACGCACCTTCGATCTGGCCAGAACAAACTATGTAGTTCTATTACATGCTGGGCAGGTTGCTGATTCCCTTAGTCGAAGCCCGGGCAAAAGCGAGTACCCATTAACTGCTCAAGCAGTTGCGGTATTACTTGAGCAACTTCACCAGTGGGGAGTGCTTGAGCGTAGCTACGATGGTTCACGCGCGGCTACGTTGGCTGATTATCGCAATCGCCACTACGTTTACCAATTCAGCCAGGGGGGGTATCGAGCATTCCGGGCGGTGGAAGAGGTATTAACTGCTCGGCTCGATGATGTTTCACTCTCCCGCTTAGTTTTGCCAGAGATACTTGAGGATTTAGCTGAATTGGCTCGCGCAAATCAGCAAGGAGATAGTGAGCTGGTATACCGAAAACTTTCTCGCCTCGATACAGCACTTACTGAAATGGCCAATCGTGCCGCACAGTTTTATTTATCACTTGGCGACCTAGTACGAACTACCGACTTAACTCCAGAAACTTTTCTGGCTCACAAAGACACCTTACTAGCTCATATGCGTGAGTTCAGCTCAGATCTTGCCAGGTACGCACCCCGGTTGTCAGCAGCCATCTCTAATGTTGAAGCCACTGGCATCGATCAATTAGTTAACCTTGCAGCAGCAGCTGATGAGCGATTGTTCCTGGAGCGTGAAGAACTACTATCAGATTGGCGTGGCCGGTGGATCGGACTGTCAAACTGGTTCGCTGCCCCCGAAGGCGGAACTAGTGAAACCGACCGACTTCGGGATGGAACTATGAGCGCAATTTCCGCTGTGTTGTCGTTGTTACGTCGAGTCACCGATGCCCGCAGGGGTGGAGTAAGTCGTGATAGTCAGCTACGTCATCTTGCTAGTTGGTTTGCCGCCACCCCAACCCAGGAAAGTGCCCATGCTTTATTTGGTCTGGTTTTTGGGTTGAATCGACCACGACATCTTTCTATGCTGCATCCCGATGCAGATGTTATTCCGTATACGCGGTCTTGGTGGGAGGCCCCCGCAGTTGAGTTGTCCCGAACGCTCGTAGAAACCGGAAGAACCCCAAACCCTGGATTACCAACAAAAGTTCAGCGCAATGAAGGAGGTCTAAGAAAGTTACGCGAGCAACAGCTAGCAACACAACGTGCAAGACAGATTGCTGCACAATCTCTGGCAAAAAATGGCGTAAGTGAGAGAACGCTTAACGAACAAGAAACTGAAGTCCTGCTCAGTTTATTGAATGTCGCTTTGGCGGCAAGGGTCCGAACAAGCGGGCGAGTTAACTCAACCAGTTCTGAAGCAGGCGTACAGTTGACTCTTACACCTGCGGCACATTCAACTCAAGTAAGCACGGTTCGGGGTGTGCTCCATCTTGATCGACTGGCGGTGACTGTACAGTGATCATTAATTCGATACCGCCTCTTCAGCTTGATAGCTATCAACGGGCTATGCGGTTGATTCTTTCCAATCATATTGTTACCGAAATATACCCAGATAAGAACGCACTTAGCCTTATTAGGCAATGGGCAACTCAATTGCGCGAAGATATGCTTAACTTGTGGGGTTATCGCCTTGAAGTAACGGAGACAACTGCAAGGGTTTTTCCATCAGTGTATCGACTCGACAATGCAACTCCTGCAAAAACAAGTACTGATAGAGAATTCGATCGACGCCGCTACTCCTACCTATCTTTAGCGCTAGCTGTGCTGGGCAGGGGTGCAAGCCAAATAACGCTATCTGAGCTTGCTGCAACCGTTGCAGCAGAAGCCTTACATATCAATGGAGTTGATCTTTCTGTTGACCGAGCTGCAGATAGGGATGGATTTGTCGATGCAGTCAGTTGGCTAGCTGGACGTGGAGCACTCACCCTTGCAGATGGAGATGCAGGTGCCTGGTCAAACAACCCCGGCATTGGAGAAGCACTCTACGATATAGACAGAAATGTTGTGACTGCGCTCTTTCGTCCCCCGCAAATACTTCAGGATATAAATAATGTTGAAACATTATTAAGTAGTTCAATTTTTACTGGACAGCAGGATGAGAATACCGGGATCCTCACCGATCCACTTCTACAGATACGAAGTGCAGGAAAGCAATTGCTTCGAGAGCTCATTGAGCAACCTGTGGTGTATTTTGCTTCACTAAGCGATCAGCAACGCATGTTCCTAAATTCGGCTGAAGATTATCTGCAAGCAGTAGAAAAAGTTACTGGCCTTTCACTGGAAAGGCGCGCAGAGGGTATTGCATTGATAGACCAGACCGCCAGATTATCGGAAATCCGTTTCCCGGGTACCGGAACAATTGCACAGGTTGCTTTGTTGCTTGTTGGTGAAATTGCTGATCGGGTACTCGACGCTGATGCACCAGCATTACCACAAGCCTACTTAACAGATGCCAAGCAGCGGGATTTAATTAATCAATTAAATTCTTCGCTACCGTCAAAATTCGGGTTTGATTTTTCCGAATCATCTTTTCAAACAAGTGATTACGGAATTAATTCTGAAATAAGTGGTCATCAGAAGTACCCCATAATAGAGATGGATTGGTTACTTTCTGTCACCCAAGAACTCAGTAACAAATTTGGAAGAACTTTTTCAGCACAATGGCAAAGTAATATACATGGACTTGCTAGCGAAGCACTACAGCTTCTGATAAAAATGAAACTGCTCGCACATACTGAAGGTGGAGTATTGGTACTGCCAATCCTGGCCCGCTACCGTGATGTAGTAGCACACATTCGTACCGCTACAGCCCAAACTGCTCTGTTCACCAATAACGAAGAGGCCACTGCAGAATGATTGGACGCTTTAAACCAACTCGAGCCGGGATCATCAATCTTTGGGATTACCGCGACCAAGAATTTTCTTTTGCTGATGGCCGTCTTGTATTGCGTGGCCCAAACGGCTCGGGGAAAACCAAAGCTCTTGAGGTGCTATATCCCTTTGTCCTGGATGGAAGAATCGAACCACGTCGCTTGAATCCTTTTGCCGGAGAAGAGCGTACTATGAAGTCAAACTTGCTCTACCGCGACCAAGAGTCGGCTCATTCATACGTATGGATGGAGTTTAGCCGAGGAGAAATCTCCCATCCCGAAGCGGTCACTGTTGGGATAGGTATGCGTGCAGCAAAACATAATGACAAAGTTTCTCGATGGTACTTTGTTGCCGAAGGTCGTGTAGGGATCGATTTTTCACTCTTTGGCAGTGATGATCGGCCATTAACCAAAAAGCAATTAGCAGAGCAAATAGGCCCTGATTCGCTCACCGACAGGCCAGTTGACTATCGAATGGCAATAGACGCTAGGCTTTTTGGTTTAGGTTTAGAACGTTACGAGCAGCTTATCAATCTCGTGCTCACCCTTCGCAGGCCACAACTCGCTAAAAACCTTGACCCTAAAGGGCTATCGCAAGCGTTAACCGATGGCTTGCGCCCCCTAGACGCAAGTTTACTCACTGATGCTGCACGTTCATTTAGCGATATGGAAGAAGTCGGACGCGCGCTCGAAGGGCTTGCTAGAGCAGATCGTGGAGCGCAAGACTTTATTAATGTCTATACAAAATACTTAGCTGCACACGCTCACGCTGCGGTAGAACAGGTTGGGCGGCGACTCAAGTCAGTTGAAGCATTGGCAGCTACTCTCGCTGAAGCAGCGCAGACTCGGGAACGTGCAACGTCCGAACAGCACAAGTGCCAGACAGCGCTAGCTGAAGCCGAGAAAATTCTTGAACAAAGTAGAGCTGATCTGGAAATGCTTCAGCGCTCTAGCGCCTATGAAGGCAAGCAACAGCTTGATCAACTTTCCGAGCTTGTTGGCGCTGTAGAAAAATCTGCGGATAAACATGCTGAACAAGCACGGACCGCACAATCTACACTTGCCCAAAGAACTGAAGAAGCAACAAAAGCAACTAATAATTATCACACTATTCTTCAGACTGTCATGCGCGCTGAATCTGATTTGGCAACTGCGGCTGAAGATGCCGGGATCATGTGGACTGCACTGCCAGAATCCGTTCGTCCAGACCAAATTACCACTGCGGTAAGGGGGCATGCCGAAGAAAGAGACGGTGCGCTACGAATTGTTCGTAAAGCTCTGGCTGATGTCGACAGCGCTGCAGCAGAACGTGAACGTGCCGAAAAGGCCGCTGATCGCGTGCAAGAACAACTCGTTTCTGGACAAAGCGCCATAACTGCAGCGCAGACCGAGGTAGAAATTGCCCGCAAATCGGTGTCAAGCGAAGTACGTCGTTGGTGGGTCGATCATCAGACTATTTATCGAGAACTCAATCTTGGCGTAGAGCTTATCGAACAACTCGAGCAAACCATCGCTAGCATTGACGTCACTGACCCGGAATCAACATCGCTAGCAGAAGTTCTGATTAAGGAGACAACAACTACCCTAGATGCAGTTCGTTCCACTGAACAGCAGGCTAAGATTTCACGAAAAATGAGGGTAGATCAGATTGACGCACTCAAGAGCGAGTATTCGTCAATTGCATCTGAAACAGATGACGCCCCACAATTTTTACTTCAGCGGTCAGAAAATATTTCATCGGTCGGCGCCCCACTATGGCAGTTAGTTCGGTTCAAGGATGGCATTGATGAACAACAGGCTGCTGGAATAGAAGCGGCATTAGAAGCAAGCAATATTCTTGACGCTTGGGTGGGGAATAATACTGGGATAAAAGATGGCAGTACAGATCTCAGGATCGAGCCCTTACCAGAAGAACAACGACCCGCTGGCCCAACCCTTCGTGATGTTTTAGTAGCAGAAGAGTCTCCCGATGTTACCGAAGCAGATATCAATGCAATTTTGTCGTCAATTTCTTTGCAGAGAACTGATAGTCAATCTGAAAAGAATGTACTAACAATTAATTCCACCGGAAAATTTTCTTTTGGCATAAGAATAGGTGCTCACCATAAAAAGTCTGCAGAATTTATTGGCGCCACTGCTCGCAAAAAACGAAGAACCACTCGACTGGCTGAGATTAATGATCAGATCAACGAGCTAACCCAAGACAATGAAGTAGCCGAGAAGCTTATTAAACAGTGTACTAATCTACAGTCAGCAGTAAAACGTGCAGCGGAGAAGCTACCCAAACTAGGGCCAATCTACACGGCAATGAACAAAGTTACAGATGCTGGTGGCGTATTAAGAACTCGAGCAGAAGCAGTTGGACACGCCCAAACCGAGCTCGATTTAGCGATTTCAAATTTAACGACAAAAGAAAAAAATCTACTTAGTACAGCTGTTAGGCAGCAGACTCCGCATAAAGTTCGCGACCTTGACGCCCTTGCAGCTGCGGTACGCCATTTTGAATCCCAAGGTGAATTGGTTGTCCGCTCACGTCGCGAATTAGCCAAAGCCAAAGAACATGCTGATGAAGCTCAAGACCGCCTATATGAGGCTCGGGGCAATGCTGAAGAATTTGCTGAAGAAGCAACCCTGGCACGCGCTCGTTTTGAGCAAGAAGCACATAAATTAAGCGCATTAAGAGCCGCTGTTGGCGCTAGCGTTGAACAGATTGATAATGAAATTGCTAAGGCTCGCAATGCTATTGATAGCCACCGCACCAGTCTCCGGATAGTCCAAAAAGCAAATGAAAAAGCTATAGCACAAGCAGGAAAAGCTGAGGGCTCCTACGAGGGTGCCATTGCTGCTCTAAAAACCGCTTTGCAGGAATCGCAGACTGATGCGAAACTTCTTGCCCCCTATGCCCGCAAAGATATACTTCAAATACTAGGAATCACAGAAAATTTAAGCTGGCCGCAGGCATCTGGCGCCTGGCAAGATGCAGATCAGCTACTCTATCGCATTACTCGAGCACCAGAGAGTTTTACTGGAATAGAAGTTCTGCCTGATGATGTTGCATACCTGCATGCCGCACTTAATGCAGCGACGTTATCGACTAGCGGCAGCGAAGCAGTGCGAAAAACCACCCGCTCAGCTTTAACATCTGCCTTACAAGAGCTTGATATTCAACTGTCCTCCACCGGACAAGATTATCGACTGCAATGGGACTCCCCTGATGAGATCACCGTGGTACAAGTGCAAGACTCGGACGGTTACTTTTCTATCCATGAGTTCGCCGAACGCATCAAAAGCGCCCACAATGATCAAGAATTGTTGTTAACAGCTTCTGAACGCTTAATTCTCGAAGACGCACTCTTAACTGGACTCGCTCAACAGATACATGAACGAACAGTTGAAGCTAGAGAACTTATCAGTCAAATGGGTACTGAAATGCGTCAACGAAAAATGTCTTCGGGAAACACTATTGGAGTTCATTGGACGATATCTGATGCTTTGGACGACGGTGGAAGAGCAATTTGTAAAATTTTGGATCGTGATGTTACTGCTTTAGATGCTGATGAACTCGCCACCCTAAGATCGCATTTTGCCGCCCAAATACGCTTGGCAAGAGCTGCCCACCCTGAACGGTCTTATCCTGAAATCCTTTCTACTACTTTAGATTATCGCCGATGGCGGGTATTTA
>JBOFCS010000166.1:0-17986 GCA_051646185.1 Mycobacteriaceae bacterium | reverse complement strand
GTAAAGAGTACGACGAGACTCGTAGATTATTTGCTGCCGGTGGTTTTGCAGGTAGAAAATTTAGTGATGGTGCGGGTTTTGGTACTGGAGGATTTTCCCCTGGGGCCGGTGGCCAAGAATTTAATCTCAATGACTTGTTTGGGCAAGGTGGCGCAGCTCAGTCGGGTGCTGGCGGTATCGGTGATTTGTTTGGCGGGTTATTTAATCGTGGACCTTCTCCCCGCACGACCCGTCCGCGCCGGGGGAATGACCTTGAAACTCAGACTCGGCTGGATTTTATTGAAGCGACTAAAGGTGTTGCAGTACCGCTTCGGCTAACCAGTCCTTCGCCCTGCACAACTTGCCACGGCAGTGGTGCAAAGCCTGGAACCAGCCCTAAGGTTTGTGCCAGCTGTAATGGAGCTGGGGTTGTTAGCAGAAATCAAGGGGCTTTTGGTTTTAGCGAACCGTGTGTTGATTGCAAGGGCACGGGTTCAATTATTGAGAATCCTTGTTCAGATTGTCAGGGATCCGGGGTGACAACTCGGACCCGTACCATTACGGTACGTGTCCCTCCTGGAGTAACTGATGGGCAGCGGATTCGTTTGGCGGGTCAAGGGGAAGCGGGTCTTCGCGGGGCACCTTCAGGCGATTTGTATGTCACGGTTCACGTTACGCCTGATAAAGTTTTTACTCGTCAGGGTGATGATTTGGCTATCACTATTCCCTTAAGTTTTAGTGAACTTGCTTTGGGTGCAACTGTGTCTGTTCCCACTTTGGAAGGTCGGGTTGGAGTGAAAATTCCTGCAGGGACCACTGATGGACGGGTACTAAGAGTTCGTGGTCGCGGCGTTGCAAAAAAGCATGGTGAGCATGGGGATCTTCTTGTGACAGTGAAAGTTGCCGTGCCACCTAAGCTTGATGATTCAGCTTTGGAAGCACTGAAAAAATATGCGGCGGCAGAGCGAGCTAGTGGTTTTGATCCACGGCAAGGATGGGCAGGTGCGTAATGGCAGGTTTCTTTGGTTCAGCCCCTGATCCGGATGCTCATGTTTTTGTGATATCGGTGGCAGCAGAATTAGCCGGGATGCACGCACAGACTTTGCGTACTTATGACCGCTTGGGGTTAGTGATTCCTGAGCGAACTTCCGGCGGTGGACGACGTTATTCACCACGGGATGTTGCTTTGCTTCGGGAAGTACAAAGGCTTTCGCAAGATGAGGGAGTCAATCTTGCAGGTATTAAACGAATTATTGAGCTGACTAATCAGGTTGAAGCATTGCAGCATCGAGTATCGGAGATGGCACAAGAAATTGCCCAGGTGCATGCAAGTTACCGCCGAGAAGTTGCGATTATCCCTAAAAGCAGCGCTTTGGTGGTCTGGCAACCACGAAAGCGTCGATGAGGTAATGGCATAGGGTTCATGATTATAGTTTCGATGAATCCTATGCTGATTACTTAGGTATTGAGCTGGTCGGCGATCCATTGGTAGAGCAACGGTGCACAGGCTAGTCCCGTTACTGCGTGACCTGTTTTGAATAACTCAGGCCCAGCATCAGCCCTGAAGTATTCCACTTCGCTTCCTTGTGATCGCCAGGAATCGATGAGCGCAAGCACTCCTTTTTCCGGTACCAGGCTGTCTGTGGGGCCAGAGCAGATGGCGGTGGGAACGCTAAGAGCTTGGCGACCAAGGGTTTGTGAGGTTATTGCTTGGTAAATATCGTCATTACTGATTAACGCGGGAAAGAGGCCTTCGCCTGAATTGGTGGCTTGGATCTGTGGAGAGAGCTCTGGTGCCGAAAGAACAATACAGGTTGTAGCTATTTTTTGAAGATAACTCCAGCCGTCGTCAGTGACGATGGAGCGCACTGTTTTTTCATATTCGGGATTTCTGGACATTAGCGCGATAATTTCCATGATTCCATCTTCAGGGGAATTACTGAGAAGCTCGATAGTGGGATTAGCCGGCATGCCAGCTGCTGCGGCTTTGATATTTAGTTCCGGGGCGTATTTGCCTGCGCGTTCAGCTGCGCCAACAACGGCCCCACCTCCTTGAGAGACGCCGTAGAGGATAACCGGGGACTGGTGGGTAAGTTCGGGGAGTCCAAGATTCTGGGCAGCTCGCACCGCATCCAGGAGTGCGTTCCCCTCCTCCTCACCGTTGAGATATGAGTGTATTCCTGGAGTTCCTAGACCGATATAATCGGTAACAACAACTGAGTATCCTTGTGCGATAAGGGCTAAAATCAGTACTAACTCTCCTTCAGGATCTATTCCAGGTTGCCCTGGGTCTAGTATTTGACGAGAGGGGGCGCATTGGTCTGCAAGGCCGTGAGTCCCGACCGCGTATCCAAGGACGGGTCTTGGTCCGGGTCTTGTCCAGGGGATAGAGGATGTGAGGACTACGCCCGAAACACCTACTGGAGTAAGAGAATCCGTGGTTGAATGGTAGAGAATCCTTGTTGCGGTAGAGATTCCAGGAACAGGGGGAGGGAGATGTTCTTCTCGAAAGATGTGACCTGGATTGGTATTGTTAAAGTCGATAGTTGTCGTGTCGTAAAATTCCGGGACATCAAATTCAAACCCAGCCAGGACTGGTTCGGCAATAGCAGGGGCTGGTCCAGTAGCGAGAGAGCAAGCCAGGGTTATTGCCACTGCGGTTTTTATCAACTGTGGCTTCAGCCTAGCATGGTTCCATTTCATCGCCCAGGACTTACTCATATCCGCCCTTCTAAAATCAGTAATTTATCAGTGTTTTTCGCATCATAAATGGGTTGTTGACACTGTGCAACATAAGAGAAGAAAGAAACCGCGCAGAAACTTTGCAATAGTTAGTTTCCTGGCTTCCTAGCAAATAGCATTCGGTTAACTTTGCCGTTTAGTAGGCGTCAGTCTCGGTGTAGTAATGGTAGTAAAGCTTCAGTCTTTTCTGTAGTCCATTCAGGAGGCTCTAAGATTTTTGCCCAAGCGTAAGGGATTGTTGATAAGTATTTATGCCCATGTCCATCTGGCACTCCGGTGGATACCGCCATATCTGCTGATACTTGCAAGAAGGTCACAAAAGGTATCCATCGCATGGCGCCTACAACGTCGCGCCCACGGCTCCCTGAAAGCCAAACAGGTTGCTCGAGTAAAAGATCGGGTGACCAGTAACCAATTGGATCAGATGCGTGCTGTAAGTAGACAATTCGTGATCCAGGCCAGTTGTGCGTCGGTCGATTTAGGTCCTCAGGTTCGGAAATAAAACGTACTTGTTTACCTTGGTCATAAATGGGTAACCACGCTGGACTTCCTGAATCACGTTCTCTTGTAGTGTCATTCCATAGAGTATTACTGAAAGTTGGTCCGCTAAATAATGCACCATTGGTCCTAGCTGCAATATCAGGGATGGTACCGAAGGCCGATTCCCCGCCGAAACTTCCAAGACTTTCACCAAACACCACAACCTTCGGGCGTTTAGCTTCTGGAATAGCACGGACCCGCGAATCGATAGACTCAAAAAGTGCTTTACCTGACTGGCGCGCATTCTCGGTATCTGCAAGGAACGATAGCCAGCTCGGCAGGTATGAGTACTGCATAGAGGCCAGGGCGGTATCTCCGTTATACATGTACTCAAGGGAATCAATTGTTGCTTTATTTAGCCAACCGCTTCCGGTGGTGGACCCAATCGCGATTACCTTGCGAGTAAATGCTCCGGTTCGTTCAAGTTCTCGTGCGACAAGTTCAGCACGATCACGGGTAATCTCAGCAGAATCTAAGCCTGCATAGACTCGGATTGGTTCAACTGCCGTAGTTCCGTTAAATTTCGAGAGTTGTTCAGTTGTTGGACCGGTAGCGACGATTAGTCTGCCTTCACGTCCAAGGGAGCCCCAGCTAACGAGAGACTGAGGTCCGCCGGATCTTAAGCTGCTTGTGGGAGCAGAAGTATCAGCTTTTGTTTCCTCATTTGCGGCAGCAAAAGTGTTATTAAGTGTGTTCATTACTCGGCGGCCAATGACATCATTAGTAACAAAAATTGTTAAGAGCACTACTATGCCTGCTCCAATAGTTGCAGATACTCGTGGCGGTGCGATGCGAGATAGTTGGTGCACAAACCAACGGATTAAGGCTGCCCACAGTCTTCCAACGAGCATTAATGCGCTAAATATCATTATTGCGATTGCAATAATGATGGGAAAAGCGGTCCATAATAGGTGGTCCACCGCCATTAAATCTCGTAGTTCATTCTGCCATCGTGAGAACCAATAAAACATCAAGACTGTGCCAAGTAGCCAAGAAAATCCAAGTGCTACCCACCAGAAATTATCTGGGGTGGACCATTTTTCTTTGCGAGACAACATGTATCGACTAAACCAAGAAACAAAAACGCCTAAGCAGTAACCCAATGCAGCGCAACCTCCACTGACGATACCTTGGAATAGCGGTCCACGTGGCAGTAGTGAAGGGGTCGTGGAGAGCCAGAACATAATTGTGGATACTGTCAATCCACAGTAGGAAAACCGATGTTTGTCAAAGAACCGAATCTTCTGCGACGGTGGGATGACAGATGAGCGCTGTGTAGGGGGGCTAGTCGCGAGCAAGTTGGTTTCTTCAGCCTCGACCATACTTAGCACGCTAGCAGCTTTAGACTCCTATGTCAGTAGTTAATCGAGTCTTAGGGGTGTGCGAAAGTGTTGATATGCAACTTCTACTTATCCGTCATGCCCAGCCAGAACAGGTATTGCAAGAGCATGGTGTGGCAGATCCAGGGTTAACTAGTTTAGGGATGCAGCAAGCGCAACGAATTGTCCGGGGGTTATCAGAAGAAGCAGTTGATGCGATAGTGAGCAGCCCTCAGCTGAGAGCGCAACAGACTGCAGAACCTTTGTCTTCTTCAATCGGTTTGCCTATCAAAGTTTTTGATAATTTAGCGGAATATGACTATGGGCTAAGTGCATATATAAGAATTGACGAAGCAAATGAATTGGCTCCGCAAGCATATGCACAGATACGAGCCGGATTTTTCCCAGATTTTATTGATGCTAGGGCCTTTCGCATGAGAGTGTTACAAGGTTTCGCAGAGGTTATTGAGCAGCATGAACATGATCAGACCATAGTAGTGGCAGCGCACGGGGGAGTGATAAATGTGTATTTACAAGAAATATTGGAGCTTAAAAAGCCGTTAACGTTTCCGATTGATTATTGTTCAATGACGAGAGTTTTAGTCTCACGTAACGGTAAGCGCCGAGTGTCTTCAATTAATGAGACCGCCCATGTACGCGATCTAGTGCTGCGGAGAGGTAAAAGCAAGTAGGTAATTTCAGATAACCCGAGTAGTTTTACCAGGACATCAACACTCTGTCCCGTGATATCGATGCTGTTTTCTACTACGATTGAAGGCTCTGGTGATTCCACTAATGCCCACCAGCAGTCCGCAAGGATAAGATCTTGCGCGCTGAACTCAGGATTTACTGGGGTACGTCCTAGTGATTCTATTACCTTACTAGCAAGTATGTTCCGCAAGTTTAACTCTTAACAAGATCATTATTGGTACTAAAGGTGCAGTGGACAAAAACTCCTGAACTATGTGCTTAATTTACTCTTAGCCTCCTCACAATGAGTTGTTTACGCCGTTCATCTGAGAAAAATCTATTCCGGGAAGCAGTTTTTTCATGTCTTCACCAGGTATTCTGCTGATTCCTAGTCTCTAGAGGTTTCCTATGATACCTTGTTGAGCATTGCTCAGTAGTGTAGGAGACGCTCATGGATTTTGCTCCGTCGGAACGTAGTGCGGAACTCCGTTCACAGGTTCGAGATTTTATGGTAAAGAACATTGAACCTTTTGAAGCACAGTATTTTTCGAATAAATCAACTTATTTTGGTCAGCGCCAGGATCTCCTGGCTAAGACATTATGGGCAGTACCTCAGCAGGTACGAGATCTTCAGGAAAGAGCCCGAGCACAAGGATTATGGAATTTATTTATGCCTGACAAGGCTATTGGTGCTGGACTAACTAACGTCGACTACGCCCCGATAGCTGAGGAGATGGGGCGTAGTGCACTGGCGCCAACAATTTTCAATTGTAATGCACCCGACACCGGAAACATGGAAGTTCTGCATATGTACGGTAGTCAAGAGCAAAAAAAACAATGGTTGAGGCCACTGCTTTCCGGTCAGATTCGTTCGGCTTTTGGTATGACCGAACCTGCCGTAGCATCTTCTGACGCAACCAATATGGCAGCAACTGCCATACTAGATGGTGACGAAGTTGTCCTTAATGGACGCAAGTGGTGGACAAGCAATATTGGGCATGAAGACTGCAAAGTTATCATTTTTATGGGTGTCACAGACCCCTACGCTCATAAATATTTGCAGCACTCCATGGTTCTAGTTCCGATTGACACTCCAGGGGTAAAGATTGAAAGACTGCTGCCAACTATGGGTTTCTATGATGAACCAGGTGGACATGGTGAAGTGTCATTTACTGATGTAAGATTGCCTGCTAGTGCAATTATTGGAGGACCTGGTCGAGGATTTGAAATAGCTCAAGGCCGATTGGGCCCAGGCCGAATCCACCACTGTATGAGGCTGATTGGACTTGCTGAACATGCACTTGAGCTAGCATGTAAACGGGCGACTGGTCGAGTTGCCTTTGGCAAACCTTTAGCATATTTGGGAGGTAATGCCGAACGCATTGCCGATGCCAGAATTTCTATCAATCAAGCCAGGTTGCTGGTATTACATGCTGCCTGGTTGCTTGATACCCAAGGTGTTATGAGCGCCCGATCGGCAGTTTCACAGATTAAAGTTGCGGCACCGGAAATGGCATTGAAAGTGATAGATTTTTCCATTCAAATACATGGCGGAGCTGGTCTTTCTGATGATTTTCCACTTGCTGGCGCTTGGACCGTAGCTCGATCATTGAGACTTGCTGACGGACCAGATGAAGTTCATCGGGCACTAATTGCCCGAGAAGAACTAGCACCGTATAAGAATTTATAACGAGAGGCTGTTTAGTGAGTGCGCTGTTACCTGAAAATGCTAGACCGGTGCGTCCCGAGGATAGTTTTGACGTGCGTAAGCTTGCTCAGTGGTTAAGTACTGAGACGGGTATAAGCGAACAGCCCGAGGTATTTCAGTTTTCTGGTGGGGCATCTAATCTTACCTATTTGTTGCGGTATTCGGATCGGGATCTTGTCCTCAGGCGCCCTCCCGGAGGCAAAAAGCCAAAATCAGGTCACGATATGGCGCGTGAGTACCGCATACAATCCTTGGTGAAAGAGGTATACCCACATGTTCCAGAGATGATTGCGTTATGCACTGATCAGTCAATTCTTGGTAGTGAGTTTTATGTTATGGAAAGCATTCCGGGCATAGTATTGCGTGGCGATAGCCTCAAGGGGCTTACGGGTGAACCTGGGAAAGTACAAAATCTGTGTAAGAGTGTTTTTGATTTACTGATTGAATTGCATGGTATTGACCCAAAAGTTAGTGGACTTAGTGAATTTAGCCGGGGCTCTGGTTATGTTGAACGGCAAATTACTGGATGGTCGAAACGATACGACGTGGCTCACACGCCTAACGTCCCTGATTTTAGGGAAGTAATGAAATGGCTTGAAAAGAATCGGCCAAATGATATCGCTAGTACCATTATTCATGGAGATTTTAGACTAGATAATGTGGTCTGCACAAGGGTTGACGATCAGTTAATTCCGGTGGCAGTGCTCGATTGGGAATTAGCCACCGTTGGTGATCCGCTTATGGATTTAGGCTCTTCGCTTGCCTATTGGGTTCAGGCAGATGATGAGGATATGTTCAAGCTCGCTTCACCGCAGCCCTCTTTTCTTGCTGGAATGTTTACGCGGGATGAGATTGTTCATTATTGGCAGTCAAAAACCCTTCTACCGATAGATAATTGGATCTTTTATGAAGTATTTGGCCTCTTTAGGCTAGCGGCAATTGCCCAACAAATTTACTACAGATTTCATCATGGTCAAACCACTAATCCTGTGTTTGAAAACTTTTGGATGATGGTTGTGTATCTGCACGATAGAGTCACCAGAATCATCTCAGGTGCCCTGTAGTTGGGCGGTATTAACCTACTAGGAAGGTAAAGGTATGCGGGCAGCACGTATTACTACGCTTGATGGACCACAGACAATTAAGATCTGTGAGGGTGTACTAGACCCTCTTGAGGACCCGACTGCTGCAGAATCGGTGATTATTGAGGTGTATGCTGCGGGGGTAGCTTTTCCGGATGCCTTACTGTCTAGAGGTTTATACCAGTACCGCCCTGAGCTACCTTTCACCCCCGGAGCGGAATTATCCGGAGTGGTGGTGCGGGCGCCGCAAGGATCTACCTTTTCTCCAGGTGATCGAGTTCTTGCTATTACCGGTCTTGGTGGGGCGATTGCCGAGAAGGTTGCCGTCCCTAGTCAGTTGGTTTTTGCTCTCCCTGAACAGTTGTCGATGACAGCTGCTGCTGGAATATTATTTAATGATCTCACTGTGCATTTTGCACTGACTATTCGCGGTCAACTTAAGCAAGGGGAAACCGTACTAGTTCATGGTGGTGCAGGCGGTATTGGTACCTCAGTGCTGAGAATGGCGCCTGCGTTGGGCGCTGCTCGCACTATCGCAGTGGTAAGTACTGGAGGCAAGGCTGAGATAGCCAAGGCCGCCGGGGCAACCGAAGTTGTGCTTGCGGATAATTGGCGTGCTGAGGTATCTGCATTAACAAATGGTAAAGGTGTTGATGTAGTGGTGGATCCGGTAGGTAATGCTATTGGTGCGGATCGTTTTACCGACAGCCTTCGTTCATTATCGCTAGGCGGACGTATTTTGGTCCTGGGGTTCACTGCAGGGGAAATACCTATGGTGAAAGTTAATCGGCTATTACTGAATAACGTTGATGTGAGAGGCGTGGGTTGGGGCGCCTGGTGGATGCAAAAACCGGAGCGTCTTGAACATCAGTGGCGAGAATTGGAGCCCTATTATATCGATGGCCGAATTTCACTGCCGGAGCCAGTCGTGTACTCATTTGAAGATACGGCACAGGCAATACTATCACTCGAAAACCGTACTGCAGCAGGAAAAGTAGTGGTTATGATTGAATCATCATGATATACGCAACGCTGGTACTTGGCGAATGCTTAAACTGATAGTGCTGAAGGTTCGTGCACTGGCCGTTTATCTAGTCATACTGCTAGCAGGGGTTACCTGGAATTGCCCTAGTGATACCGCGCAACAAGTTATTGGATCAGCTCTTGGTGTAGTAAAAATTAACTATTAATAATTGTGAGGACTTTTTATGTCGCAGAGAATTTTAATTACTGGCGGAGCTTCTGGTCTTGGTTCTGCTCTGGCGCAACGATTTTGTGCAAGAGGTGATCAGGTAATTATTACGGATCTAGCTGAATACCACGAAGTTCCTTCCGGTGCTAGTTATCTAAAACTAGATGTGACTAACACTGATGACTGGGAGAACGCGAGAAAGGAAACCTTGGTTCGCTTTGGTGGATTAGATATACTGATAAATAATGCCGGTATAGCTACAGCGGGTAGGATCGATCATACTTCCCTTATTGAATGGCGAAGAGCCATGGATATCAACGTTTTTGGTGTTGTAAATGGGTGTCAAGCCTTTTCGTCCATGCTTATATCAGCGGGTTCCGGTCATATCGTCAATACGGCATCGTTGGCCGGTCTGGTGCACCCGGCGGCAATGTCTTCTTATTCGGCGTCGAAGGCGGCTGTGGTTGCGCTAAGTGAAAGTATCTACTACGAATTATCTTCGCAGGGTGTCGCTGTTTCGGTAATTTGTCCATCATTTTTTCGTACAAATCTTGCACAGTCACTATCGCAAGAAGATCCTCAAATGTCTTTCATTGCAAGTAAACTTATTGGTAAAGCCCGTATTGATGCAGATCAGATCGCTGTTATGGCAATTAAAGGGATAGATGCTAAAAAGTTTTTGATTCTTACGGATCAACCAGCAAAAAAAGCCTACAGGACTAAGCGCTTTGCCCGGCCGCTCTATGACAAAACAATGAGAAAAATGAGTATCCGCATGAAGGAAACAATAGCGTCATTCCCTTGATGTTCTTAGATATTGAAGACAAAATAAATTCTAGATAGGGGAAGATCTCGCATGGCATTCTGGAAATGAGATTGCAACGAAACTCACTTGAGCGGCAATTGCAGTCCTACATTAATTTGGCATAGTTTGGCAGCGAATGAATTGGGGGCAAGGTGCTGCTGACCTTACCCCCAACCGCCGTGGATTAGAGTGCTAGTAGTTTACTATCGAGCCAATCGAATGCGTAAGGCATTTGAACCAAGCCAGAGGTGGCATGGTCGATACCGAGCGATTCAGTATATATCTCGACGTCAGCTCCAAATTTGCGCCAGCCATCAGCATTATTTTGAACCGCTTCCATCGTGTTAAGTCCATCGCCGGTGCCAATCCCCAAAAGAATTGACGTTTTTGGGTTAGGGGCTCTATACCCCATTTTCATATTTACAAACTTCTCGCTCATATCAGGATATTTGTTAATCACTTCGGTGATGCTAAGACCTTCTTTGAATATATCTTTAAGCGAAGTCTCGCTGCCTTTAGCTATGGCATCAAGCAAGCAGATTTCCGAAAAATCATTCAGCACAGCTTGACCGTAGGGAGTCAGTACACTATCTATTCTCTCGGTTATAGATGGGTAAGAAGCCTTAAGGCCAACGAGCGTGTACGCAGTAAACATTATTTCTGCAGGATGGCCGTCTAACTTGCTGTTAAAAGGATCGCTTGGCGGACTTCCGGCGTATGCCGCTGAAATATTCAGTTCAGGAGCGTAGCTCCTCTGTAATTCGATTGCGCCACCAACAGCTTGGGCGCCCTGCGAGTAACCCCATAGGCCAAGTTTACCGACCGTGTCCCCATTGTTTCGAATAAATTGGTTTGCAGCGCGTAGTGAGTCAAGCAGTGCGTAACCTTCAGAATCGAGGTCAACAAAAGTGTGTGCTCCGGGAGTGCCCAGGCCCTCGTAGTCCGTTGCTACTACTGCGTAGCCACGGTTTAGTAAGGGGAGAATCGTTATTCCATCAAGGTAATTCGAATGAGTGCCGGTGAAGTCTCCATGACTAAAATGCAGAGAAGGAGCACAGCGATCATGGATTCCGGCAGTGGGGTGTCCGTAAGCAATGAGTGGTCGGTCCCCAGGGCCGGTCCATGGGGACGCCGGAATAAACAGAGTTCCGGTTACCGCGTTTGTCTCTTGGGTCCGCGAAGAACTTCGATACATAATTCGAGTTGCGGTAAATCCGGTAGTGGATTCAAATCCTGGGATAGGAGGATAGGATTTTGTTTCGTCAACACGTAGGAGCTTTCCAGCTGGTTCATGTGCAAATCCAGCTGGAGGCAGATAAAATTCTTGGTCGGAAAATAATTGTGGGGTTGCCTCGCTGGCTACAGGCTCAGCGGTCGCCGGAAGTGCGTATCCGCTTAAGGTGACGATTATTGCGAGTGTAATCAATCGTTTCTTAATCTGGGGTTTTAGCATGTTTCTGCCCAATCGTTGAGTAAATTTTTCTGCACAATAGTTTCAGTGCCTACCGATATCCGGGAGAACCCATTGTGGTGTTTGGGATGGTTAAGAGCTACCTCCGTGGTGGTCTTATCGTGATGTAAAGCACATTTGCTAGACCGTAGTTGCTACATATCAACATGTCAATTTAGTTGACTAGATGACATGTGCTGTGGGCGTTCGAATGCTGCCGAGTATGGAAAATAGTTATAGTTGAGCGGAACAGACTCAACTTCTTATGCGTTGAACTATCTGACAGGCTTATTGGAACTAGGTAAGGAGTCAACCGTGGACTCGTTTAATCCAACAACCAGGACTCAGGCTGCATTGACTGCGGCGTTACAGAACGCTGTATCAAATGGCAATCCCGATATTCGGCCAGAGCACCTGCTTTTGGCGCTGCTAGAACAAACGGATGGAATCGCGTTACCGCTGTTACAGGCAGTCGGTGTGGATCCGGCACAAACGCGGGCAGCGGCGAAGGAGCTAGTAGGGAGGTTGCCGAAAGCTACCGGAGCTAGCTCCACTCCACAACTTGCCCGTGAAGCTTTAGCCGCAATTACTATCGCACAGCAACTTGCCACTGAGCTCGACGATGAATATATTTCCACCGAGCATCTACTTGTGGGATTGGCTAGCGGTAGTTCCAATACAGCAAAATTGCTCAGTGAAAAGGGAGCAACTCCACAACTACTTCGAGAGGCTTTTGCTGCTGTACGAGGTAGCGCAAGGGTGACGAGTCCAGATCCCGAGGGCACCTACCAAGCGCTAGAAAAATATTCAACAGATCTTACTGAGGCGGCCCGAAATGGCAAGTTGGATCCGGTGATTGGGCGTGATACTGAGATTCGCAGGGTTGTTCAGGTGCTATCGCGTCGAACAAAAAACAACCCGGTGCTTATCGGGGAGCCGGGGGTAGGTAAAACTGCTATCGTTGAGGGTCTTGCACAACGCATCATTGCAGGTGATGTTCCAGAGAGTCTTCGGGATAAAACAGTTGTCTCACTTGACCTTGGCTCGATGGTTGCAGGAGCAAAATATCGAGGTGAATTTGAAGAGCGGTTGAAAGCTGTTCTTGATGACATCAAAAATTCAGCTGGTCAGGTCATCACTTTTATTGATGAACTTCATACCATTGTGGGTGCTGGAGCAAGCGGAGAATCCGCCATGGATGCTGGAAATATGATTAAACCGATGCTTGCTCGAGGTGAATTAAGGCTAGTTGGTGCAACAACTTTAGAGGAATACCGCAAATACATCGAAAAAGATGCTGCTTTGGAACGACGATTCCAGCAAGTCTTAGTGGGTGAACCCTCAGTGGAAGATGCGGTTGGGATTTTGCGTGGCCTCAAGGAACGGTACGAAGTCCATCATGGGGTACGGATTACTGATTCGGCTTTGGTAGCTGCTGCATCCTTATCGGACCGCTACATTACTTCGCGATTCTTGCCAGATAAAGCAATTGATCTTGTGGATGAAGCGGCGTCACGACTCCGTATGGAGATTGATTCAAGGCCAGTGGAAGTTGATGAGGTTGAAAGAATAGTTCGCAGGTTTGAAATTGAAGAAATGGCATTGAGTAAAGAAACTGATGCCGCTTCAAAAGAGCGTCTCGGTAAGCTCCGAGCGGAATTAGCCGATGCACGTGAAAGGCTTAATGAACTGAGTGCTCGTTGGCAGAATGAAAAAAATGCCATTGACTCAGTCCGCGATCTTAAAGAGCAACTTGAACATTTACGTGGCGAGTCAGAGCGGGCTGAACGCGACGGTGACCTTGGTAAGGCAGCAGAACTTCGCTATGGTCGAATACCTTTGTTGGAGAAGCAACTTGCTGATGCTACTGCTAGCGATTCTCCCGTTGAAGGTGAGCTTATGCTCAAGGAAGAAGTAGGCCCAGACGATATTGCTGAGGTGGTGGCATCCTGGACGGGTATTCCAGCTGGTCGAATGTTGGAGGGTGAAACTGCCAAGTTATTAAGAATGGAAACCGAACTCGGCAAACGAGTGGTTGGGCAACATAAAGCAGTACTAGCGGTTTCTGATGCGGTTCGGAGGGCTCGTGCTGGGGTTGCTGATCCAAATCGTCCGACCGGTTCCTTCTTATTCTTAGGCCCAACTGGGGTAGGTAAAACTGAGCTGGCAAAAGCTCTGGCCGAATTCTTATTCGATGATGACCGGGCAATGATTCGTATCGATATGAGTGAATATGGTGAAAAGCATTCAGTGGCAAGGCTTGTTGGTGCACCTCCGGGATATGTGGGATATGAGTCAGGCGGGCAGCTCACCGAGATGGTACGCAGACGACCTTATAGTGTCGTGCTTTTTGATGAAGTTGAAAAAGCGCATCCTGATGTTTTTGATGTTTTGCTTGCGGTTTTAGACGAAGGTCGGTTAACCGATGGACAAGGGCGAACTGTGGATTTCCGCAACACCATTTTAATCCTGACATCCAATCTTGGTTCTGGTGGTACGGAAGACCAAGTAATGGAAGCGGTTCGGAGAGCCTTTAAGCCAGAATTTATTAACCGCCTAGACGATGTGGTGCTATTTGATGGCTTAAGCCCAGAAGAGCTGGTTTCGATTGTTGACATCCAGCTTCAGCAGTTGCAAACCCGGCTGGCCCAGCGCCGCCTAAATTTGCAGGTTTCTGGGCCAGCGAAGGCCTGGCTTGCTGATCGCGGGTTTGATCCACTCTATGGGGCAAGGCCGTTGCGAAGGCTGGTGCAGAAGGCAATTGGTGATCAACTTGCCAAACTACTACTAGCTGGTGAGGTTCAGGACGGCGATACCGTTCCAGTCAATGTGGGAGTTGATGGGCAGTCCCTCATTTTAGGATGATGAGCGCTGCCCGGAAGGGGTGGAAGCAATGCACATGCTTGCACCCATAGTAATAACCATGAGTAGTCCGGCAATGATCCAGGCAGGAGGCGGTGAGATGAGATAGAGCAATAGGGCGCAGGCTAAGGCGGTGATAGCTAGTGCTGAGTGAGTTATTACCGCACGCTTGGAGGCAGTCCCAGAAGCCCAGTCAATAAGAATAAAACCAGTATAGGCCAAGAAAATTGGAATAATAAAGAATTGATTACTACCACCACCTTCGATGGCCTTAGCTGAGACGAGTAATTTTCCAGCAGCAACTGCAAGCGCGACTATGGCAAGGTGCAGGGGTAGATGGGCAGTTAGCCAGTACAATTCTCTTGTGCCCTTTGTCGGTGGATTGGTTTGTGTAGAACCAACAAAGTAATCCCACCAGAGTGCAGTGATCAGAATGAATACTGGTATTACAGCAAGCATATTCACTTCTTCTAGGCCAGATTCTCCGGCTACTAGACCAAGTTTGACAAAAGATTCTCCAAACACAACTGTACTGAGTTCACCAAGCCGATGGCCTAGATGACTATTGTGGGTTTGTGCTGCGGTGTTATTGACCGGATGCGAAAGTAGTTGCCAAACGGCGTAAGTCATCAAGGATAGAGAAATTATCCACGCAGAGAAAAATGTGTAAATCGAAAAATGAAGCGGGCTTAAAAGGAAAATCACTGCGGCAAGCAGTAGGGCGTTACCGGCTGTTATCTTGGCTTTTCGAAAGCAGATCCCGTTAGGGGTATTCCGAAGTAGCCACGTAATGGTAAAAATTGCAATGGCTAGGACCGGTCCAACAAGTCCTGAGTTATCTTCGATGGTGTCATCGGCGAGTATTGCAGCCGAAAGAATGAGTGTCATCTGACAGACGTAAACCGCCACTCGAGTCCCGGAAGATGGGCAAAAGCTAGAGGCGAGATTCGTTATTAGCCAGAGCAGCCAAATCGCGGAAAACACTAGACTTAACCATGCTGCTTGTTCAAAGGAATAGTCGTAGGAATATACGGTGGACATGACAATGATGGCGGCGACAAGCGCGAGGTCATAGTAGAGATCTTGCCAAGCTCGGGCGGGCCAGCGTAGCTGAAACCGGCTTTGATGAATCGGGGTAGGCAGTGAGTTAGTCATTCGGTATAGCCCTTTGTCTCCCAGGGGTACTGTCAACGGTTATTTAGCCATACCTGAAGTTCCTCTGCGGCATGCTGGCCTGATAACCAAGCTCCGTGAACGGTGCCGGGGTACTGCGTATGTGTTGCTTCCCCGGCAAAAAATACCCTGTCACCTATTGATGTACCAAGTTCCTTGCGGTTTTGTGAGCTGCTGCCAACGGGGTAGAAGGAGTAGGAGCCATGGGCCAGTGGGTCTAGGGACCAGGTGGTGGTCAGAATGCCCTGTGGTTGTGGGATTGTGGTGCCGAACATTTCTTTTAGCACCGACATTGCTTCGGCAAGCACTACATCAGGTTTGGCTGCTTCAATTCGTTTTGCTTCAGTCCCTGAGTTAAATCCTAGCAGAATGGGTTCCCCAGTTTTCGCTAGGCTTACCCACTCGGACCATAACCCAGGTTCATTGCCAACGAATTGATGCCAATCGTATTCTTTTGGCCACCAAGAAGATTCAAATTTCAGAAAAGTTTTAGATAGGGTCCCAACGCCTAATGAGTTGATGGAGTCATTCTTTTCCTCAGGTAAGGTGGGGGTGAAGGTTATTGACTGCGCCTTGAGTACCCCCAAGGGAACTGTTACCAGTACGGCATCACTGCGATAATCGCCACGGTTAGTGCTGATGAGTACCTCCCCTTTGCTGTAGTCAATAGCGTTGACCGTGACTCCGTATTCAATTGCCAGGGTACTGCTGAGTTTGTCAACTATTTGACTATAGCCAGAAGGAAAGAGCAGATCTTCGCCAGAAAACGCAGCGTCTTCCTCGGCATTTTGAGCTGAAAGTGAGGTTATTTCACTGCCATATTCGGTTGCAAAAGTGGAATTGAGATAGGCTTGAAGATCAGCAGTTTCGACATTTGTGAGTGGATTATTTTGCAGCGCTTCAGATATGGCTTGGCCAATGGATACATCGCTAGTGTGTTCGTTAGCTAAATCTAGAGCAGTATTGACTAAGTTTTCCCAACGATCAGTTTGCTGTTGTTGGAGTCCTAGGTCCTTGAGACTATTGCTAAGGTAAATTTTAGAAGATTCGTAACTGGTTGCTATTGTTTCGGCTCCGCTTTCTTTGGCAAGTTCGGTAATAGGGTTGCCCTCTTGTCCGTGTATCCATGATGCGCCAAGGTCGACAGCGGCTCCGTACCAGTTTTTTTGAGTGAATACCCGACCGCCAGGGCGGTCTCGAGCCTCAATAATCTGGATATCTGCTCCAGATTTTTTGAGTGCATGTGCGGCCGCTAGCCCGGTAAACCCAGCGCCAATAATAACAATCTTGGCTTTCTTGATGTTGGGTTTGCCGGGTTCGTCAGCAGCTTCCCAGGAGCAGCTTGCTAATGTTGTTGTGCCTAGACCCGCTGCCATTGCTAATAAAACTTTGCGACGCGAAACCACCTGGGGAGCAATTTCCCATTGACTATTCACACCTGCATATTACTGGATTGGTGAGGCAGTCACAGTCCATGCTTGCGGATAGCTTTGTATGCTCGCGGCATAAACCTGACTCGCATAGGCAGATATGGCCAAAAAAGATTCACTAGTCGTATTGATAGGGCGAGTCCACGGTAGAGTATTTTGTCTAGTCGTGTCCAAGGCATACCTAAAATATTGCGTGCTTTTTCCGGTAGCAGTGCCTTATTGAGCCATTCCAATATTGCTGTAACCAGTGGGGCAGCTATTTTCCATACGACGGGGTTCACCCCTGGAGGGGAGGGGAGCTTTGCGGAATTAACGTTTTTGGCCCATTTGGTTGTGTAGGTGTCGGTGAGAACTTCATCGAGCATGGTGTCCATATAGGCACAAAGGCTTTGGTAATCATCGAATACTGGTCTATCGGAAAGTTCGTATCGTCTCCACCAAGTAACCCCTTCTTGGACTATCTGATCCTTCTCTGCGCGGGATAGGCGTTTGGCTCCAAAGCGTTCTTCAAAGTCAATGATGACCCAAAAGAAAGTTACATGTGTCCACCAAAAAGTATCTGGAGTGAGAGCATGGTATCGATTTCCTTGTTCGTCAACACCTTTGAGCCCTTTATGAAAATTTCGGACCTGAACCCCGGTGCCTTCGCTTGGGGAATCGTAAACGACACCCATGATCGGTGGTAGTGACCTGAATAATCGGTCAAGTGGGTTGGTAAAAAAGTTGGAGTGGTCTTCCAACGCGCCGCTGACTGCCGGATGCATATTTTGCAGTGTGCCTGCGGTACCAAGGTAGAGCAGGCCGCGGCGGTCGCCGAGGCCGCGCCAGGTATATGAGCCGGGCCCAATGGGTTGACTGCGAAGCGCACGCTGTGAGGTCGCCTCATTAGCGGGTAGTGGTTGGTCGGTGCCACTCACAAGAGTGACATCATTCGTTGTCATAGTATGACTTTTTCACGTGAATGTGATTTCGTCAAGGCTTAGTTGTGATCCAAAGCCCGATGCCCCATCGTGC
>JBOFCS010000152.1:0-10518 GCA_051646185.1 Mycobacteriaceae bacterium | reverse complement strand
AAAGCACCGACAGAAATGCTGGCAACAACTGCACAGGTAAGCAGACCCACTGCAACCGCAATGCTGACTAGCCGATAGCCACCCTTCACTTACGTAAGCCTAGCCTAAGCACCAAGGGAAGGTGTGCCTGCCCTCTACTACATTGACATTAACTCGATCACACCCGCTGCCCCGGAAGCAGCCCTTGCTCAAGTCGCTCACGGATATCGCGGCGTAGATACAAAACGTACAACCAGACTGCAAGAAAAATGAGACCAACAATTCCTATCGCCGAATGCAGCACAAAACCAACAATCACCGCGGCTTGCAATCCAAGGTTATAAGCTACCGCCCAGGTTTTGCCTTGAACACCGGCGCCCGTGATCATCAGTGCAGCCACTCCCACTAGATATACGCCACCGATAAGCGTTAAGCCTCCGCCTACGGTAGCAACCACTGGCAACGCCAGTAGCACAACGATGGCTTCGAGAATAAGTATGCCGGCCATCACCCCACGCAAAGCTTTCCACGGATCTTTAGTTGGTTCGTTAAACTCTTGTGCATCAAGAGGTTCAGTCATGCTGGGTCCTTTCCAAAAAGCGTCCGAGCCGCCCCAGCGGTGACTACTGAACCTGTGATGACCACTCCGGCGCCTGATACTGCCTCACCTGGCTCTACCACATCTTCAGCAATGCTGATAGCAGTTTCAATAGCATCAGCCAAAGACTCAGCTACCACAACCCTTTCATCACCAAAACGTGCAACAGCAATATTTGCCAGCTGTTCAATATCCAAGCCGCGAGGTGAACCGTTATGCGTTACCACAATTTCATCCAAAACCGGTTCCAACGCTGCGATAATCCCGTCCACATCTTTATCTGCCATCACAGCAACCACGCCAACAAGTTTCCGAAAATCAAACTCAGCAGTCAGTGCAGCTGCTAATGCCTTCGCACCATGGGGGTTATGGGCAGCATCAAGGAAAACTGTTGGAGCACTGCGCACTCGCTCAAGCCTGCCAGGATTAACCACTCCAGCAAAAGCCGAACGAACCGCCTCAATATCAAGTTGACGGCCAGCTCCTGCACCAAAAAATGCTTCTACCGCTGCTAGCGCTAGCGAAGCATTACGTGCTTGATGTTCACCATGTAGCGGCAAGAAAATATCCGAGTAGACACCGCCCAGTCCCTGCAACTCTAATTGCTGACCTCCCACCGCAATTTGTCGGGAAAGTACCAAAAACTCTGAACCTTCCCGAGCTACTGCCGCATCTGCTTCAACAGTTTTCCGCAATAAAACATCCATCACTTCTGGGGTTTGTTGCGCCAGAATTGCGACAGTATCCACCGGGATAAGAGCATCTGGCGCTCTTTTAATAATGCCCGCTTTTTCCGCCGCTATCCCAGATATATCGCTACCTAAAAACTCCACATGGTCGATACCAATCGGCGTTATCACGGCAACTTGGGCGTCTATGACATTTGTTGCATCCCAACGCCCGCCAAGACCCACCTCGACAACAGCTACATCTACCGGCGCCTCGGCAAAGGCGGCAAAAGCCATCGCCGTGAGTACTTCAAATTTACTCATTGCAGGCCCACCCGCAGCTGCCGACTGCTGATCAACTAACTCGATATAGGGAAGCAATTCTCGATACGTTTCAACATATTTAGCTGGAGAAATAGGCACACCATCTATCGATATCCGCTCGGTCGCCAACTGCAGATGCGGGCTAGTTGTACGCCCAGTCCTACGGTGCAATGCCGATAGTAAAGCATCAATCATCCGCGTTACTGAAGTTTTGCCATTGGTACCGGCAATGTGAATCGCAGGATAGTTACGCTGAGGGGAACCAAGCACATCCATTAAGGCCAAAATTCGATCCGTTGATGGTTCAAGTTTAGTCTCTGGCCATCTTTGATCTAATTCTGCTTCAACAGAAAATAATTCAGCAATTTCTTCGGCGGTCGGAGGGGCCGCCGCCGGGTACTCTGGAAAACTCATGCGGTACCCAATCCACTAAGGCGAATACTGATTCGTTCTACTTCCTCGTTGGCAAACTGTTGGCGAGCTCGAATTTTTTCCACTACCTCGGCGGGGGCCTTAGCAATAAATGATTCGTTAGACAGTTTCGCCACAGCAGCATCCCGGTCTTTGTGAGCGACAGCGAGGTCTTTCTCAAGCCGCTTACGTTCAGCAACTAGATCCACAGTCCCTGAGGTGTCTAGCTCCACCACCACAGTAGCCTTACTAACCCGCACCTCAACCGAAGCAGTGACAGTAAATCCTTCTTCAGCAGCGGTAAGCCGGGCCAAGGATTCCACTGCGGCCTGCTGAGTATTTATATCAGCTTCCGATAACCCGCTTATTCTTGCTGGAACTTTTTGGGATGGTTTTAGTCCCTGATCATTTCGGAATCTACGAATCTCAGTGATAAGTTTCTGGGCATCGAAGATTCGAGTCGCAGCCCGACCATCAGAAACATCCCGGTTTTCACTTGGCCAGGCAGCAATCACCACCGACTCCTCGGAAGTTAGAGCTTTCCATAATGTTTCAGTTACAAAAGGCATCACTGGATGCAGTAAACGTAACAACACATCCAAAACATGACCGAGGACTAATCGAGTATTTTCAGCATTATCAGATTGAAACTGCACCTTGGCAAATTCTAAATACCAATCGCATACCTCATCCCAAGCGAAGTGGTAGAGAGCTTCACATGCTTTACCAAATTCAAAACGATCAAAAGCCTCATCCACCTCGCTGTGAACGTGAGCCAGTCGATCAAGTATCCAGCGATCGGCATCTGTAAGCCCGCCGCGATCCGGGATTACGCCGACCTCTGCACCATTCATCAAAGCAAATTTGGTGGCATTAAATAATTTTGTCGCAAAATTCCGAGAAGACTGCGCATGATCCTCCCCTACCGAAAGGTCACTACCCGGATTTGCTCCCCTGGCTAAAGTGAAGCGCAAGGCATCAGCACCAAAACGCTCCACCCAATCCAGTGGGTCAATGCCATTGCCCTTTGATTTTGACATTTTTTTACCCTGCGCATCGCGCACCAGACCATGCAAAAACACATGTTCAAAGGGCACTGTTGGCAAACCCTGAAGCTCCGAAATAAACCGGCCAAACATCATCATCCTGGCCACCCAGAAGAAAAGAATGTCATATCCAGTGACCAAAACACTTGTTGGATAAAATTTCTCAATATCAGCTGTCTTTTCCGGCCAACCTAAGGTGGACAATGGCCACAATCCAGAAGAGAACCAGGTATCAAGAACATCGGGGTCCTGTTCCCAACCTTCCGGTGCTGTCTCATCGGGCCCAAGGCATACGCTTTCTCCGTTTGGCCCATACCACATCGGAATTCGATGCCCCCACCATAACTGACGAGAAATACACCAATCATGCATATCATCCACCCAGGAAAACCAACGTGGCTCCAAGCTTTTAGGATGAATGATGGTGTCGCCATTACGAACTGCATCACCTGATGCTTTAGCAAGAGAATCAACTTTAACCCACCACTGCAAACTCAGCCGCGGCTCAATGGGTTCACCACTGCGTTCCGAATGCCCAACGCTATGCAAATAAGGACGCTTCTGCGCAACCACCCGCCCCTGCTGCTCTAGCGCCTCTCGGATTTTCACTCTGGCTTCAAAGCGATCCATCCCATCAAATTCAGTACCAGTACCGGTAATTCGACCAGCAGTATCCATAATGGTAGGCATCGGAAGCTTATGTCGAACACCCATCTCAAAGTCATTAGGATCGTGAGCTGGAGTGATTTTTACTGCGCCAGTACCAAACTCGGGATCAACATAGTCGTCGGCAATAATCGGAATCTGTCTACCAGTAAACGGGTGTTCAAGTGTAGTGCCAATTAAACTCTGATACCGGGGATCGTTTGGATGAACAGCCACTGCGGTATCCCCGAGCATGGTTTCCACTCGGGTGGTGGCCACAACAACATGTGGCTCATCATCGGAAAGCGAACCATAGCGAAGTGAAACTAATTCACCCTCAACATCTTCATAGCGAACTTCAATATCAGAAATTGCGGTTTGCAGTACTGGGGACCAGTTGACCAGACGCTCTGCACGATAGATGAGGCCTTGGTCATGAAGTAGTTTAAATACCGTTTGCACAGCTCGCGATAAACCTTCATCCATCGTAAACCGTTCGCGGCTCCAATCCACTCCATCACCAAGTCGCCGCATTTGCGCGCCAATGGTGCCGCCAGATTCCCGCTTCCAGTCCCATACTCGGTCAATGAATTTCTCCCGACCAAGATCGTGTCGAGATTTGCCTTCCTCACTTAACTGCTTTTCCACCACCGACTGCGTGGCAATACCAGCATGGTCCATACCAGGCAACCAAAGCACCTCATAACCCTGCATACGCTTACGGCGAGTCAAAATATCCATCACGGTGTGATCGAGTGCATGCCCCATATGCAAGCTGCCAGTGACATTAGGGGGCGGCAGCACAATCGAATAGCCTGGCTTTGTGCTACAAGAATCTGCACTGAAGTAACCAGAATCTACCCACGCTTGATAGAGCTCGTCTTCAACAAGGCTAGGATCCCAACTTTTAGGAAGAATGGTTTCGGGCTGATTGGAAGTATTCTCGGCTGCACTGGTCACTCATTGATTCTAGTGAATGCCGTGGGGTAACTCCGACAGGTACCGATTTACCAATGCAAGCTGAATCGGTACCAGTTCCCTTCGAGGTGTCTAAACCAGTCCCCTCTATTGTCAGTTTGATCAGCTTCTGCTCTACCATCGGGGAAATACGCCAAGCCGTCAATATCAATAAACCCACTATCAGCAATGACAAAGTAAAGATTACTACCTCGGGTTTGCACTGCTTGTACCTCGTATGCCCCTAACCGCACCCCGTCAAACTCCGCCAAATTCTTACCTGCCGCGATACTGGACACCGCATCATTAAACGCATCCTGACTTAGCTGCCACCGTAGTTGCAAAGGAGCATTGGCTACTAACAATAGACAAGCAATAAGCACCGCAGCCGGAGCTAGATAGTTTTTACCGTGCTGCCACTTTTTTGTTCTGACAACAAAGACAAGGCATTTGATGAACCAGGCAAGGCCTATTGCCAGCGCCGGATACGTAGCAAGAATGAACCAAATATTTATCGTGGGATAACTGGCAGCCCACAACACAAGTAGGCATACCACAACTGTTAGCCCGAGTAGCAGCCCTCCTGGCGGCTTGTCCCAGAACCGCACCCACCATCGACGCTCAGCAGCGTAGTCAGCAACCGAGGGCATCACGACTTCGTGTCCTGAGTCCAGGCAGCCCGTGCTCGTAATAACTCATCGGGAGTATTAACATTGGTTAACGCAAGCGAATTGGCTACCATGATTCGGTTCACCTCTAGTCCGTCCACAAATGTCATCAAGCTACGCCGCCCAGCGGTAACGAAGTCATGGGCGCGGGCAAAAAGCTCAGTATGATAGATAGCGGCAAGTGGGTGGCCACGTTGATCATCAACAGCCATCACCACCTGAGCGGGGTCGGCCGCCCAAAGCTCGGATATCACAGCGGTATTCAACAGTGGCATGTCAGTAGCAGCAACAAATGCCCGAGTTACTCCGCGCTGCGCCGCGGCCTCCAATCCGACACCAACCGCGTGAAGTGGACCTTGTCCGGCAATAGTATCGGTCAACACCTTGGCAGAACTGTGTGGAATTTCCTGACCAACTGCAGAAATAATAAAAACCGGGTCACATAGTGCCGCTACAACCCCCACAACGTGCTCAACAAGACTGGTATCACACCATGGAATCCTAGCCTTGTCCGCACCCATTCGCCGAGACTGCCCACCAGTCAAGATAATTCCAGCTAAAGACTGCTGCGCTTTAGTCATAGCCTATCGAACGTATTAGGCGCTTTTTTCGCGTTGCTCAGGGCTATCTGGTTTTCTAGGCACAATGGTGGGCAGAACGTTATTGTGCACTGTATCACCGGTGACAACCACCTTCTCTACATCATCACGACTCGGAATGTCATACATCACAGGAAGCAGTACCTCTTCCATAATGGCACGCAAACCACGAGCCCCGGTGCCACGATGGATAGCTTGGTCGGCGATGGCATCCAGAGCTTCTGGGGAAAATTCAAGTTCCACCCCATCCATCTCAAATAACCGGGTGTACTGCTTCACTAAAGCATTTTTAGGTTCAGACAAGATTGTCACCAAAGAATCTTTACCCAAGTTCGATACAGAGGCGATGACCGGTAGACGCCCAATAAACTCCGGGATCAAACCAAACTTGATCAGGTCTTCAGGCATAACCTCAGCGAAGTGATCCTGAGTATCGATATCTGCCTTGGATCGGACCTCCGCACCAAATCCTATCCCCCGTTTACCGACCCGGTCGCCAACAATGCGTTCTAGCCCGGCAAAAGCACCAGCAACAATGAATAAAACGTTTGTGGTGTCAATCTGGATAAATTCCTGATGCGGATGCTTGCGCCCGCCCTGCGGCGGCACACTGGCCTGAGTTCCCTCAAGGATTTTCAGCAATGCCTGTTGCACGCCCTCCCCGGATACATCTCGGGTAATCGAAGGGTTTTCACTCTTACGAGCAATTTTATCTACCTCATCGATATAAATGATTCCAGTTTCAGCTCGTTTGACATCGTAATCTGCTGCCTGAATAAGCTTGAGGAGAATGTTTTCCACATCCTCGCCCACATAACCAGCTTCGGTAAGGGCAGTGGCATCGGCAATAGCAAAGGGGACATTCAGCATTTTTGCCAAGGTTTGAGCAAGGTAGGTCTTACCGCAGCCGGTTGGGCCGAGCATCAAAATATTCGACTTAGCCAACTCAACAGATTCACCACGAGAATCTCTGATCTTATCGCCAGCTTGAATACGCTTGTAATGGTTATACACCGCAACGGCTAAAGTTCGTTTGGCCGTGTCTTGGCCAATGACATAGTTTTCGAGAAACTCGCGTATTTCAGCTGGCTTTGGTAGCTCATCGAGTTTGACATCGCTAGCATCAGAAAGCTCTTCTTCAATGATCTCATTGCACAGATCAATGCACTCATCGCAGATATAGACACCAGGACCGGCAATAAGCTTTTTTACTTGCTTTTGACTTTTGCCACAGAAAGAACACTTCAACAGGTCTGCGCCTTCACCAATGCGTGCCATATCTGAGCTCCCACTTCTTCCTGTTGCACATCAGGGCCACTACCCAGATGCGCCAAGCCTTAAACCGAAGGCTACCCGCCCGTACGGTTCAAAGTCGGCTGAAAAACGTTATTACTACCAAATTCACTTAAATTCTTGACGTAAGCGCTCATGAAAACACACTTTGATAGCTAACCCAGTGATCAACTATTAAAAACTTACGTCAAAGACGTCTAAGCCTCCCGGTAAACAGGCCTATCTCGGTGCACCCCGAACATCTGGGCGTGTCGCAGCTGAGACAGACCTGCCAGCAGACTACTTCTGTGCGGATAACTTCCGGTACTCAAGGACGCTATCAATGATCCCGTACTCTTTAGCTTGTTCTGCAGTCAGAATTTTATCTCGGTCGGTGTCTTTGCTGATCTGCTCAGCAGACTTTCCGGTATGCCTAGCTAAAGTCTCATCCAACAATCGGCGCTGCCGCTGAATTTCCGCTGCATGAATCTCAAGATCAGATACCTGGCCTTGCCCACCTTGCGTAGCTGGCTGGTGAATAAGCACTCGGGAGTTTGGCAAAGCAAAACGCTTCCCAGGAGTGCCCGCAGCAAGTAGCACTGCCGCCGCGGAAGCCGCCTGTCCCAGACACACGGTGGAAATATCCGCCCGAACATACTGCATAGTGTCATAAATCGCCAACAAAGAGGTTACCGATCCACCGGGGGAATTGATATACATCGTGATATCACGATCAGGGTCAAGCGACTCCAGCACCAAAAGTTGCGCCATGATGTCGTTAGACACCGTGTCATCAACGGGAGTGCCTAGGAAAATAATGCGCTCCTCAAAGAGCTTGTTGTACGGGTTTGATTCCTTGACGCCATAACTCGTGTGCTCAATAAATGACGGCAAGATGTAACGCGAGTTTGGCGCTACAAATTGATTGCTTACAGAAGAGAGATCAGTCATCACATTCTCCGTTGAAGTTCGAAAGGAATTCAGGGTGGCGTAAGCGCCTTAACTAGGCGGTAGCCCCGCCCTTCTGGTTTGCACGGCTGATGACGTGGTCAACAAAGCCATATTCCTTGGCTTCCGCTGCAGTGAACCAACGGTCGCGGTCAGAGTCGATCTCAATACGCTCAACAGTCTGACCCGTAAATTCAGCATTTAGCGCAGTCATCTCTCGTTTTGTTGAAGCAAACTGCTCTGCTTGGATGGCAATGTCCGCTGCACTACCACCAATACCTGCTGATGGCTGATGCATCATGATGCGCGCATGCGGCAATGCATAACGCTTACCTTTAGTGCCCGCAGCCAACAGGAACTGACCCATCGATGCAGCCAGACCCATCCCGTAAGTAGCAATGTCACATTCAGAGAACTGCATGGTGTCAAAGATCGCCATACCTGCAGTAACTGATCCACCAGGGGAATTGATATACAACGAGATATCTTTTGTGGGATCTTCTGCCGACAACAGCAGGATCTGTGCGCACAACTTATTTGCGATATCGTCATCAACCTGAGTGCCAAGAAAAATAATGCGCTCCTGCAGAAGGCGCTCATATACCGAGTCTGAAAGATTCAGCCCGGACGTTGCCGAGCGCATGACGTGCTCCTGCGCCCGATTCGTGGAATTTCCGAGGTGCGTCATTGGCGCCTTCTCACTTGTCACGAGTACCTGCCTTCTTATGCGTAGCCGTTGTTCTTACCTAAGACACTAACGAATGTGGGCGGCACCGGAGTCCCGGTACCGCCCACTTTCGCTGTAAGCGTTAGTTATTGCTTTCGCTCTCAGCAGAATCGCCTGCATCTGAGCTTTCTGCATCGGAAGTAGGTCGGCCAAATAACTCTGCAGTGTCCACAACAGAGCCATCTGAATCAGTCACTGAAGACTTCTCAACAACAGCGGCCAAAGCTTTTCCACGCCGAATATCTGCAAACAAAGCACCTAGCTGATTGGCTTGTTGGATCTGCTGGATGAACTGCTCCGGTGGCATTCCATACTGCTGAGCCTGGAATAACAACCGCTCAGTCAGCTCCTCTTGACCAACTTGAACCTGAAGCTCCTCAGCGATGGCGTCTAGCAAAAGCTGAGTCTTTACTGACTTTCCAGCCGCCTCAAGAGCATCAGCATCAAACTTTTCTCGGGTAGTCCCCTGCGCCTCGAGAAGCTCATTAAGTTTGGTGTCATCGTGATCAAGGCTGTGCACAATGTCATGGATTTGATTGTCAGCCTCAGCCTTGACGATGGCTTCCGGAAGAGGCACCTCAACGGCTTCCAACAATGTTTCGAGAACCTTGTCGCGAATCTGTCCAGCTTGCTCGATCTTCTTGGAGCGAGCAACCCGCTCAGTAAGATCAGCTTTTAACTCGGCGATAGTGTCAAACTCGCTAGCTAACTGAGCAAATTCATCATCTGCCTCGGGGAGCTCCCGCTCTTTCACAGAACCAACTGTTACGGTGACTACCGACTCTTGCCCGGCCTGCTCACCAGCAACCAATTTAGTAGTGAAATCCTTGGATTCACCTGCCGCAAGACCTTCAAGTGCCTCATCAAGACCTTCAATGAGCTGCCCAGAACCCACCTCATGGGAAAGTCCAGTAGCTGAAGCCTCTTCGACATTTTTCCCATCAACAGTGGCGGAAAGATCGATGGAAACAAAGTCGCCGCTCTTAATACCCCGCTCCACACCTTTGAGCGTGCCAAAACGGGCTTGTAGCGCGTGGAGCTGAGTTTGTACGGCATCATCGGTAACTGCTATCGGGTCCACCGTTACAGCAAAATCGCTGAAATCTGGGAGGGTGATCTCAGGACGTACATCGACCTCAGCAGCGAAGGTGAGTTCCTGTCCATCTTCGAGCTTGGTGATCTCAATCTCTGGCTGACCAAGAACTTTAACCTCGGCGGCAGTCACAGCCTCGCTGTATTTGTTGGGGAGAGCATCGTTGACAACCTGCTCAAGCACTGCTGCCCGGCCAACACGTGCTTCAAGTAGCTTCGCCGGTGCCTTACCGGGGCGGAAACCCGGAAGACGAACCTGTTGGGCAAGGGTTTTGTACGCGCGATCAAAGTTTGGCTTGAGCTCCTCAAAGGGCACCTCAACATTGATTCGGACTCGCGTCGGGCTCAACTGCTCGACGGTGCTCTTCACGAACTTGCTCCTTTATGGTTCTCAGCGGCGTCAGGCAGGGCATCGGCTTGCTGTTACCGGAACCCTGCCTGTTTCCCGCCCGTTGGGACGGGCGTTCACATCTCTCGTCGTACTAGTCGGGGTGACAGGATTCGAACCTGCGACCCTCCGCTCCCAAAGCGGATGCGCTACCAAGCTGCGCCACACCCCGTAAAAAAATTCCTGCTATTCGATT
>JBOFCS010000115.1:0-3730 GCA_051646185.1 Mycobacteriaceae bacterium | reverse complement strand
CGAGCTGCACTTGCTGCTGAAGGGGATTTCCTTTGTCCGCCAGAGCTTTTGTGGGCATTAGCTTTTGCAGTTCTGCTTGCGCTACCCCGGCGTCCCTGCCTAGTCCCACCGGTAGTGTGTGCTACTACCGGTGCAGCAGGTTTAATGTATTCGGCAATTTCACCTACCAGGGTGGCTACCGCATCGGAGCTAGCAGTTACGTGTTGCGGATTTACTTTAATGCTGGCTTTACGCATAAGTGCGGCAAGATCTTTGCTTTGTTCAGGCAGCACTACCGTTACTACATCTCCAGCGCTTCCGGCTCGAGCTGTGCGACCGGAGCGGTGCAGGTACGCCTTATGTTCTGCCGGTGGATCGACGTGTACGACCAGTGCAACATCATCAACATGAACTCCGCGGGCCGCGACATCGGTAGCTACTAGTACGCGGGCAGTTCCGGCCGAGAAAGCGGCCAAGTTTCGGTCGCGAGCTACTTGAGATAAATTGCCGTGCAAGTCAACTGAAGGAATGCCTTGTTCGGTTAATTGTCTAGCTAGCTTGCGTGCTTGATGTTTGGTGCGCATAAACAGAATGCGACGACCGGTACCGGATGCCAGTGTTTTCACTAGTTCTTTTTTGGCTTCGACACTATTAACTGCAAAAACATGGTGTGTCATCGCTGCAACTGGTGAGTTGGCTTCATCGACGGAGTGCAGCACTTCGTTTTTGAGGAAACGTTTAACAAGTTTGTCCACCCCATTATCTAGGGTTGCTGAGAATAGTAGGCGTTGCGCATCGGAAGAGGTAGCGGCCAGTATTCGAGTAACAATCGGTAGGAAGCCAAGATCGGCCATATGATCGGCTTCATCAAGAACACTGATCTGAACATCTTCTAGGCTGACAAAACGCTGTTTCATCAGATCTTCAAGCCGACCGGGGCAAGCAACAATAATATCCACTCCAGCGTTGAGCGCCTGTACCTGGCGGTGTTGAGATACCCCGCCAAAGATGGTGGTCACCTTGAGGTTATAGGCGGCAGCCATAGGTTCGAGCGTGGCACTAATTTGGGTGGCAAGTTCACGAGTAGGGGCGAGGACTAAGCCACGCGGGCGTCCTGCCTTCCTTGCTGTGCTGGTGGAAGCTTTGGCAAGTCGAACCACTAGAGGAATGCTGAAGGCTAACGTTTTTCCGCTGCCGGTCTTTCCTCGTCCGAGTACATCTCTGCCGGAGAGGGTGTCGGGCAGAGTGTCAATTTGAATGGGGAAGGGCGCGGAAATGCCACGCGCGGTTAAAACAGTAACGAGATCACCTGGTACGCCAAGTGTTGCGAAGGTTGACTTTGGGGTTACGTCAGACATGGTTAAGTCGATTGCCTTTCGGGGCATCTGTTCGTGCGCATCTGATCGATGAGAAGTTCTCGACCGGCAGTTGGCACAAAGTGGCGAGATTGCCAGTGGGCAATATCGATCGCCGCAAGAAAAGCCTGTGCATTATGCACCAGTCATCAAGAAGTCAGCATGGGCCGACGAGGTGAAAAGCGTTCTACGACGGTGGGCACAGGTGCATGCCCACCGTCAATAGTACAGGGTGTCTCGAGGAAATGCCCACTACTGTGGGCAATCACACTGCTTCGATGCGCCTTGGTGCGTTGCTAGGTGTTGTCAAGGGGATTGTTTGTCTACCGGCGAGGGAGGTAAAACTGGCCTGTTGTGGTTGTTTTTAGTGGCGAAAAGTAGAAGTAAGGTGATGAGCCACAATAGAAGATCCAGCGCATAAATAGCAGCCAATATTATGTTGAAATGGTTAAGTTCGTAATGACCGGCTGCTGCAGAGTAGAGTTTGAGTACCTGTAATGCATTGGAAAGCGTTGCCGTTAAGGTCAAAAATATAGATAGCACTCTACCGTTACGTGTTTTTAGTGCTAACGCTAGGGATATTCCTGCCACCCCCAAAGAAAAAAAGAAAGCTGTTACCGTCACAGCGGTGTGTGCTGTTAACGAAGGCTCAGCGGGTAGCTGAGCAAATCTACTGGTGATGACAATGAGAAATATCAGCAGCGACAACCATATTCGAATACGGCGCAGTGTATTTTCATGTTCCATGGGTGTTGCCTTAGTTTGGTCTGCTGTTAATTTCACACAATTTCTATGTGGTATCAATGTTTTGCAACACTGTCAATATGAGTAGGTTATTTGCAGGATCAGCACCTGGAACTTTTTCTCACAATGAAGTACTACCTCTGCCGTAGCTTCGGTCACATTGATGCGAACATTGGTAACTTCTATTACTGAAGCTAAACCGCGCTTAGTTTTGTCTTCATTCCGGCCTGTAAGAGAACTTCCTTCCCTCGTTTTCGCTGTAACAGTTGTCGCTGAAACCAGCACTCCCGGAATTATTTTCGCCCGTCGTGTTGTTGAGAAAATCCTTGGTGCCCACCACAAGAAGATTAACGACGATGGGGAAAAGAGGCGGGCCACTAGCCGAAGCACGTTGGCAGGCTTTCATAACAGTCCACTGCGTTGGATCATTATCTGCCTCGGGCGGAGGTGATCCTGCGAGATTACGCTGGCGGTAAAAGACGATATTCATCCTATTTTTAGCTTTATCTGGCCACCCTAGAGCGGTCAATGCCTCAGCTAGTGGTTTGTTGACAATTGCATCCATATCAACCTCAATCATGGCTGGTCCATCAGTTTTTTCATTAACTGATTCACCACTGGAACCACATCCAGCGGTCAAAAATACTTGACTTATCAGAACTACACCAACCAGAGCTTTCCGAAACTGCTGTACAAACATGATTACTCTCCATTCATTATCAACTAAAGTCAGCTTTAAGAACGGAATCCAACCCCTGGAGGGTTGTACTGGCACCGGATGCCTACAGGGATCTTTATCCACTCAAACCTCACTCCGACATTTCGCTCCTGCCTAGTGTCATACTGATCAATCTCAAATAAATACCAGTCATAACTGATATACATCCCTCCTACTAAATCAGGGGAAGGCGGAGGGGCAAAAGAACATGTTTGAGTGGATGTAAAGGTATAGCTCATGGCGTTTGAGACTGAAATACCGCGGGAACGCTCTGCGCTAGAAGCCATGTTGGCTACAACCCCGTCCGAAATGCCGAAAGAGCTACTAACACTCGTACTAGTCGTATCCGTAACAGATTGTTCATGAGTAATTCCAATTGCAAGGCTTTGAGACTCAGAACAACCCATTCCAACGGATAAATCTGGCTGACAAGTTGCCACAGGTAGTTGTCCTGCTGCTGGATGATCGGGATAGATCGCTATCAGCCTCGTGTTGTAGTCATAGTCGGGCATGCATCCAAAGTTTCCCCATGAGTAGTGATATCCATCATCACATGTAGCCGAATCCTTATTAATTTTAGTGCTATTAGCCTGTGAAGAAGGGGTCTGGCTCGAGTCATGACTAATTGCAACGTCTTCGCGAGGTTTGATGATTGCAGAAGGCTCTGAATTTATAGCCGTAGTTTCAGGGGAAAGACTCCGAATTTGTGATGATTCCGTGATCTCAGAATTTACAGTACGGGAAGCATCTGTATTAGTCGTTGGTTGTCCCGGTGGTGTTGACACCCCTGGTATCGGTGGCATGGTGATGCTCAGGGTTCCGGTGTGGGGGATGTCGGCTCCGTAGCCGATTCCGCCACCGGCTTGTCCTGGGGTGGGGGTGTCGAAAGTGGGTGGTGCCATCGTTGTGGGAGTTTGTGATGGTGCTTCAAGGC
>JBOFCS010000108.1:0-4438 GCA_051646185.1 Mycobacteriaceae bacterium | reverse complement strand
GGATTACTAGACCTATCCTGTTTATGGCAGGTGTACGGCGTAGACAGGCCCGCGCTAAAGGACCCTACGTTTGTGCCAGCAACTCACCCAGCCTTTGGCGAAAGAGAAACCCCCAAAAGCGTCTTCTCCACCTTGCGCGAAGGTGATGTTCTTGTCCACCATCCCTATGATTCTTTTTCCACCAGTGTTCAAAGATTCATCGAACAAGCTGCAGCTGATCCTCATGTACTCGCCATTAAGCAAACCTTATATCGAACTTCTGGTGATTCACCCATCGTCAATGCTTTAGTTGATGCCGCTGAAGCAGGAAAACAAGTGGTGGCATTAGTAGAAATCAAAGCACGATTTGATGAACAAGCAAACATCAAGTGGGCACGTAAACTTGAGCAAGCCGGGGTGCATGTGGTGTACGGCTTAGTTGGGTTGAAAACCCACTGTAAGACTTGTCTTGTGGTACGGCGCGAAGGTTCTACCATTCGGCGTTACTGCCACATAGGGACTGGAAACTATAACCCCAAAACTGCTCGTATGTACGAAGATGTAGGACTATTGACCGCTGCCCCAGAAATTGGTGCTGACCTCACCGATCTTTTCAATTCTCTCACTGGGTACTCTCGGAAAGAAAAATACCGAAATCTCTTGGTAGCACCCCATGGAGTACGTGAAGGAATTATCTCACGTATTAATAAAGAAGTACTCCTTCAACAATCAGGGACTGAAGCCCATATCCGCCTTAAAGCAAACGCCTTAGTAGATGAACAAGTAATTGATGCCCTCTACCGTGCCTCACAAGCAGGGGTCAAAATTGATGTTGTTGTCCGTGGTATTTGTGCACTAAAACCTGGAGTTCCTGGTCTCAGCGAAAATATATCGGTCCGTTCGATTCTCGGTCGTTTTCTGGAACACTCCCGAATAATGCACTTCAAAGCTCAAGATGAGTTTTGGATTGGTAGCGCAGATATGATGCACCGAAATCTCGATCGCCGAGTGGAAGTAATGGTTCAAGTTAAAGTTTCACGACTAATGAAGCAACTTGATGAGATTTTTAATTCAGCTTTGGACCCCACAACACGATGCTGGGTACTACGCTCGGACGGTTCTTGGGATGCTTCACCAGCATTAGGGGAACAAGTACGCGAACACCAAACAGCACAGATGCGGGTGTATCGCAGCCCAGCCTCATAACTCTTAGAGTGAGCGAAAGGTTAGTGACAAAGCGTGTCCACTTCTGAAAAACCCACCAAATCAACCATTTTTGCTGCAGGAGCTGTCCTCTGGCGCTGGTCTTGCCAAAAATCAAAACACAGCACTGCTGAAATAGAAGTTGCGCTCATCCATCGACCACGATACGACGATTGGTCGCTCCCTAAAGGAAAATTGGACCCTGGCGAAACTGGAGTGATCGCTGCAATTCGAGAAATTCAGGAGGAGACTGGATTTCGCAGTCATTTAGGTCGTTATCTTACCAAGATTAACTACCAACTTGCTGACGGACAGCAAAAACGAGTCGACTACTGGAATGCCCACGTTATATCTGGAAAATTTTCTCCCAATAACGAAGTTGATCAATTACTTTGGTTAAGCCCAGCTGAAGCGATTAGCAAAGTTACTTACTCTTTTGATCGTAAAGTTCTGCACGCTTTTACAGCCTTACCTGCTGATACCACAACTGTGCTGCTCGTTCGCCATGCTAAAGCTGGAAGAAGCGAACGGTATCGGGGCAACGACTACCTTCGCCCACTTGATAAAAACGGTCGTACACAGGCCGAAGCGCTTGTGCCTCAACTTTTAGCCTTTGGTGCCACCGAGGTTAGATCAGCAGATCGAACTCGATGCATACAAACCGTTGAGCACCTGGCCGAAGAACTTGGTGTAGCGGTACTACTGGAACCTTTACTATCGGAAGAGGGATACCGCGATAACAAAGAGGATGCCCGACGACGAGCACAAGAAATAGCAACCCTTAGTGGAGTTCAAGTTATCTGTAGCCAGGGCAGAGTGATTCCTGACCTCACCCAATGGTGGGCCAATCATGATGGAGTAACTCTAAAATCTGCGCGCAACCGTAAAGCTAGTATGTGGGTATTGTCCTTTGATAAGGGCAAGCTGGTAGCTGCTGATCATCTTGATAGCCCACTTCCTGTGGTACACAAAAAGAAGTAGCGAAGTAAAAAATCAATAAAAAGATCCGCTGCCTCATATCGCGAGGCAGCGGATCTTTAAAAGATTCAGACTTACTCGTTACTTACGACGAGTAGCCTTCTTTGCAGGAGCCTTTTTCGCTACTGCTTTCTTCACTGGAGCTTTCTTAGCAACAGTCTTCTTCGCTACTGCTTTCTTCACTGGAGCTTTCTTAGCAACAGTCTTCTTCACTACTGCTTTCTTCACTGCAGCTTTCTTAGCAACAGTCTTCTTCACTGCAGCTTTCTTAGCAGGTGCTTTGACTGCAGCTTTCTTAGCAACAGTCTTCTTCACTGCAGCTTTCTTAGCAGCTGCCTTCTTGACTGCTGCCTTCTTCGCAGCAGTCTTCTTGGCTGGGCCTGCATTTACGCCACGCTTAACAGCAGGACCATCAGCAGCGAGCTTCTGCGTTCCAGCAATAACTGCCTTGAACTGAGCTCCTGGACGGAACGCCGGTACCGAAGTTGGCTTTACCTTCACAGTTTCACCGGTGCGTGGGTTACGAGCAACACGCGCAGCGCGACGACGCTGTTCAAATACACCAAATCCAGTGATAGTCACACTGTCACCAGCGTGCACGGCGCGCACGATGATGTCGACTACATGCTCAACAGCGTTAGTTGCCTGACGCCGATCAGTATCTAGCCTCTCGGTGAGGATCTCGATCAATTCTGCCTTGTTCATGGAATATCCCTCCGCAAACCTGTGGCCCACTTTAGGCCGACTACAACATACCGTAAACCTATAAGGGGCAAATATCCAAGCGGCGCGCCAATTTTCATTCGGCGTGGCGCAATTTTATTTGCCATTTCCGGGAAAATTTCTTTGCAAAATTCTAGTTTTCGCCACCAATATGGGCTGGCAAAGTAACCGGTTTCCATGACTGCCTTGCCTTTTCAAAAGCCGCAATTGCATCGACTTTCTGCAGCGTAAGGCCTATATCGTCTAATCCTTCCAGCAATCGCCAACGTGTGTAGTCGTCAATATCAAAGGGCACCACCACCGTTCCAGCATGCACGGTACGATCTTCAAGATTGACCGAAAGTTCCAATCCGGGTTGTTCCTCTAAAATTTTCCACAAAAGCTCAACCTCAGGTTGAGCAACTTGCGCGGCGACTAGTCCAGCTTTGCCGGCGTTACCCCGAAAAATATCCGCAAATTTTGAAGCAATCACAACTCGGAATCCAAAGTCAGACAAAGCCCAGACTGCATGTTCTCGAGAAGAACCAGTGCCAAAATCTGGCCCTGCGACCAAAATACTGCCCTTGTCATAAGGCGGTATGTTCAAAATAAAGGCCGGGTCAGTACGCCAACGGGCAAAAAGTCCGTCCTCGAAACCCGTTCGAGTAACCCTCTTTAGATAAACCGCAGGGATAATCTGATCTGTGTCAACATTTGAGCGCCTAAGTGGGACTCCGATGCCAGTGTGCGAAATAAAAGCTTCCATGATCGTTTCCTAACTTTCCAGGTCCGCAGGGGCAGAGAAGGTTCCACGAACAGCAGTAGCAGCAGCAACGGCAGGGGAAACAAGGTGTGTTCTACCACCCTTACCCTGTCTACCTTCAAAATTTCTATTTGATGTTGATGCAGATCGCTCACCAGGACTTAACTGATCCGGGTTCATTCCCAAGCACATTGAGCAACCTGCTTGTCGCCATTGTGCCCCGGCAGCAGTAAATATTTCACCAAGACCTTCCTTCTCTGCCTGTGCGCGTACTCGCATTGATCCCGGAACAATAAGCATCCGAACCCCATCGGCAACCTTTCGACCTCGCAATATCTCAGCAACCGCTCGAAGATCTTCAATTCTCCCGTTTGTACACGAGCCAACAAATACTGTGTCAACTGGAATCTGGCGAATCGGAGTACCCGGCTGCAATCCCATGTATTCCAATGCCTTCAGCGCCGCTTGGCGATCACCCTCATCAGCTATATCGGCAGGATCAGGAACCGTGGAGGATAATGGAACACCCTGTGCCGGATTAGTTCCCCAGGTGACAAAAGGTGTCAATCCGTCGGCATTAATATGCACCTCTTCATCAAAGATAGCATTATCATCAGTAGGTAATTGCTTCCAAGCTGCAACTGCGGCATCCCAATCCGCCCCTACCGGAGCATGAGGTCTTCCTTTGATAAATTCATAGGTGACTTCATCTGGAGCAATTAGACCGGCCCTTGCACCGGCCTCAATGGACATGTTGCAGATTGTCATTCGGGCTTCCATTGACATTTCACGAATAGCTTGCCCACGATACTC
>JBOFCS010000194.1:0-8118 GCA_051646185.1 Mycobacteriaceae bacterium | reverse complement strand
CGAATGGGTCACCTGGCACAACCGGGAACACCCCAACACCCACTGCTGCGGCCTGCCCCCCGACCAAGCTGAAGAACTCCACTACGCTCACATACAGCCCCACCAACCGGAGGGAGCTGTCACGTAACGAAGCCTCCGGACACGCCGGTACGGATCATACTTCCTGGCCACAAAAACAACTTCTACATACCGCTCTACCCTTATTAGAATCCGAAAACCCCCGTTTGGTTCCCTGGAAACCAAACTTTTTTTCACCAATTTTCCCTCACCCATTAAATACCAGTTCACAGCAGGTTTTCAAACGACTTGACCGCACACTACCCTAACAAAAAAGCCACTTCCCATCAGGAAAGTGGCTTTTTATCTTTTGTGGAGCCTAGGAGATTCGAACTCCTGACATCTGCCTTGCAAAGGCAGCGCTCTACCAACTGAGCTAAGGCCCCTCACTCACAACAATCTGTGAGGTAAAACTTCGTGCCAAACTTCACCAGGTTGCCGCTTGTGCAACACAGTTCCGACTGTCACTGCCAACACTAGTATGAGGGCGAGGAATTTCATATTTCAACCTCGTTCTCTACCGCGTCAGGTGTGGGCCTAGGAGGACTTGAACCTCCGACCCCCACATTATCAGTGTGGTGCTCTAACCGCCTGAGCTATAGGCCCTTGAACCGATCGCTGAGATTACCGTACGCAGAGTGTTTCACCCAAACCGCCTGTTCAAAGGCTTGGCTTACAATCAGTCTCGATCTGCCAGGGTTACTTCCACCCCACCAACAACATCAGCTGCCAAGTTATAAATAAAAGCACCCATAGTCGCTAAGGCGGCAAGAACCACAATATTGAGCACACCAATTACCGCAGCCCCGCCAAAAATGCTACTGGCTGAAATAATGCCGCCACCAGAATCGGAAACCATATCGGTGAATGAGCTGTTCAGCCGATCCCACACACCCATACCGCCAAGTACCAGATACAACAAACCCACGGCAAACATCCACACAAAAAACATTGCTGCCGAAACAACAAGCGAAAGCTTCAGCGTTGACCACGGATCAATCCGTCGTATCTGCATACTGGCCCTCAATGGGCCTTTCTGAATCGTTTTCACCGTAGCCCTAGGCCGCGGACGGGAAAGCGCATCCAGATCTGCCATAGGCAAATCAGCACCAGGGTGACGCACCCCAGAAAGATCTGGCATGTCTTTGGGTAAATCATTACGCGCAATATTTCTTGTTGGCGCATCAATAACAGCAGTCTTCACTGGATCCCGACGCGGAGTTGCCACAGTTTTTGCCGAAGCATCCGCTGCCATTGGCGACACCTGGCCACTGGCAGGAGCAGCTGGCCGCGTTGCCTCGGCAACAAGCTGATCATGATTTACCGGAGCCGGAGCCACCCGCTGCTGCTCTGGATTCGCCTGCGGGTGGTTCTCCACCCCACGCTGCCACGGAGGGGAACCTGTGGGCCCACCAGGCCTGGTAGGTGCACCTTGAGATGGGGCTGGACCCTTAGGGCCCTGCGGCACCGCAGGACGAGGTAACCCGCCAGGTCGCTGCTGGGCGGAGCCAGCTTCGGGCCCCTGCCCCAGCGAAGCTGGCTCATTGGGAGTGCTCACTACGACTCCTTAGCTCCATCAGCATCGGTGCTAGCACCGGCCGATGACTCGGGATCAGTTTCATCAGCATTTCGTGCAATCGCTATTAGTGTGTCCCCTTCGCCCAGATTCATCAAGCGCACACCTTTAGTTTGGCGGCCGGCTTTACGAACCTGCTTTGCTGCAGTACGAATGACACCACCACCAGAAGTAATGGCATACAACTCAGTTTCGTCATCAACTATCAGTGCACCAACCAAAGTGCCACGACGGTCGTCATACTGAATCGTCAAAACACCCTTGCCGCCACGGCCTTGCACTGGGTAGTCCTCCATCGCAGTGCGCTTGGCATAACCACCTGAAGTCGCCACCAAAAGATAAGTATCTTCTCGAACCACGTTGAGGGACAACAACTGATCTTCTCCGTTGAAGCGCATACCCTGCACCCCAGAAGTAGCCCTGCCCATTGGGCGCAAAGCCTCATCGGTAGCTGAGAACCGGATGGACTGGCCCTGGGCTGAAACTAACAGCAAATCATCCTCAGCCGAAGCCAGCACGGCGCCAACAAGCTCGTCCTCCCCACGCAAGTTCACTGCAACAATTCCACCAGAGCGATTGGAATCAAAGTCCTCAAGCTTAGATTTCTTCACCAAACCACCTTTGGTGGCTAGCACCAGATATGGGGCATCAGCATAAGACTTGATTTGGATCACCTGAGCAATGCGCTCATCTGGTTGGAAGGCAAGCAAATTCGCTACATGCTGGCCCCGAGCGGTGCGGTTAGCCTCAGGCAACTCATAGGCCTTGGCACGGTATACCCGTCCCTTGGTGGTAAAGAACAAAATCCAATCGTGGGTCGAACAGATGAAGAACTTGCTGACAATGTCATCTTGTTTCAGACCCGCCCCTTGCACACCCTTACCGCCACGTTTCTGGCTGCGGTACAGATCAGTTTTAGTGCGCTTAGCGTAGCCGGTTTCAGTAATCGTGACCACAACGTCCTCGCGGGCGATCAGATCCTCATCGGTAACATCCCCATCATTGGCGATAATCTTGGTGCGACGTTCATCGCCGTACTTTTCCACCAACACGGCAAGTTCATCTTTGACGATTTTGCGCTGCCGTTCTGGCTTAGCCAAAATATCTTCCAAATCAGCGATTTCGATTTCGATCTCCGCTAATTCATCAATGATTTTCTGACGTTCCAGAGCCGCCAAACGGCGCAATTGCATGGCCAAGATCGCATCGGCCTGGATTTCGTCAACATCAAGTAATTCCATCAACCCAGTACGGGCAACATCTGGAGTTGACGAGGCTCGAATAAGCGCAATAACCTCATCCAAAGCATCCAAAGCTTTGACTAGACCACGCAAAATATGTGCTCGCTCTTGAGCTTTGCGTAAAAGATACCTGGTTCGCCTGATGATGACATCCAACTGATGATTGACGTAATGCCGAATCATCTGATCTAGACGCAAGGTACGCGGTACCCCATCAACAATCGACAACATATTGGCGCCAAAGCTCGTTTGCAGCTGCGTATGCTTGTACAAATTGTTTAATACCACTCTGGCAACTGCGTCACGCTTGATCGTAATAACGATCCGCATACCCACCCGGTCGGAGCCCTCGTCATCAATCTTTGAAATACCGGCAAGTTTGCCATCGCGAACCTGCTCGGCAATAGAGGTGATCAGGTTATCGGGGTTTACCTGATAGGGCAGCTCGGTAATAACAATAATGGTTGCGCCGGTACTGCTCTCTTCAATCTCCACCACCCCGCGCATCCGAATAGAACCGCGCCCGGTGGAATATGCATCCTGAATGCCTTGGCCACCAACAATAAGACCAGATGTGGGGAAATCTGGTCCTTTAACCCGCTCCATAACTGCCGCTAGCGTGGTTTCCTCATCGGCATCATAGTTATCAAGTGCCCAGGTAACAGCATCACCAAGTTCCCGCAAATTATGCGGTGGGATGTTGGTGGCCATACCCACAGCAATACCGCCAGAGCCATTGGCTAACAGATTAGGAAAACGTGAGGGAAGAACCGTTGGTTCCTGGGTTTTTCCATCGTAGTTGGGAATGAAATCGACTGTTTCATGATCAATTTCACGAAGCATCTCCATCGCTAAAGGAGTAAGTCGAGCTTCGGTATAACGCATAGCAGCGGCCGGGTCATTACCCGGTGAGCCAAAGTTTCCTTGGCCATCAACTAGTGGGTACCGCAATGACCAGGGTTGGGCTAAGCGAACCAGGGTGTCGTAAATTGAGGAGTCGCCATGTGGGTGGTAATTACCCATCGTCTCGGCAACCGAACGAGCCGACTTGACATAACCACGGTCAGGGCGGAAACCAGAGTCGTACATTGCGTACAGCACCCTACGGTGCACTGGTTTTAGCCCATCTCGAACTTCTGGCAGTGCCCGACCAACAATCACGCTCATCGCGTAGTCGATGTAGCTACGCTGCATCTCCTGTTGAATATCGACCGGCTCGATACGATCGCCGGCGCTTTCTGATTCGCTTGGCGGCAAAGTGGTGTCGGTCATAAGTTCCTTCTTCTTCTCGGCTCAACGTCTTAGTTGTACTTCACACAAGCTCAACGTCGTGCACACCGTTTAAGTCTTATCGATATTGAGGTTTAGCTACTAGACATCAAGGAAACGAACATCTTTAGCATTACGAGTAATGAAACTCCGACGTGCCTCTACATCCTCGCCCATCAATACCGAAAACAGTTCATCAGCGGCAGCGGCATCGTCGAGAGTAACTTGGCGTAGCACCCGAACTGAAGGGTCCATCGTGGTTTCCCACAATTCTTTAGCATTCATTTCGCCCAAACCTTTATACCGCTGAATGCCATCGTCCTTATTGATTTTTTTACCGGCCTCAGTACCAGCTTTCAAGAGCACATCGCGCTCCCGATCCGAATAGGCAAATTCTGGTTCGGTGCGTGCCCACTTGAGCTTATACAGCGGCGGAGCTGCCAAATATACGTGTCCATGCTCAATGAGCGGGCGCATAAAACGAAACAGCAGAGTCATCAATAGAGTTGAAATATGTTGTCCGTCAACATCAGCGTCAGCCATTAACACAATCTTGTGGTACCGCAATTTACTGATGTCGAACTCATCGTGAATACCAGTTCCCAAAGCAGTGATGATGGCCTGGACTTCAGTATTCTTTAAGACCCGATCAATACGAGCTTTTTCAACATTGATGATTTTTCCGCGCAATGGAAGAATTGCCTGGAACATCGAATCACGTCCGCTTTTAGCGGAGCCACCAGCGGAGTCACCCTCTACCACATACACTTCAGATTTTGAAGGATCGTTCGAGCGGCAATCAGCTAGTTTCCCCGGCAAACCACCAATATCGGTAGCACTCTTACGCCGCACTAACTCACGGGCTTTACGTGCTGCCATTCTCGCTTGTGCTGATGAAACTGCCTTCGTTACAATAACTTTAGCATCAGCTGGGTTTGACTCAAACCAATGCGATAGCTGCTCATTGCAACACTTCTGCACAAAAGACTTAACCTCGGTATTACCTAACTTGGTCTTCGTCTGACCCTCAAACTGCGGCTCACCCACCTTGACCGAAATAACCGCAGCTAAGCCTTCGCGAATATCATCACCGGTTAATGCCGGATCTTTGTCTTTAATAAGTTTTTTATCTTTGGCGTATTTATTAACCGTAGAAGTCAACGCTGAGCGAAAACCCTCTTCGTGCGTACCACCCTCATGAGTGTTAATGGTGTTGGCGAAAGTGTGTACCGATTCGGAATAACCAGCATTCCATTGCATTGCGATTTCAACTTCGTGGCCCTCGCCTTTTCCGAAGAAATCCACAACTGTGCTGTGAATGGCCTGTTTGGTGCGGTTAATGTGTTTGACATAGTCCACTAGACCACCGGGGTAGTGGTACACCCGGCTCTTTACCCGATGCGGTTTTTCCGCCTCGGATTCTTCAGTTGCTGCTTTTGGTGCCTCAGCCACATCACTAACAACATCATCGATGACCTCAGTTTCAGTCACTCGCTCGTCAGTAAGGGTAATAGTCAGCCCTTTATTCAAAAAGGCCATTTCCTGTAACCGCCGAGCAACTGTTTCAAAATTGTATTGGGTGGTCTCAAAAATATCTGGGTCGGCCCAAAAACGAACCGTCGTTCCTGTCGCTTTAGTCGGCTCACCCTGGTGCAAATTTCCTGGTACTGAGCGATCATAGGTTTGCGACCAATGTGAACCATCACGCGCAATCTCTACTTCAAGTTTGGTTGAGAGTGCATTCACTACTGAAATACCCACACCATGCAAACCACCGGAAACTGCATAAGAGTCCGAATCAAACTTGCCGCCGGCATGTAGCTGGGTTAGCACCACCTCCACGGTAGGAACACCCGTTGCATGCATGGCGACCGGAATACCGCGGCCATCATCAACAACCTGAACTCCGCCGTCTTCAAGAAGTGTGACCTCTACCTTTGATGCGTAGCCGGCCATTGCCTCATCAACAGAGTTGTCAACAACTTCCCAAATTAGATGATGCAGACCACGTTCACCGGTCGACCCGATATACATTCCCGGTCGTTTACGAACAGCGTCAAGACCCTCAAGAATCGTGATCGACTCTGCACCATAATTAGCGTTTCCGCTCTTTGACTCATCATTCTTCTGGCCAGCCACAGTTGGGTAGCTCTCCTTCTCCTGCGATAGGACCGTCACACAGTACGGGGTCCACAAGAACAATCTTTAGCCTTATCAAAGACCATCCTGCGGAACGTACCGCGGGCTTGCGGTCTGTTACCCAACCATCTTACTTGGTAATACCGACAGCACCCACTCCATGACACCCCAAAAAGCCATCTAATTTCGTCTTGGCCCTATTTTAGTGGGTCGTAGCTAGTCCCCAGACATTCTGGAGAGCTAAAGCATGCATATTAAAGTTCAGGAGTTTTTTTCTGAGAATTGATAAAGCTGCGCGTTATTTTTGCAAGTTCGGCTGCATGCGAGAACGGGGCCCAATGCCCTGAGTCAAGCTCCTGACGAACTAGATGCACAGCACTTTTATGGTAATACTCATAACCGCAAGGTCGTACCGCGTGGTCACGACGATTAATAATCAGTTGTACCGGAATATTGGTGACCCGCGTGCGCGGATTAGCTAAGCGGGCCCTGATGTTCGCTCGATACAGCTTTAGCCCGTTCACCATATCCCGAGACAAAGTTGAGGAAGTAACCACCAATTGAGAATCTAAGCCGTCAAAGAACCCCAAAAATTGGGGCCATTTTTTTGAAAAAAACAATTTTAACGGCAATGTTGCCGCCCCAGGAATTTGAAATAAGATAGTGTAGGCCGAAGCAAGTAGTTGAGAAGCTAAGTACCACAAGTTTTTTGGTGTAGGGTTAAATAATTTACGTCTAGCCCAGTTACTTAAATAATCAAGATTGGGCCCAGAAACCGAACTGTACGTGGCGATTCTATGTTGAGCTTCCGGCTCACATACCGCTTCCCACATCGCTACTGCACCCCAGTCATGGGCCAGAACATGAACAGGCTTTTCTGGGCTTACCGCCTGGGCAACCGCAAAGAAATCTATTGCCAGTTTATCGAGGGTATAACTGGCAACATCCTCAGGAATTGTACTTTGACCTGCACCACGACTGTCATAAGCAACAACGTGAAAGTGCTCTTTGAGCTGTGTAATAACGTGCGTCCACAGTTCATGGGTATCCGGCCAACCATGAACTAAAATTATGGTTTCCGCTTCAGGATTTCCGTAATCAAAAACCGCAAGTTCAATCTCCCCATTGTGGACAAACCTTTGGATTACCGACATAGCCAACACTCCTTATTAGGGTTAACTCAAAGATCAATGACTAGTCGTTCACCAGCGGAACGCGACACGCAAATAAGCATTTCGTTTTCTTGCTCTTGCGGGGAAAGTCTGTTTTCTCGATGCTCAGGAGTACCTGACAGCACTTTTACCCGACATGTTCCACAAAAACCTTGTTGGCAAGAATAGGCAACCGCGGGCTTTACTTTCTTAATGGCTTCTAGAGCTGAAGTTTCCGCTGGAACGGTTAAAATCTCACCGGTACTGTTGAGTTGAATATCAAATTCTTTTCCATCAACCACAGGTGCAGCGCTAAAGCGTTCGTAAAGCAAAGCTGTTGCCGCACAGGTACTGAACTCTTCTCGAATAGATTCGAGCATGGGAACCGGGCCGCAGCAGTACACAGCCCCGTCCTGTGGTGCTGATCTCAATAAGTCTGCCCCTGAAATGACCCCCTGCTCTGAGTCAATATGTATCAATACTCTGCTGGAATCCCAGGTCTCGATCTCATCAAGAAATGGCATTGATGCTTTTGATCGCCCGGCATAAATAAAACGCCAGTCCATCCCAGATTTTTGAGCAGCTCGAACCATTGGCAATATCGGAGTGATACCAATACCACCGGCAATGAATAATGCAGAACCTTCACCGACAAATGGAAATCCGTTGCGGGGTCCTCGGATTG
>JBOFCS010000085.1:0-31301 GCA_051646185.1 Mycobacteriaceae bacterium | reverse complement strand
AGAGCATTGAGTTTTTAACTGAATTTCCTTTGAGTATAAGTGGAAAACTTGATCGTAAGGCGCTACCCAAACCGCAGCAGCAGCATGCTGACGGTGAATTTATTGCACCACGAACACCAGTTGAACAACTTATCGCAGGGATATTTTCTGATGTCCTAGGCTGCCAATGCGATGTAGTTGGGGTAAATGATGATTTTTTCTCGCTAGGTGGAAATTCATTGCAAGCCACTAAAATAGTTGGGCGGATAAGTTCAGCGTTTAGTACTCAGATGGGTGTACGGGAATTTTTTGCAACAGGGACAGTTGCAACTATTGCCGAATGGATTGGACAAGAAAACTATTTGTGCAGTGGACCAAAACTTGAAAAACGTAAAGAGAATGTTGTTGACATACTGCTCTCTCCTGAACAGCAACGTATGTGGTTCTTAAACCAGTTTGATCCACAATCTCCTCAATACAATATTCCTTTTGCCTTACATATGGAAGGCAATCTTGATGTAGTTTCACTTAATCTTGCTATTACCGATATCCTGCAAAGACATGAAGTCTTAAGGACGATTTTCCCGGCATCGGTGGATGGCCCGAGGCAACAAGTTCGGCAAGTAAAGGAACTCAATTTTTCTTTAGAGCCTATTGATGCTAACGATGATGAAGTCAAGAATCTTACTGAGGCCTTCGCCTCCAGAGGTATTGATGTCACGACCGATATCCCGATTCAGGCACGTCTGTATCGACTGGCGGAAGATAGATACTGCCTGGCGGTAGTGCTACATCATATAGCAGCAGACGGAGCGTCGTTAGCTCCTTTTGCTGCAGATTTAATTGAGGCGTACTCCGCTAGAACTAGCGGTGCAGAACCGGAGTGGGAACCACTGCCCGTGCAATTTGCCGATTACAGCGTCTGGAAGAACGAGCTTTTGGGTTCTCCAGAAGATCCCAGTAGTCTTATTTCTTCTCAACTTAACTATTGGCAAGAAAGACTAGCGGGGTTAACAGATGAAATTTATTTACCGTTTGATAGACAACGGCCGGTAGAACCTAGCTACAGCGCGGCAAGTGTATTGGTGAAACTTGATCATGATTCATATCATGAAATAACCAAAGTAGCTCAGAATCAACATGTTACACCTTTCATGGTTATGCATGCTGCTTTAGTCACCACTCTTAGTCGTATCAGTGGTTCTAGGGACATCGCGGTGGGCACGGCAATAGGCGGTCGGACAAATCCAATGTTAGAAGCATTGGTGGGAATGTTTACTGGAACATTATTATTACGTACCGATATAGATGGAGCACAAACTTTTGCTCAGTTATTAGCAGAGGTGCGAAAGGGTGATTTAGCGGCTTTTGAACATGCAGATGTTCCTTTTGAGCAGATAGTCGACCGTCTTTCATCCCGTCATAGTTCGTCGCGTCCGCCCCTTTTTCAAGTGATGTTTACTTTAGATGAGCCTGTACCAAGCAGACTTGCGCTCCCTGGTCTTAAGACATCTGTTTCTGAAATAGAAACTTACACAGCAAAATTTGACTTACATGTAGGAATAGCTACTGAATTTTCCGATAGTGGGCAAGCGCGAGGCTTAAGTTGCGTCTTTACCTATGCAACCGATTTATTTAACGCGGATACGGTTCAATCAATTGCAGATAGATTTCAAGTTGTCCTTGAATCAGTGGTTTCTGACCCGCAAGTTCGCATCAGGGATATTGAGATTCTATCAATTGCGGAAAAGTTGGTGCTATATCCAGCGCGCGGACCTAAATCGATGCCTGCTGAATTACTGCCGCAGTTGTTTGCGGAAACAGTCTCTTCTTACCCCAATAATATTGCCATAAGTTTCTTGGGGAAAAAATTGACTTACGCCGATCTAGAAGAGCATTCAAATATTCTTGCTAGAAATCTTATTCGTTTTGGAGCTGGTGTTGAGAGAGTCATCGGGATAGGACTTCCTCGAAGTATCAACGAAATTATAGCGTTGTGGGCAGTGATAAAAACGGGAGCTGCTTTTGTTCCGATCGATCCCGGGTATCCTGAAGACCGTATCGCTTATATGCTCAAGGATAGCAATGCGATGTTTGTCCTGAGCGACCAAAATTCAGCTTCCGCATTTACTAATTTTGAAACCGAAGTAGTTCTTCTTGATGATCCAAATTGCTTTATTAACAATAATTTAAAAGATAGTAGTAGGATTCAATTAGAAGAACGTAACGGACTAGTACACACCGATAGCTGCGCTTATGTCATTTATACCTCAGGGTCAACGGGTCGGCCTAAAGCAGTCCAGGTCACGCATCGAGGGATAAGAAACCTTGCTGCAGAAGAGCGAGATAGACTTTGTGTTACGGAAAAATCTCTGGTACTCCACGGAGCATCACCTAGTTTCGACGCAGCCTTTTTTGAAATATTAATGGCTCATGCAACCGGCGCTGCACTAGTTATTGCACCACCGGAAATTATCGGTGGCGAAGAGTTGACCCAATTGTTAGTAGATAACCGGGTCAGCCATGCTTTCTTTGCACCAGCGGTATTAGCAACAGTGAATGAAAATGCGGACCTATCCCTAGAAGCTGTTCTTGTAGCAGGCGATGTTTGTCCTCCGACCCTTGTCCAAAAATGGTCGAGAAAACTTAGATTAGTCAATGCTTATGGCCCCACTGAGACAACAGTTATGGCAACAATAAGTGCTGAACTTGCGGTAGGAAAACAGGTAGATATTGGTGGTCCAGTGCGAGGGTTCGAAATATTTGTTCTCGACCATAATCTTTCTGCAGTTCCCATTGGAAGTATTGGTGAACTTTATCTTGCTGGTCCTGGCCTAGCGCGTGGATATGGAAATCAAACAGGAACCACGGCGAGTAGATTTATAGCGGCATTAACGGGTTCTCCCGGGCAACGAATGTACCGTACTGGTGATGTTGTACGTTGGACATCAACTAATCAACTTGAGTTTCTTGGGCGGTCGGATCAGCAGGTCAAAGTGCGCGGTATCCGCATTGAGCTCGGTGAAATCGATGAGGCATTCATCGAACTAGAATCGGTAGAATCTGCGGTAACGATTGGGCATAAACAGAATAATAAAGAAACAGCATTGACAACATATGTTGTTTCAACTCCAGAAAATCGTGCGGAGATTGAACCAACAAAACTATTGGCGAAAATCGCTGAAAAACTGCCGCAGTACATGGTTCCAAGCTACGTAGTCATCCTTGATGAAATGCCACTTAGTTCAGCTGGGAAAATCGATCGTAAAGCTTTGCCTGAACCAGGACTTTCCGTTCTTGAAGAAGAATTTCATGATGCTGAAAATGAGCAAGAAAAAATAATTGTAAAAATTTTCTCAGATATTTTGAATTATGAAAAAATAAGCACCACCTCCAGTTTCTTCTCACTCGGTGGAAATTCTTTATCGGCAACGCAAGTGGTTGCACGCATTGGTGAAGCTTTTGGTCAACAGGTACAAGTACGAACTTTTTTTGAAAATCCCACAGTTAAAGAACTTGCAGCAGTATTGGCGAGTCAACAAGCAATATCAGCGCAACCCTTGCTTGTCTCTCGAACATCAGTTGATAAAATCCCATTGTCCTATGCACAACAAAGGATTTGGTTTCTTAATAGATTTGATCCTCACTCTCCAAGTTACAATATTCCGCTTGCTCTTCGGCTTCGTGGCCGAATTGACTATGAAGCAATGAAGCAGGCGCTCGGGGCTGTTATTGAACGTCATGAGATTTTGCGGACAATCTTTCCTGATGCACCTGATGGACCTTTCCAGCAAGTCCTGTCTCCTGAGGAGCTAGAACTCGAATTTACCATTATTACCGAAGCTGACTCAGAAGACAAAGTACATACTGCGCTTCTCAACTTTGCATCTCGCGGCTTTGACGTAACAAAACAAATACCAATTAGGTCAGCGTTACTTCCGGTTGTTGACTCAGGTGAAGACTATGTACTTATGCTTGTGCTGCACCATATTGCTGCCGATGGTTGGTCTATGGGGCCGTTGGCTCACGATATTATTACTTCTTATACTGCATTAGTTTCAGGCCAGTCTGGACATCTTGAGCCACTGCCTATTCAGTATGGTGACTATGCACTGTGGCAGCGAAAATGGCTAGGGGAACTTGACGATACGCAGAGTGTGGCAGCAGCTCAGATTAAGTTCTGGCGTTCTGAACTTCACGGTGCACCGGAACAACTTGAACTGCCAACGGATTTTCCACGTCCGGTGGTCCAGTCTATGCGTGGTGAAACTGTTGAGTTTAATCTAAGTTCAGATCTATTCACTAAGCTAAAAGTCTATGCGCAGCAAGAAAATGTAACCGAATTTATGGTATTACATGCGGGATTAGCTGCGTTACTAGCAAAAATTACCGCCAACGAAGATATTACGATCGGTACTGCGACGGCTGGCCGGGGTAGTTCACAACTAGATGGTTTAGTTGGAATGTTTGTTAATACTGTGGTGCTGCGAACCCTTCTGGGGTCCTCGGTAACTTTTGCAGAGTTGGTGCAACAGTGCCGGGAGCGTGATCTTCTCGCATTTGATAACTCAGATACTCCCTTCGAGCGAGTTGTGGAGGCGGTCAATCCGGCGCGAAGTACAGCCAGACACCCATTGTTTGGGGTATCGCTTATTGTGCAGAATGCACAGGGATTTGCAGATCTTATTGACTCCCCCATTCTCTTAGATGGAATGGAAATTTCCGGAGAATGGATCGATGTCGGGTATACTAAAACAGATCTTGAATTTATTCTAAGCCCTGGATCTAGTGATCAAGTAGGTCTTAACGGTAGACTAATCTACGCTACTGATTTGTTTAAAACTTCTACTGCACAAGCAATTTGTAAACAATTTATTGCTCTTTTAGAGCAAGGTTTATCTGATCCGACAGTAGCAGTAGGTGATATTGATTTACTTGGTGTATCTGGTCGAGAACTTGTTGTTAAGCGGTGGAATAACACTTTTCATGAAATTGACAAACTTAACCTTGTGCAATTATTTGAAAGACAAGCCAGGTTATCCCCGGATTTAATCGCTCTTTCAGTAGGCGAGCAAAAAATCACTTATGCTGAGTTTTCGGCTCAAGTAAATCAACTTGCACGGAAGCTTATCGATGATGGTGTTGGCCCTGAAGTAGTAGTTGCTATTGGAATGAAAAGATCAATTGATCTTCTCAGAGGAATTTATGCCATTCTTACTGCCGGTGGTGCTTACCTGCCGCTAGATCCTTCACATCCTGAAAGTCGAATTAATCAAATACTCGAGGCGGCTAGTCCACAACTTGTGCTGTCGACTAGTGCAGATAATTTCCGTCCTCAAGGACAGAAAGTTTTACTTATAGATGAGATTGATATATCTGCGCTAAGCTCTCTAGCAGTCACCGATAGTGACCGAATTTCTCAGATTAGACCCGAAAACACAGCATATATTATTTTTACATCAGGTTCTACGGGTCTACCTAAAGGTGTCGCAGTTTCACATGCAGGTATTTCAAATCGATTGCAATGGATGCAAACCACCTACCCGATTAATTCTGAGGATACAGTCTTACAGAAGACTCCAGTGACCTTTGACGTATCCGTCTGGGAATTATTTTGGCCATTACAAGTGGGTGCCAGATTAGCAATTGCACAACCTGATAGTCATCTTGATCAGAAAAGCATTACTACTGAAATACTTAAATACCAAGTGACGACCATACATTTTGTACCTTCGGTCCTAGCCGCATTTCTCGCTGAAGATTCTGCAGTGCAGTGTACTTCCTTGCGCCAGGTCTTTGCTAGCGGTGAAGCACTTACATCTAACGTGGTATCACTTTGGCATCAGAGACACTCCGCTGAATTGCATAACTTATACGGTCCGACCGAAGCATCAGTAGATGTTACTGCCTACCAAACTAATCAGATTGCAAATATTCGCATTCCGATTGGAATGCCGGTGTGGAATACTGAGGTTTTTGTCCTAGATTCTCGATTAAACCCAGTGCCGATTGGGGTTTCAGGGGAATTATATCTATCTGGCATGCAGCTTGCTCGAGGCTATTTATCGAGACCTTCTTTAACGGCTGATCGTTTTATCGCAAATCCTCTTAGCGGTGTGAGTAGCCGAATGTACCGAACTGGTGATTTAGTGCGGTGGGTGATTGGCGATCATGGACCAAATTTGGAATATCTTGGTAGAACAGATTTTCAAGTTAAAGTACGAGGATTGAGAATTGAGCTAGGCGATATTGAAGCTGCTATTTCACAGCATCCGCAAGTAGCTCAATCAGCAGTTATTGTTCATGGTTCTGATGCAGATGCAGTCATCGTCGCCTATTTTGCCCGGAATATTTCAGAGCGAGAGCAATTGGCGCTCGGCACCGATGAACTGCGAGATTTTGTTGCAGGCCAACTGCCTCGATATATGGTTCCAGCGACATTTATTGAACTTGATTCATTTCCGCTAAATGCAAATGGAAAACTTGATCGTAAATTGTTGCCAACCCCCACTCTGTCTATAGTGGCTGAATATAATGCTCCGGAATCTCTTGCAGAACAACTTATTGCTGATATTTTTTCTTCAACCCTTGGTATGGAGCTAGCAAGTGTTACAGCTAATTTCTTTGATTTAGGCGGTAATTCACTTAATGCAACAAAGGTAGTATCAAGAATTTCTGCAGCATTTGAAGTAGATCTTTCGGTGCGTACTATTTTTGATGCACCAACAGTTCGTGCCTTAGCTGCGATAATTGAAAGTTCTCAATTAGCGGGCTCACCGCGCCTAGCATTACGTGCATTGCCCCGCCCGAATCGTATTCCGCTATCTCCTTCGCAGACTCGCATGTGGTTCCTCAACCAATATGACGTGAAATCAACGACATATTTGATGCCTTTGATTGTCAGATTAAGTGGCGAAGTGAATGTCGATGAGTTATCAGAGGCAGTGTCCGATGTTCTTACCCGACACGAAGCTTTAAGAACTAGGTATCCGAGCGATGAGCAGGGACCGTATCAGCAGATTGAAGATATTTCTACTTTCTATCCAGGTTTAGTGGTTGAAGATATCCCATCTGAATGGGAAAAAACAATACTATCCCAATCAGCTATTGGATTTGATGTTTCACAACAGGTTCCAGTACGAGTAAAAATTTTCAAACTGGATGCTCAAGAATATGTCCTTGCGATTGTTCTCCACCACATCTGTGCAGATGGTTTATCGTTACGGCCGTTTGTTCAGGACTTATTTACTGCATATATTTCGCGGTTACAAGATCAAGCAGCACCACAATGGGAAAGCCTTGAAATCCAATATCCCGATTATGCAATTTGGCAACAAGCAGTACTTGGTGATGAATCGGAAAAATCTTCTATTGCTGCACAACAGATTTCCTACTGGACTAGGCAGCTGTCAGGGTTATCTGGCCCGTTAGAATTACCGCTAGATAGACCTCGTCCACCGGTTCCAAGCAATCGTGGTGAATCACTTACTTTTACTATTTCACAAGCTCTTATTGAAAAGATTTTGCTCGATGCAAGAAAATCTGGGGTAACCAGATTCATGGTATTGCATACTGCACTTGCAGCTGCATTGGCCAGACTCAGTGATTCTACTGATATCGCTATTGGCAGCCCTATTGGAGGTAGGCAGCATCCCGCTTTGGAAGAACTAGTAGGCATGTTTGTTAATACACTAGTGCTGCGGACACAAGTGCAAGTTGGGACAACACTTGTGGAACTAATGAGACTGTGTCGTGATACTGATTTGGGCGCTTTTGCTCACGCAGATCTGCCTTTTGAAAGACTAGTAGATGCTCTAGCTCCTGAACGTGTGCAGTCGCATTCGCCGTTGTTTCAGGTGATGTTAACTTCAGCAAATTTTGGGGATAAGTTATCGCAGTCGCTAGAGTTACCAGGATTAAAATGCGAAATTCTTCCTGAGCCAACGAATATTTCAAGATTCGATTTGCAGTTAACAGTTGCAAATGAGACTTCCGAACTTTCAGAAAGTATTAGTGCGCAACTTAATTTTTCTACAGATTTATTCGATACAAAAACTGCTGAACGAATTATAGCTTCATTTTTGACGATGCTTAAGACCCTTGCTGACGATCCAACCCGTGCTATTTCTGAGGTCGATCTCTTAGGTGAGGAAGACCGCAGGCTTCTGCTCAATTCTGGTTCAGGAAGTAGCATTGCTATACCCACAGATAGTTTGGCTGATCTTTTTATTCGCCAGGTGCAGAAAAGTCCAGAACATATCGCCGTTGTTGAAGTGGACTCTTTAGGTGAGACCACAGCCACATTAACGTATCGGGATTTTGCGCATCGAGTTATTGAGTTAACACGAGTACTAATAAAAAACGGCATTGGAATCGAGAGTGTTGTTGCAATTGGAATGCGTAGATCTCTAGACCAACTGACAGCAATCTATGCATCAGTACTTGCTGGTGCTGCGTACCTGCCATTAGACCCAGATCACCCTATTGAGCGAACCATATATGTGTTAGAGACGGCAAAGCCGAAAATTGTTCTTACTCGGGAAGCAGATGGCCAATGGTTACCGGATTATATCTCAAAAATCGATATTGCCGACAACCAAAATTTTTCTGAGATAGCGGTCGAAAACATTGAGCAAGACATAAATTTGGGTTCCTTAAGGCTTCCTCATGTGCAAAATATGGCGTATCTACTGTTTACCTCAGGTTCTACCGGTAAGCCGAAAGGTGTTGCAATTAGCCATGAAGCTATTGTCAATCGTTTGATTTGGATGCAGCAGCAGTATCCACTTTCGGCTGAAGATGTTGTGGTGCAAAAGACACCTACAACATTTGATGTTTCAGTATGGGAATTATTTTGGCCACTACAAGTAGGGGCGAGTCTTGTTATCGCTGCACCCGGAGGACATCAAGACCCAAGGTATCTCACTGATTTAGTAAGAAAATATGCAGTAACAACTGCACATTTTGTCCCTTCTATGCTTACTGTTTTTATTGAAGAATTGAAAGAAAAAGAATGTACTTCTTTGACACAAGTTTTTGCATCAGGCGAGGGACTTCCTGTCGAGACTGCACGTAGGTTCCATGAAAAGCTAAGTGCTAAGTTACATAATCTCTATGGGCCCACTGAGGCAGCCGTTGATATCACTGCGCACCAAGTGACTGCAGAAGATCTTCTCAGCGTTCCTATTGGTAAGCCAGTATGGAATTCCCAAGTTTACATACTAGATTCACGATTAAAATTGGTTCCACCCGGAGTTCGTGGTGAGCTTTATCTATCAGGGGTACAGTTGGCCCGAGGATACTTTGGTCGTTCAGAACTCACTTCAGATCGATTTGTTGCTGATCCATTTTCTCCTGTACCAGGAATGAGAATGTATCGAACAGGTGACCTAGTTCGATGGTCGGCACAATGTGAACTTGAATACCTGGGGCGCAGTGATTTCCAAGTAAAACTCCGAGGCCTTAGGATTGAACTTGGTGAAATTGAGACCGTCCTTTCTCGGTATAGTGGCGTGACAAACTCGGCCGCCACAGTAAGGGATGATGGACCAGCCGGTCAGTATCTCTCGGCATATGTGCTGTGCGAGGGGAATAAACTCGATACCGAAGACATAAAATTATTTGTTTCGCAACATGTTCCGTCATATATGGTCCCGGAATTTGTTACTATCCTTGATGAATTTCCGCTGAGTGCAAATGGCAAACTTGATCGTAAGAGTTTACCTACCCCAATCTTCAAAAAAACAACCTACCGTGCTCCAAGCTCAGAAATTGAAATAAAATTATCTAAAATTATTTCTGAGATGTTAAACCTGGATCGGGTAGGAGTAGATGATTCTTTCTTTGCACTAGGCGGAGACAGTATTCTTTCTATTCAACTTGTTTCACGTGCACGGGCCCAAGGGATTGCGCTTACTGCAAAACAAATATTTGAGTACCGTACTGTCTGTGAATTGGCAAAGTATGCAGGTGAAACTGAGAACACGGTACTTCCAGCGGAACTAGAAGGCGCTGGGGTTGGGCTGGTTCCGGTAACTCCGGTGATGCAATGGATGCAACAGCGGAGCCCAGGACTGCCTAGGGTATGTCAGTCTTTATTGTTAGGGCTTCCTGAGGGCATCGATTTTACTGGAATCAGTAAAACAATCCAGGAAGTTGTATCTAAACATGACATGCTACGTGCTATCTGGCGTGATGAAAACACTTTGGAAGTTCAAGATTATGTAGACATAGAGCCATTTATTCACAAAGTATCTGCACTAGCAGAAATTGACGACTCATTTATCAATGAGGCTCTTAATGAAGCGGCAAACCGACTAAATCCTACAGATGGTACTGTTACTCAATTTGTTTGGATCTCCGATGAGACTGGATCTGATTACTTACTTATTGTTTTACACCATCTAGTAGTAGATGCAGTTTCGTGGAGAATCCTGATTCCAGATTTTGTATTAGCGTGGTCGGCTATACGTCAGGGTGAAAAGCCGCTTCTCGATAAAGTCAATACTTCCTTCAGGCGTTGGGCACATGAGCTAGCAGAAAATATCCCTGATCTGGTACTTAGTGCGGAAGCTGAATATTGGAAATCTGTAATTTCCAGTCCGGGTACACCACTGGGTAAACGCCCGCTGAATCCCCAGGTGGATCTTGCAAGTGTCGTTCGAGTGACTACAGTCAGTGCAAGTTCTGATATTACTGATGGCCTGGTATCCGATGTTAATAGGATTTTTGGGCTAACATTTAATGAAAGTTTAATTGCAACTTTGGTTTTAGCTGTAAATGCATGGAAAGTAGCCCGTGGTCTAGATCAAAGTGCGACAGTAATAACTATTGAAGGTCATGGCAGGGATGACGATGTTCTCCCCGGTGCTGATTTATCGCGTACAGTAGGTTGGTTTACCTCTGTCTACCCGGCCAGGCTTGATCCAGGTAGCTCCAGTATTGATGAAAATAGCTGGGATGAGACAACAGTCGGAAATATATCCAAGATACTTAAAGAGCAACTGCGAGCTATCCCTAGGTCAGGCATTGGCTTTGGTCAGCTTCAATATATGCAATCCCCGCCTTTGAGTTCCAGCTACGATGTTACTCCTGAAATACTTTTTAACTATCTAGGAAAAATTTCAGCAGAAAATTTCTCCGAGGAAATTGTCAATTTAGGCTGGCTTCCTGAACCAAGATTTACGCATATATCTGGAACAGCTGACCCCAATATGGCAGTGCCAGCTTTAGATATCAACGCATCAATCACATCGCTGGACAAAAATACCGAGCTTCTTAAGATAAGATTGGGTTTTCCAACTACACTATTTACTAAAGCCGAAATAGATAATCTTGGTCAGTTATGGCTTAATGCTTTATCAAAATTAGTTTCTGCGGCTCGGCATAGTAGCCGGGTGCAAAAAACGGCTTCTGATTTTGATTTGATTCGCATGGAACAAGAAAACTTTGAGAAGCTGCAGAAGCACTATCCAACCCTGGTTGATGTTTGGCCGTTGACCCCTCTGCAGCAGGGTTTTGTATATCATTCGATGATTGCTGGTGCTAGTGCTGATGTTTATACTGTGCAATTAAAAATCGATCTTGCTGGGGAGGTTGATAGTCGAAGAATGCGTAAAGCTGCCCAGATATTATTGGATAGAAACCCAAATTTACGAACAGCCTATTCACAGCTGTCCGGTACGTCAACTAGCGTCGTGATTGGTGACGTTGAAGTCCAATGGCAAGAGATATCGGTCATTGGGCAACAAGACGTTGAGAACATACTACATGAAAAAAGACGAGAAGGCTTTGATCTAACTAGCCCACATCTAATAAATTTCGCTCTGGTTGAGTACGGTCGATCTTTATTTAGTCTGATAATAACTGGCCACCATATTATTCTTGATGGCTGGTCTATGCCTTTGCTAACTCGTGAATTACTCACCTACTACGCACTTAATGGTGACATCACCAAACTAGAAAACTCGGCCAGCTTTAGCGCTTTTCTGCGTTGGTTGCAAGAACAAGACTACCAAGAGACTTTGCGGCAGTGGACGAACTATTTTTCTGGATCACCCCAGCCAACTATTATAGCTCCAAATGTTTTAGAAAAAGTTGTAGAAGAAATTAATTCACAAAGTTTACGATGGGTCATTTCTGACGAAGCATCAAAAAGTTTAACTAGATTTACTCAAGATCATTCAATAACGATTAATACAGTACTGCAAACAGTTTGGGGATTAGTGCTTTCATCTTGGACTGGATCTGACGATATTGTCTTTGGTAGCACAGTCTCTGGTAGGCAAGCTCAGGTCGATGGCATTGAGAATATGCTCGGGTTATTTATTAATACGATCCCGGTCCGTATTCAGATAGACCGCACCAAAACTCTCTATGAGCTGTTGGTGAAAAATCAGCACCATCAGGTTGAACTGCTTGACCATCATCATGTGAGTTTGGCCGATGTGCAAAACAAGGTAGGCCTCGGCACACTTTTTGACACCTTAACGGTGTTGGAGTCCTTCCCGGTGGATTCTCCGGAACTGCTTGCTAGCACAGATATTGATGGTATTTCTGTTACAGATATAACAGGAACTGATGCAACACATTACCCGTTGACTCTTGCTGTGAGTATCAATAATGAGTCAAAACTTGAGTTCCATCTCAGGTATAGATCAGATGTTTTTGATGCCGAAATTGCTAATCGTATCCGTAATCGTGTTGATCAACTTTTTGCTATAGTCGCAGAAAGCGAGAGCATAGTCCTACATCAACTTGATATCGCAAGTAAACAGGAGCGTCAACAACTTCATCAATGGAGTTCTGGAGTAAGTTCCACCGTTGAGAGGTTGCTCCCAGATATTCTCAGTTCTTCAATCTCGGTCGGTACCGCTATAGCGGTAATCGATGGTGCTGTCAGTCTTAGCTATGCTGATCTTGACAAACAATCAAATAAACTTGCACGCTTCCTTATTGATCTAGGGGCAGGACCAGAGCGTACGGTTGCGCTTGCTCTGCCACGTGGGCTAAATATGATAGTTGCGATGTGGGCTGTCATTAGGACAGGAGCTGCTTTTGTTCCTATCGATCCTTATTATCCTGTCGAGCGAATTGCCCATATGCTTAGCGATTCTCATGCAGACCTTGGGATAACCAGTTCAGAATATAATTCGAAATTGCCAAATTTGTTGCAATGGATATCGGTTGATAGCTCAGAAGTGGTCGTAAAGCTATCGACGCTTTCCGACGAGATACTTAACGATAGCGATAGGAACAGACCATTACGCGCAGACAACATTGCATACACAATTTACACCTCAGGTACAACGGGTACGCCTAAAGGTGTACAGCTGAGTCATCGCGGGGTAGCAAATATTTCACGTGAACTCACTGAAAGTCTTTTTATTAAAACAGATTCAAGAGTTTTGCAAGTATCTTCACCAAGTTTCGATGCATCAATTTTTGAGTTTCTTATGGCTTTCGGGTCAGGTGCAACTATGGTGATCGCACCTCCGCAAGCGTATGCGGGAGCCGAACTAGAATCGGTCATTGAGACTCATGAAGTAACTCATGCAATAATTACGCCACCGGTGCTTGCCACCCTTAACCAACTTAGGGTGCCTACATTAGCAACATTAGTGGTTGGCGGCGATAAGTGTGCTCAAGAATTAATTGAGCAGTGGGCACCAAGCCGATTGATGGCAAATGCTTATGGTCCTACTGAAGTAACAATTATGGGTACCATGAAGGCCGGTCTCCAACCTCAGGTATCAGTGACCATCGGTACGCCAATCAGGGGATTCACAGCTCAGGTTCTGGACAGGTGGTTACAGCCCGTGCCAGTGGGCAGTCCAGGAGAACTCTACTTATCAAGTATAGCTTTAGCTCGTGGGTATGGCGGGCTAGGCGCATTGACCGCATCACGGTTTGTGGCTGATCCATTAAGTCCTCAGAACCGAATGTATCGAACTGGTGATTTAGTTCGATGGAATGCCAATGGTGAGTTAGAGTATTTGGGACGCACAGATTTTCAAGTTAAAATACGTGGACTAAGGATTGAGACTGCAGAGATTGAATCTGTGTTAGCTAGCCATAGGAGTGTACATCAAGCAGTAGTTATAGCCAGGAAAGATGGTCCGAGGGAAGACTACCTTACTGCTTATGTCACTGGTCTTGTGGGGCAGCCCCTTCCTCAAGAAGGTGCCATAGCCGCACATATTCAAAATTTACTCCCAGAGTATATGCTTCCGGCTAAAATTGTTATTTTAGAAGAGCTTCCACTTACCCCGGTCGGAAAACTTGATAGGGAAGCGTTGCCAGTGCCTACCTGGGAAAGCCCCGAGTTATTAGGTGGGCTTGGACGTGTGGCAATAACGGCGACTGAGAGAGAACTTTCTCGAATATTTTCTGAGCTCTTAGGTGCAGAAGTTATAGACGTAGAAGAGTCTTTCTTTGCCCTAGGAGGCGATAGTATTTTATCTATTCAGCTAGTATCACGGGCCAAGGATGTAGGTATAACCCTTACTCCTAGAGATATTTTCGAGAAAAAAACTATTGTAGCTCTCGCCGAATTGGCTGATCAAGAAATTGACAAGACCGAAAAATTTACTTTACCTGAGCTAGCAGGTGGGGCAGTAGGTGAAGCTCCGCTAACGCCAGTGGCGCAATGGATTGTTGATCGAGGTGGAGCTTTAGGCAGGTTTGTTCAGGCAGTCATGCTTGCATTACCAGCAAGTGCAGAAAGGACGCATCTTGATTTAGTGATTCAAGCAGTCATAAATCACCATGATGGATTACGTGCAAAGGTTGATCGTGATACGAGAACATTGCATATCTTAGAATCAGGTGAAGTCGTCGCTGGAATTTTGGTAGATGAAATTTTCACCGAATTAGAATGGTCTAGTTCGAGTTTTGTCCGACTTGCAAAACAATCACTTGATTATGCTGCTAGTAAGTTAAATCCAGACGAAGGAAAAATGCTGCGCTTCGTTTGGTTCCGAAATATAGAAAGTAGCGATAGCCGATTACTAGTTATCGCTAATCATTTTGTTATTGATGGTGTTTCGTGGAGATTATTAATACCAGATTTCGCTATTGCATCCGCTCAAATTAGCAATGGGCTTCCGATTAACTTAAGCCCAGTGGCTACCTCGTACCGGCGATGGTCAACAGCGCTCTACGAGGCTGCTCATGAGAAGGTTACAGTTAATCAGATTGACTATTGGTCAAAAATTTTGGATAGAAAAGATCCAACTCTTGGAGCTCGACGTCTGGATAAGAGCGTCGATTTTATGCCTACGGTGCGGCATATTCAGTCAGAAATTCCATTACAAGTTACTGAAGCATTACTGACAAAGCTGCCAGCACGGTACAATGCCAGTGCTTCAGATGGTCTTGTTGCTGCGTTAGTGTTGGCGCTGGCTATGTGGCGTCGTAATCGTGGGCTGAGTCATCCGGAGGCTCTACTTACATTAGAGGGACATGGACGTGATGAAAATCTTATTCCTGGAGCTGATTTAACTAGGACAGTGGGCTGGTTTACTACCATGTTCCCCGTGCATCTTCACTTGTTTGATGATGATCTACAGATAGATCTCGATGAAGCGATGCTTGGTGGGATGGCTACCGGGCAAGTACTAAAATTAATAAAAGAACAGCTCCGTTCTGTTCCAGAGCAAGGAACACGATATGGACTTTTGCGGCATATGAACAGTTCAACAGCGGGAGTGCTAAGCGAATTTTCTGATCCACAAGTTAGTTTTAATTATTTAGGTAGGACCAGCGTTGGGGAGGTTCCCGAAGGGTTGTCTGGAACGGGATTCTTACCCGCACCGGAGTCTTTTGATCTTAATGTTGGTCTCGACCCGGATATGCCAGCAACCGCTGAACTAACGCTGAACATTGCAGCTGTACCAAGGGAAGGTGGGCATTGTTTTTCTGCCGTATGGTCTTTCCCTCAAGCAGTATTCAACGATAATGATGTTGCGGAACTGGCTGGTTTGTGGTCTCAAGCGCTACATGCCCTGAATAGTCATATAACTGAACTAGGCAGAAGTGGCTTTACTCCTTCAGACATCGACTTAGTGCCGGTCACCCAGAAAGAAATAAACAACTGGGAAACCCAATACCACAATATTTCCGATATATGGCCACTTATGCCATTACAGTCTGGCCTACTTTTCCACGCTATGCTTGTGCAAGAGAATGAAACTGATATTTATGCAGTACGACTCGCACTTATTATCGAGGGAGATCTGGATATTGAGCGTATGCGGCAAGCTGCTCAGGCTCTCATTGATCGGCACCCTAACCTACGGACTGCATATCCAGAAGGGAAGAGCGAAGTTCAACTTGTCATCGACAATATTGTCGTTCCTTGGGTATATAAAGAACAACCTGACGATTGCCTCCGCTTGCAGCTAGCCCAACCGTTTACGATGAATAAGCCGCCGTTAGTAAGGTTTTTGCTTGAGAAATTAACGACGCAAAAGTATAGACTTAATATCGTATTCCATCATGTTTTAGTTGATGGTTGGTCGATGCCATTGCTGATGAAAGATTTGTTGGGACTCTACGCAACCAAAGCGGATTCATCTTTACTTCCAAGGGTCTATCCATATCGAAGTTTTGTTGAATGGACTGTTAAGAAAGATATTGAAGAATCGCTCTTAGTCTGGTCTGAAGTTTTTTCTGGTCGCGAGGATGCAGCACTGGTCGCTTCGGAGGATAGATCACGTGCGAATAACATTTTCAGTAGTGAAAAACTTGAGCTATCGTCAAGTATAACGGAGCGGTTATTGACAATCTGCCGCTCTGAAGCGGTGACATTGAATACCATTGTTCAATGGGCTTGGGCAACAGTTCTTTCCGGAATTCTTGGAACTGGGGACGTGGTATTTGGTACAACAGTATCGGGTCGTCCACCTGAGATTCCGGGCGTTGAATCGATAATTGGCCTATTCATCAATACGCTACCTGTTCGAGTGAAACTTTTTCCAGCAGATACATTTAGACAGTCCATTACGCGGCTGCAAGAGCAACAAACAAACTTGCTTGACCATCAGCATGTGCCTTTAGCTGATATTTCAAAGAGCATTGGTGCAGGGGCTCTATTTGATACTTTAACGGTATTCGAATCCTATCCAATGGACACAGATGAGCTTGCTGCTGTTGGTGATATTGATGGTATTCGCATTGTTGATGTTGAAGCAACAGATGGGTCACACTATCCGCTCACGTTAACTGCTACTCAGCGTGGTCTAGATGCGCTTACCGTTGAGTTGAAATATCTTGGCGATGTGTTTGATTCTGATCAAGTACATCTTTTCCTTGATCGCCTCAACCTTGTGCTTACCTTATTGGCAGAGAATCCTGATATGCCAAATTCCTCGATTCAATTGCTTACTAAGCAGGAACTGGACCTGCTCACTGTTATTGGCAATTCAGGTGCACCAACTTTAGCGAAGGCTAAGTTAGCTGATCTTCTTGCTGCGGCTGTGGAGATAAATGCGGAAGGGATAGCCTTAACTGACGGCGTGAGTGAGGTTAGCTATCGTGAACTAGACGAAAGATCAAATCAGATTGCACGTTTGCTAATTTCAGAGGGAGTGGGATCGGGCGATGTCATAGTTTTGAGTTTTTCACGATCGATAGAATCAGTAATTGCTCTATGGTCGGTCACAAAGACTGGGGCCACATTTGTTCCGGTTGATCCTCTGTATCCAACTGATCGGATTGCTCATATGATCAGTGATTCGAAGGCGAGTAAGGGACTAGCACTACAGTCCTCGGTTCACAAACTACCTACTGGTATTGAGTGGATAGTATTCGACAATCTGAAATTAACCGGAAAAGTGGCAGTACAGTCTCATGCGCGGTTGCATGATAATGAGTTGTTACGCCCAGTATATGTAAGTCAACCGGCTTATATGATCTATACATCAGGATCTACAGGTAAGCCAAAAGGCGTAGTTATTCCACATTCTGGTCTATCTAATCTTGCTGCAGCACAAAGAGATAATTATCAAGTTGAAAAACAATCACGAGTTTTGCATTTTGCTTCGCCAAGTTTTGACGCATCAATGCTTGAATTGTTACTTTCGGTAGGGGCTAGTGCGACAATGGTTATTGCTCCAACAACTATTTACGGGGGAGTCGAACTTGCGACATTCTTGTCAGAATTGGATGTAACTCACGCATTTATAACTCCAGGGGCTCTTGGCTCTATGAATCCCCAGGAATTGCCGGTGCTTAAGGTTATTGCCATTGGCGGAGAATCCTGGGCGCCGGAGTTGGTGGGAAGGTGGTCTAGTGGGCGTCGGATGCTTAATGTTTATGGTCCAACGGAAACTACTATCGTTACAACGATGAGTGAGGCTATGTCTCCACATCTTCCTATTACTATTGGAAAACCGATAATAGGTTCTGTAGTATACGTTTTGGATCATGCGATGCGCCCGGTGCCCCGGGGTGTTATTGGTGATTTGCATATCGCTGGTCCGGGGCTTGCCCTTGGTTATCAAGATCGTCCTGGACTTACTTCTAGTACTTTTGTTGCTAACCCTTTTGCTATGAATGCTTTTGGAGGAAGCAATTCCCGGATGTATCGTACGGGAGATCGGGTACGCTGGACAGCGTTCGGTCCGATGGAAATTGTTTATGCTGGGCGGAGCGACCAGCAGGTAAAAATTCGTGGTTTCAGGATTGAACTAGGTGAGATTGATGCAGTATTTATGCGGCACCCAAGTGTGGATTTTTCTGTAACAAAAGTTATTTCAGAAGGAACTGATAGATTAGTAAGTTATCTTGTGGGTAAAAATGATGAAAAACTAGACACCAGAGTCATACGTGATTATGCTAGAGACTTCCTTGCCGCATACATGATTCCTTCAGCTGTCGTCCTAATCGATAGGGTGCCACTCACCCCTTCTGGGAAAATTGATACAGAGAACCTTCCGCTTCCTGATTGGTCGGCACAGATTTCTGATTATGTTGAGCCAGTGACAGATACACAGAGAATGATTGAGGGAATATTTATTGAGATCCTAGGTCAGAAGTGTATTGGGCTACACGGAAATTTCTTTGATCTAGGTGGAAATTCTTTACTGGCAACCCGTTTAATAGGTGAAGCTAATAAAGCTTTCGCGATTTCATTGGGTGTTCGAGAGCTTTTCGATGCACCAAGTGTGGAGTTATTAGCAAGCAGAGTGGAAGAAGAGCTCAATAACACTGACGTATCTGCAGGAGCTACCACAAGATTACGCCGTGGTGTTCGCCTTGACCGAATACCACTTTCATGGCAACAACATAAATTCTGGTCGGATGATCAAGATGAATCCGATGTGCTGCGTAGGAGAATGAATTTAGCTCTTTACCTTCGCTTCCAAGGGAAGTTTGATGTAGTTGCTATTGAGTTAGCAATCAAAGATATTATTAATAGACACGAGGTTGTGCGTACCAGGTATCCGCAGGATGAACATGGGCCTTTCCAAGTGATTATTCCGACCGAACAAGCTCTGCCAGAACTGCCTAGCGCAGATATTAGTGAGCAAGACCTTATGTCAGAACTTCAGCGTATGGCGAGTGAACTGTTTGACCTGGAGAAAAATATTGCGTTGCGCGTTAAGCTTTTCCGGTTGGGAGATGATGATTATGTCTTAGGTTTAGTGACCCAACATATAAGTGCCGACGGTGCCTCTTCAGGGCCTTTGCTTACAGATCTAATGACCGCATATATAGCAAGGTCGAATGGACAAGAACCGGAGTGGGCTCCGCTAGAGATTCAGTATGCAGATTATGCGCAGTGGGTCTGGGAGGTTAACGGTGATGTTTCTGAACCCACGTCACGTGCCGCAGGGTTGCTCAGCAAGTGGTTAGAAGAATTAAGGGGTATCCCCAAAGTTATTGAGCTCAATTCCGATCGTCCTCGTCCGAACAAGCCAAGTTATCAGGCAGGTAGCTTTGATTGCACGATTGATACTAAAACGCATGAGGAATTGGTCGATCTCGCTTTGCGTAAGCAGTCGAGCTTGTTCATCGTTATGCACGCGGCATTAGCTGCAGTGCTTTCTAGGGTAGGTATAACCAAAGATATTGTCATCCGTACCCCGCATTCGGGTAGAGAAGATCCTGCGGTGCAGAATATGATTGGGAATTTCTCAACCCCGTTGTTCTTACGTACTCGGGTGGACACTGCTCAATCGTTAAACGATTTTCTGGAGGATGTTCGTAGTGTAGATTTGCAAGCATTTTCATGCTGGGACGTACCGTTTAGGCCGTTGCAGGATGCACTGGAACCGGTACTTCCCACAGCGTATCGACCGGTCACCCAAGTGATGTTTAATATGTTGAATTTTGTTATGCCAGAGCTTGAATTGCCTGGTTTACAAATTAGTGGTGGTCAAATCGGAAATGGCACAATGCCTTACGATCTTAATATCAGTGTCACAATTTTTAGTTCTACAGATGGTAGGCCCGCTGGTTTAAAAATAAAATTTGACTATGCTACCGACCTTTTTGATGAAAGTCGGATTTCATTACTCATTCAGGATTATGTAGAAATGCTCAAGACTTGTGTAGCTGCCCCTGAGACCGCCATTGGATTGGTGGAATTGCTCTCGGACAGATACGAAGAGTGATATCAGTATTTGATTGGTTGATCTTAGGGGCTAGTGCAGCCTTTACCTGACATTAGATACAGTGCGAATGACCGTTAACATCTAAGGAAAGTTATGGAAGGGTACACATGGAGATTTCTGGAGTACATGCACTGGTTACCGGTGGCGCATCAGGGCTGGGTCTTGCCACTGTTCGTCGGTTAAGCGCTGCAGGTGCCGTGGTCACTGCTCTTGATCTGCCAATGGCAAATACTGATGCGCTCCAAGAGGTTGGCGCTCAATTTTGTCCAGCAGATGTCACTGATGAAGCAGCTGTTGCTGAGGCGATAAAAGCTGCCAATGAGACGCATAATCTGCGGATCGCAGTTAACTGTGCCGGCATTGGTAACGCTATTAAAACGGTTAGCAAAAAAGGGGCTTTTCCATTAGCTGATTTTGAAAAAATTATTAAGGTAAACCTGATTGGAACCTTTAATGTCATTCGACTTGCGGCTTTGGCAATCTCGGAGAATGAGGTGCTAAACGGTGAGCGCGGGGTGATTGTTAATACGGCTTCAGTCGCGGCTTTTGATGGGCAGATTGGTCAGGCCGCTTATTCAGCATCAAAGGGTGGTGTGGTTGGTGCAACTTTACCGATTGCCCGTGATCTAGCCTCATATTTTATTCGGGTCGTTACCATAGCCCCCGGTCTTTTCAAGACCCCGTTGCTAGGGGCATTGCCCGAAGAGGCTCAAAAATCACTTGGGGCACAGGTGCCACACCCAAGTCGGCTTGGGGACCCAGCGGAATATGCCCATTTAGTTGAGGCGATTGTGTCAAACCCGATGCTTAACGGTGAAACAATTCGTCTTGATGGTGCAATAAGAATGGCTCCCCGCTAAGACGCTGAGGCGCCGGTACTGCGCATTCGTTCCATGCCAGTAGCGGCGTACCGGTGCCCAAAAATTTCAAAACTGATGACAGTAACAAACGGTGCGCACATAGCTACTATCAAACAGGCAGGCATCCCCAGTCCAATCGCAGCCAGGTAGGCAGCACAGGCTAGAACAACAAGCACAAGACCCATCATCAGCAGGTGGAAAAAATCCCAATGCTGCACTAAAAGGCCGTACAAGATAAATACGGAAGTCATGTATAAAGCAATTGGAATAGCAACGGTAAGAACAGTCTGCACCTCATTGAGATGCGATTCGTGGGAAATAAAATACGCTGCAACATGCAAGCCGGCGCCGGTAGCGGCGATTGCCGCAAAAACCGCAATATGCAGGTAACCAAAAATAAAGGCGCGATAACGGTGTTCGTGAAGTACTTCACCAGTGGGTACCAAAAAATATACCCACCACATGCCAAAAGTGAGACCAATGCCAGCGATGCCCACAAGGATGGAGTCGGCACTCCACCCATCAATTTCGACAACGGCTGACAGTGACTGAACGGTCCCCACTACACCCTCGCCAAGTGCGATAATAGCTAACAAGCCATATCTTTCGGCAATATGATGTGGATGCCAGGGGGTGCCGCCCATCCGATTTTCCGCTATATAGGGACCGGCAAACTCCAAGATAATCAGTACCGCTGCCAACCAGAGAGTCGTTGTGACAGTGGCCGGCACAAAGATAACGCCAACCCATCCGCACTGAGCGATAGTAATTGCTATTGCGTAAGTCAAGCAGGTCCTTCGTCGCTCTGGGTCCTGTTTTGCTGCCCGTAACCATTGGAAAACCATGGCTACCCGCATAACTACATAGCCGGCCACCATCACTTCATTACGGACATGGACCCCTTCGTCGATCGAATGAAAGACCTCAGGCAGGCCTAGTGTGAGAATCAGTACCCCTACCATCTGCACCATAGTTGCGAGTCGATGAAGCCAGTCATCGGTATCGTAAGCCGAAGCAAACCAGCTGAAATTGATCCAAGCCCAGCATACTGCAAACATAGAAAAACTGAATCCGAGAATTCCTGAGTAGTAATGCCCTTCCGCTATTAAATGAGCAAATTGTGATCCTGCAACACCAAAAGCAACAACAAAAACAAGATCAAATAAAAGTTCTAAAGATGTTGCAGTTCTGTTATTTTCGTGTGGGTCGCGTCCCCGCATGGCCTTTAGTGGGTGATGTAAAGCTTCGGATCGCGCAGTAGGGTCTGATCCGGCGGAAAATGCAGGAGGCAACTCAGTCATAGCAAAAGTATGAAGGGAAAAGTTTCCGCTACTTTCAGAGCCCTGCTTTCTTGGCATAAATCGAACACCTAAACTAGCGCCTATGAGTACCGGAACCTTAGTGTTACTTCGCCACGGCGAGAGTGAATGGAACGCCAAAAATCTTTTTACCGGTTGGGTGGATGTAGCTCTCACAGATAAAGGGATGTCCGAAGCCTGGCGTGGTGGTGAATTGCTCAAAGAGCAGGGGGTACTGCCCGATATTCTTTACACCTCTTTCCTTCGTAGAGCCATCAATACTGCCCACATAGCTCTTGATGCTTGCGATCGACTTTGGATTCCAGTGGTGCGGGACTGGCGGTTGAATGAGCGTCACTACGGTGCTTTGCAAGGCTTAGATAAGACTGAAACCAAAGCCAAATACGGTGAGGAACAGTTCCAGTTGTGGCGGCGCAGTTACGATACCCCGCCACCAGCGATTGAAGCTGGTAGCGAATACAGCCAAGACGCTGACCCACGTTATTCGGACATAGGTGGGGGCCCGTTAACCGAATGCTTATCTGATGTAGTTCAGCGCATTGTTCCCTATTTTGAACAGACTATTTTGCCGGATTTGCAGGAAGGTAAGACGGTTTTGGTTACTGCCCACGGGAACTCACTGCGAGCGTTGGTGAAATATCTCGATGGTATTTCTGATGCAGATATTGCTGGACTAAATATTCCCACGGGTATTCCACTACGCTACGACCTGGAAATCCTGGCACAAGCAAAGGTGGCGCCAATCGTAGCTGGTGGGACTTATCTTGATCCTGCTGCTGCCGCCGCTGGTGCGGCTGCGGTGGCTAATCAAGGTGGAAAGTAACCGCTGCCCTAATAGCTGCAGCACAGATTCGGCTAACACAAGGTAAACGGAATTGGAACATTGTCTTCGTGCTTAGTGAAGTCTGGGCAAATCTGTGTACTCAGCATTAGCTCAGATTTTTCTATGCGTACGCTCCTTGTGTGAGCATTCTGGAGGCGATGCCTCTTATCGTGATAGCCGGGTTTGTGGGCTATCTGGTAGGTGGGGTATTGATTCCGCGGCTGCACACTCGATACGAGCGGCGGCAGGCTGAACATGCTGGTCTAACGATGTCTCAGGTGCTTGATCTCATCATTTTGGCGTCCAGTAGTGGTATTGCCGTGGTGGATCAACATCGTGATGTTGTTTTGGTTAACCCTAGGGCCGAAGAACTTGGTCTTGTACGTAATCGATTACTCGATGATCGGGCTTGGGTAGCGGCTCAACAAGTCCTCGCCACTGGGGGAGATGTTGAAGTTGACCTAGGTATAAAAGCGAAGGCCCCTGCTCGTTCTGGTATTGCCGTGCGGGGGGTTGCACGTCGGTTAAGTAATGAAGACCGACGATTTGTTGTGATTTTTGCTGATGATGATTCCGAACAAGTACGGATGGAAGCGACCAGAAGAGATTTTGTCGCCAACGTAAGCCATGAACTGAAAACTCCGGTGGGTGCGATGGGGCTATTGGCCGAAGCATTATTGGAATCAGTTGATGACCCCGAAATTGTTCGACATTTCGGTAAACAGGTACTCAATGAATCTCGCCGCTTGGGGAATATGGTGAGCGAACTAATTGCATTATCGCGCCTGCAAGGTGCCGAAAAGCTTCCTGATTTAGACGTTGTCGATGTCGATGAGATTATCGACGAGGCATTAAAGCGATCCCAGCTTGCTGCGGACACGAGTGGCATATCCGTCACGACAGATGCTCCGAGCGGGTTGGAAGTACTAGGCGATGAGACCCTACTTGTGACTGCCATTACTAATTTAGTTTCCAACGCCATTGCTTACTCATCAGAAGGCTCTCCAGTCTCCTTGAGTAGAAAATTATGCGACAGCAATGTCGAAATTGCGGTGACTGATCGTGGTATCGGAATTGAACGGGAACACCAAGAGCGAGTTTTTGAACGATTTTTTCGAGTAGACAAGGCGCGTTCCCGTGCTACTGGTGGAACAGGTTTGGGCTTGGCGATTGTGAAACATGTTGCTGCAAACCATAATGGCAGCATCAGATTGTGGAGCCAGCCTGGGACTGGATCAACTTTTACGCTATCAATCCCAGTGCATACAGAAAATGATGAGAATATCAACAAAGAATTGGAGGCTAATCGGTGACTAGAGTGCTGATCGTTGAGGATGAGGAATCGTTAGCTGATCCGCTGGCTTTCCTGTTGCGGAAGGAGGGTTTCGAAGCGATTGTTGTTACTGATGGTCCCTCTGCTTTATCGGAGTTCGATAGATCAAGCGCAGATATTGTGTTACTTGATGTCATGCTTCCCGGGATGAGTGGAACTGAGGTCTGCAAGCAGCTTCGCGCTCGTTCTTCGGTTCCTATTATCATGGTGACGGCTAAGGATAGTGAGATTGACAAGGTTGTTGGTCTTGAGCTGGGGGCGGATGACTATGTCACCAAGCCTTATTCGGCCCGAGAATTGATTGCGCGAATCAGAGCAGTTTTACGTCGCGGAGCGGAGGGGGAGTCAGATTTATATCTTGATGATGGAGTGCTGGAGGCAGGTCCGGTGCGGATGGATGTTGAGCGTCATATAGTTTCGGTTAATGGTAATGTAATTACTTTGCCGCTCAAGGAATTTGATCTTCTTGAGTATCTTATGCGTAACAGTGGCCGGGTTCTTACCCGCGGCCAACTCATTGATCGGGTATGGGGAGCGGACTATGTTGGGGATACAAAAACTCTCGATGTCCACGTTAAACGCCTGCGGTCAAAAATTGAAGCCGATCCGGCTTCTCCGGTTCACCTGGTGACAGTTCGAGGCCTGGGGTATAAGTTAGAGACGTAAACTACTTTCAGTGCTAGGCTCAGGTGGAATGAAATCTAACGATAGGGGCAACCATGGGTGTCATTAAGAATGTTTTTACTGTCTCAGCTATGACAGGGGCAATAGCGGTAGGTTCGTTGGCCTATGCGGGCAATGCCGCTGCCATTGGAGTTGAACCAGGGCAGGGATATGTGCACTTGCAGTTAAGCCACGAAGAGACACTACTGGCCAGCCAGATTGGTGTGGGGGCCGTCTTGGACCAGGTGGTGCCCAATGATCAGTGGTGGGTGATAACCGAGGAAGATTCGCTCTACCAGGGCATAGACGGTTTTATCGATGTGACCGGAGCGCAACTCATTGAAGAAGCAGCTGCACACCCAGGCGGTTATGTGATCTTGACTTTTGCTGACCCGAACCAGTACACCCCGTTAGGCGTCACCCAAGTCTGGTAGATAGCTAGCCCAACGAGTCGGGTAAACCGTCTCGTTGGGCTGCTTGCCGTGCATCGCCAGTCGCCGGGTGCACGGCGATAAGACCAAGCCCACGTCGACGCTTACAGAGTTTTGCCAACTCCTCGTAAGCAGCTTTGCCGAGGAGTTCGGTGAGCTCTGGGGCGTAGGACTCCCAGACTTGCTTAGCCCCAACGTGGGCGGCTGGATCTCCTGAACAGTACCAATGTAGGTCCTCGCCGCCCTCGCCCCAGCCCCGGCGGTCATACTCACCAACAGTAGATTTAAGTATCTGGGAACCATCAGGACGCTCTACCCAATCTTGGGTGCGTCGGATAGGTAACTGCCAGCAGACCTCAGGCTTCATTGTTAAAGGCTCAACCCCAAGCTTGAGGGCTTTGGAATGTAAAGCGCAGCCGATTCCCCCAGCAAATCCTGGACGATTCAGGAAAATGCAGGCACCCTTGTACTTTCGGGTGCGAAGATTTTCCTCACCCTCGAGGTCATCAGTTTCCAGATAGCCTTTTTTCCCTAAACCCTTCTCCATGAATTGCCAATCTTCGGGTTCAAGTAAATCCACAGCGGCTTCCAAAGTGGCGATGTCGTCAGCATCGGAAAGAAATGCTCCGTGGGAACAGCAACCGTCATCGGGTCGATCTTTAACCGTTCCCTGACAAGCCGGAGTGCCAAAGACACAGGTCCAATGTGAGAGCAACCACGTTAAATCCGCAGCAATTAAATGTTCGGAATTATCAGGGTCATAAAACTCAACCCACTCCCTGGGAAAGTCCAAGGCAACTTCATAACTCATCTTTTTGGCACCTACCGTCACGGGGGTTAACGGTAGACCCACTAAGTTAGGTGCTGTGCGGTTAGGTGTGCTTGATGTCGGAAGTAATACAGTCCATCTCTTAGTAGTGGATGCTCATCATGGCGGTCACCCGACCCCAATGAGTTCTACTAAAGCTACGTTGCGTCTTGCCGAACAGATTGATTCTGCCGGCAAACTTACCCAACGAGGGGCGGACAATCTGATGTCCTGCATTGCCGATTTCTCAAAAATTGCTCAAAGCTCAGGCTGTGAAGGGCTGATGGCCTTTGCAACCTCAGCGGTACGGGATGCCACAAATTCAGAGGATGTGCTTGCTCGGGTCAAACGAGAAACCGGAGTCAACCTTGAAGTGCTGGCCGGGGTTGATGAGGCACGTTTAACGTTCCTCGCTGTTCGGCGATGGTTTGGGTGGAGCGCCGGGCGTATCCTTAATCTCGATATTGGTGGTGGGTCACTGGAATTGAGCAACGGCGTTGATGAAGAACCGGATGTGGCACTTTCCCTTCCACTTGGTGCTGGTCGATTAACCCGTGAATGGTTACCTGAGGACCCACCAGGACGTCGTAAAGTGGCCGTACTTCGGGATTGGCTTGATGCTGAGCTAGCAGATACGGCAAAAACCATCAAAGCTGCTGGGGTTCCTGATTTGGCAGTAGGGACGTCAAAAACTTTTCGTTCTCTGGCGCGACTCACCGGGGCCGCGCCTTCCGGGGCAGGACCGCGAGTCAAGAGGACACTTACTTCTAGCGGGCTGCGTCAACTGATTGCTTTTATCTCACGAATGACCGCAGCAGATCGCTCTGAGCTTGAGGGTGTGAGTTCGGATCGGTCACAGCAGATTGTGGCAGGAGCGTTAGTGGCGGAGGCGAGTATGCGAGCGTTGGCGGTAGATACCTTGGAAATTTGCCCCTGGGCATTGCGGGAAGGTTTGATCTTGCGCAAGCTGGACACTGAAGCGGATGGAACGGCATTTGTCGTTAACAGAGTAGTGAGCACACGATGACTGATCCAGTACATGAACCCACTAAGCCCATCTCAGTTGCCGAATTATTGGCGCGCAATGGGGCTGACGCTTCGGTCACTACCTCTTCGGGCGGTCGACGTCGACGTAAGGGCGAGGGCGAGGGCATCTCTGTTGCTGAACTAACCGGAGAAATTCCGATTATTTCGGTACCAAACGGGGGGCATCGGTACCGAGAAGAATCCGAGGATCTAGCAGAAACGGGGGTGGAAGCTTCACCGGAAGAATCAGAGCTTTCTGTGGAGTCCGGTTCCGTTGAAGATGGTATTACTCCAGAAGATAAGCAAGGCAAAGAGTCCGACAAAGCTGAGGAAACCAGCGAGTCGGTTAACGCTCAGGACAAAATTAAGACTGCCGATGCCAACAAAACCAGTACTCCAGCTAGTGGCATCGTTGAGCCAGAAAAGAAAGAGCAGCCCACGGCACAATCGGATCCGCTGGTACTTGACTCAGGATCAGTTTTTGCCACAGAGGTAGTTGGTATGGCTCCGGTATCTGTGCGTGAGCCGGAAATGCCAGCAGCAGTACCGTTTGCTGAACCGGGTGTCATCCCGAACGATTTGCTGAACCAGGAGCCGCTGACTTTAGGTGAACCGCAACCTGTGCAGCGGGGACATGCTCGGCAGTGGGCAATTATGGCAGCTCAAGTTGTTATTGCGGCTATTGCCGGCGCATTGATGTTCCTTGGCTTTAAAGTGCTCTGGGAATGGAATCCCATTGTGGCATTTGTGCTATCGCTACTTGTGATAGTTGGAATGGTTGCTCTTATCCGAGTGCTTCGAAGGACAGACGATCTTATCAGTATGTTAATCGCTGTAGCGGTAGGAATTTTTGTCACTATTGGTCCACTAGCGGTTGCGTTAAGTTCGCACTGATTTCCCATGCGTACACCTATCAAGGTTGGTTTATCAACGGCTTCGGTTTACCCGCAAAAGACTGAAGTGGCTTTTCTATATGCAGCCGAGCTGGGTTATGACGGAGTGGAATTGATGGTATGGGCTGAGTCAGTCAGCCAGGATATTGCTGCGGTTAAGGCATTGTCGAAAAAATATCGGATACCGGTGTTATCTGTGCATGCGCCTTGCTTGCTTATTTCTCAGCGGGTATGGGGCGCAGATCCCATTGCAAAATTGGAGAGAACAGTACATGCTGCGGAATCATTAGATGCGCAGACTGTGGTGGTGCACCCACCGTTTCGCTGGCAGCGTCGGTATGCCGATGGTTTTAGTGATCAAGTTGCTTTGCTGGAAGAAAATAATGACATAGCAGTAGCGGTGGAGAATATGTTTCCGATGCGTGCGGATCGGATTTTCGGCAAGAATGAACAGGCAATTGAGCGGATGAAAAAGCGTGGTGGATCTCCCGGTCTGGGGTTTTCTGTTTTTGCTCCTTCACACGATCCTACCGATGGTAAGCACGCTCATTACACCCTCGATTTATCGCATAGCGCAACTGCGGGAATGGATGCTCTTGATCTTGCCGCCCGGATGGGAGCGGGGCTTAAACACCTGCATTTAACGGATGGGAAGGGCGCTGCAGTAGACGAGCATTTGGTTCCAGGTAGAGGAACTCAGCCAGCTCAGAAAATTTGTGAACTTTTGGCACAAGGCAACTTTGATGGGCATGTAGTTCTTGAAGTAAGCACAAGTGCCGCCAAAAAAGAATCGGAGCGTAAGGCGCTTTTGCGGGAATCACGTGATTTTGCCCGCCGGTTTTTGCGTCGTTAGATCTACTGTAAACATCAGGTAACAGTAACCCTGGGTTAGCTCTCGGGTATGCGGGTCTGATACGAATACGAGCATGACTGCGGAGTTACCCACAGCCGACCCCTTTGTTTCGGCGATGTCGCTAGTTGATCTTGGTAGAGGTCGCTTTGGCGCCCACCTAGAGCATATTTGGACGATTGGTCCCAAAGTGCATGGCGGGACCATGCTAGCGCTTTGCGCCAGCGCGGCTCGTGCAGCTCTTGCTGATGGAGATCCGCTTATTCAGCCGATTTCGGTTAGCGCTAGCTACCTCAGTGCGCCAGATCCAGGCGATATGATGCTTAGTACGCATATTCGGAAAAGAGGCCGCCGTCTTAGCCTGGTCGATATTGAGTTGAGCCAAAATGATCGCATTGCAGTACACGCAGTAGTTTCTCTTGCTGCTCCAGATCTACATACAGCACCAGTTTTCTCCAGTCGGGATGCGCTACTTGATATGCCGACGGAACCTCCTGCTGGTCTAATGAATAAAGACCACCCGATGGCCTCAGTGGTGCATGTGGCACAAGGGTGCCACATGCACCTTGATGAGACCTCCGCGTCTTTTCTCACCGGCGCAACCGGTGAACCTCGTATTCGTATGTGGGTAAAGCCGCAATTGGCTGATCCAGATGCACTGTTTGCGCTCATGGTTGGCGATATTTGTCCGCCGATAACGATGAATCTGGGACGTTACGGCTGGGCGCCAACTATTCAGTTGACAACGTACCTACGTGCTTTGCCAGCACCAGGGTGGTTGCGAGTAATGGCAAGCAGTACTGAAGTCGGACAAACTTGGTTTGAGGAGGATCATCTGGTGATTGATTCCACCGGAACAGTTGTGGTGCAGAGTCGGCAACTTGCTATGGTCCCTGCTGCTATTACCTGATCTTCATTATGAGCATTTGCTCTTTATTGTTGTCTGTTTCATTGTTGTCTGTTTCGTTGTTATGCCTTGTCATGGCAGGCTAGTACTATGACAAGAATTGCGATACTCGGTGGCGGCAAGATTGGTGAGGCACTGATAGCTGGTCTGATTAAGTCTGGGCATCCAGCTAAAGACCTTGTTGTAGCTGAGAAGTCTACCGACCGTGCTGAGGAACTATCTGGCCGATATGGGATACGCGCAGCTACTATCACCGATGCGGTGGAGGGCGCCAATGTATTGGTCATAGCAGTTAAACCCAATGATGTCGATGCTGTTCTTGCCCAGATAGGTGAAGCGGACGTGGATGATCGCCATCAAGTTGTGGTCTCACTGGTTGCAGGTTTACCAGCAAGTCGTTATGAGTCAAAGCTAGCGGTCGGCACCCCGGTGATACGCGTTATGCCCAACACTCCAATGCTTGTTGGCAAGGGTGTTAGCGTGCTAGCTGCGGGCCGTTTTGCTAAGCCTGAGCACCTTGACACAGTACAAAAAATTATGGGATCGGTAGGGATGGTGGCAACGGTTAAGGAAGAGCAGATGGATGTTGTCACCGCTGTATCTGGGTCTGGTCCGGCTTATTTTTTCCTTGTTGCCGAGGCGATGATAGATGGAGCGGTAGCGCTAGGTCTGGCCCGTGATGTGGCCACTCAACTTGTTGTAGGAACCATTGTTGGTTCGGCAGCGATGTTGGAGTCTGCATTAAGTACCGATGAATCTGCTACTGATTTACGCGCTGCGGTGACCTCTCC
>JBOFCS010000048.1:0-5647 GCA_051646185.1 Mycobacteriaceae bacterium | reverse complement strand
CCACGCTCGTGTACTGACGCACGTATAACTTCCAGGACACGCCGTTGGCGATCTGTGAGTTCCAGAGCAGCCTCACGCAGCGCTGCGGCTTCGCTGGCAGTGTCGGTGTATTCCGCTGGGTAATCATCGGTCATCTGATTCGGCCTCCTGTGGTCTTAGGCACAACGGTAGCCCCTTTTTGCCTGTTGATCAAACATCTGTTCGATATATGTTGCGTTTTGTGCTGACTTTGTCGGCGCAATCTGGTACAAATCGAACATGCGTTCGTAATCGAACGTCTGATCGAACGGAATGCGGATTGCAAGTTTTGTCCATCAGGCTTGCATCTATCAATGAAACGAGGGTTGTTATGGGCGTCACAGTGACCGAGGGAGCTGCTCAGCGGTATGCGAGCGCGCGTAAGGTAGTTACCCATCCGGCAGGTCGTTCAGTTCCTTCGGGGAAAGTTCGTGCCCCGATGTCTAGGACTCCGCATGTGGCTCAAGCGGAAAAGGTTAAGGCGAGTTCAGTGTTGCTCCTGAGCTTCATGGCAGCCTTGGTCACGATGGGATTTATTGGTCTGGCCAATCTTCAGGCGCAAGAGTCGGCAGCAATCCCTGGGAACCTTGGGGTTGTGCAAGTACAAGAAGGGGAAACTTTGAGCGATCTTGCTGCCAGGGTCGCCCCCGATGCGCCCCAATCGGGTGTTATAGCTCAAATACGTGAGTTAAACAGTCTATCAACTTCGGCGTTAAATACGGGTCAAACGCTGATAAGCCCAATCGGGTAAAGCGTTTTCTAAGAATTTTAAGGTGCCGATGATGGAGGCTCATGAGGAGCAAGTAAGGCGAATTAAGTCTTTTGGTGCAGACGTGCCGATATACTCACCAGGTTGGCAGGTATTCTCGAGATCACTTCGGTCGGACAATTCGGTTCGCCCGGAACTTATGCATCGCGCGCTGGTGCGTGAATGTAGCAGTTTTACTTGCCATGGCGAAGGACTTAACATGCATTGCCCGTTCTGTAAGAATCCTGACTCGAGGGTGGTTGACTCACGAGAAGCAGATGAGGGGCAGGCAATCCGTCGTAGGAGATCGTGTCCGGAATGTGGTCGGCGATTCACTACTGTAGAAACAGCGGTCCTTGCTGTAGTCAAGCGTAGTGGTGTCACTGAGCCGTTCAGTCGTGAAAAGGTTGTTCGTGGCGTGCGTCGGGCGTGTCAAGGCCGCCGGGTTGATGATGATGCGTTAAATCTCTTGGCTCAACAGGTTGAGGATGCTGTTCGTGCTGCAGGATCGCCTGAGATCCCTAGTAATGAAGTGGGCCTAGCGATTCTTGGGCCTCTTCGTGATCTTGATGAGGTTGCTTATCTTCGATTTGCATCTGTGTATCGATCGTTTAGTTCCGCGGATGATTTTGAACGTGAGATCAGGGACTTGCGGGTACATCGAAATGAAAGAGAAATAACTATGTAACTGATGGTTCCGTGCTAGCGCAATTTGCTAATTGCGGCGCGTACTCTTTTTTCTGACACTGGAACTAGGGTCCCAATGTTTTGAGCAAAAAGACTGATTCGAAGTTCCTCAATCAACCAATGAACGTCGGCGGCCTCTTCGCTTTTCGCCCGTTCCTCAGGAAGCATTGATAACGCCTTTTCAAAGTCCGTATAAATCCGGTTTAGAGCATCCATGCCTTGACTGTCACGGGTAGCGCTTGCAGGTAATGATTCAAGCCTGCGTATTGCTGCACGCAGATAGCGAGGCAATTCATTTAGTCTTGTTGCACCGCAGGATGCAACAAACCCCGGGAATATTAAGTCAGAAACTTGTTCTCGTACGTCACCACTGGCTGAATTGGTTTGCCGTTCTAATATATTCGATAGTTCTGCAAATAATTTAAGTGTTATTACTACATTTTTAATTATTGAATCAAGCTGTAGTGCAAGATTATTCCTGACAAATGTAGTAAGTGTCAAAAAATCGTGTGGAGTCCACACTGGCCCACCGTATTGAATAAGGAGTTCATTGACAGCGCAGCTATGGCAGTCTTCAAATAACGCTGTCATGCTTCCATGAGGATTCTGACTAAGAGTTAATCGTTCTTTGGCTGTTAGCTTTGCAAGGACGGTTTTGATGGAGATAGGAAATTCCACCATGAGTAATTTTATGGTGGCGCAATGCATAGACTGCTGCTGCTCAATTGCGGTGCTAAGGACTCGAACCGCAACGCCTTGACTTTCGATGACCAGTGATGGATAGGCGGTAACTTTTTGCCCTGCAATTGATCTAGTAATTACTTTGTCGATAGATCCAAGTGTGTCTTTTGTCCAGGTAATTGCAGGGGGTCGTTCTTCTTCTGAGGATTTTTTTGCTACCGCAACTGTGGCAGAAGCTGAAAGTGTAGTCTGCAACTCTCTTAGAGTTTTTGATCGACCGATAATGTTGCCATCGTCAGAGGTGGTCACAAAAGTTATCTGAAGATGTTTGGGGAGCTGTGTGGGGGAAAAATCTTTCATCGTGATAGTGACGCCACTGAGGCGGCTCAGTTCCCGGGACATTGCTGACAGCAAAGGTTCACTGCGGGCTGGAACTGAAGCCAAAACGGCTGCGGCAAAATCAGGTGCTGGAACCACCGCTCGCCGAAGTTGTTTAGGCAGGGTTTTTATCAAACTGGTAACGAGCTCAGTACGCATTCCTGGGACTAACCAATCAAAACCTATCGGACGAACGCTAGCCAACAAGGCAATCGGGATATGAATTGTAACGCCGTCATCGTCGGTGCCGGGTTCAAATTGATAAGTGAGGTCAAGCTCGAGTGAGCCTTGGCGCCAGGTGCTGGGGTAGGAGCTTCGACGAACCTCATTGGCTTTATTGCTGGTGACAGTATCAACCGTAAAATGTAATAGTTGAGGTTTAGTGCGTTTGGTTGTTTTCCACCATGAATCAAAATGTTTTGCAGATAAAGCTTTTTCACTGACTCGATGATCATAGAAATCAAATAATGTCTCATCGTCGACAATGAGATCTCTACGGCGAGAACGATTTTCTAAGTCTTCAACATCTTCGAGTAGAGCCCGGTTATGGTAGAAAAACTTATGTTCAGTAGTCCATTCTCCCTGGACAAGTGCATGTCTGATAAATAGTTCGCGAGACAGTTCTGGGTCAATGTGGCTGTAGTGAACGAGCCGTTTTGTCACCACAGGTATTCCATACAGTGTTACCCTTTCGTAGGCCATAGCTGATGCCCGTTTTACTGACCAATGCGGTTCAGAATAGGTTCTTTTGACTAGGTGTCCAGCGAGCTTCTCCACCCATTCCGGCTCAATCTTTGCTACGGTACGGGCCCATAACCGATGTGTTTCCACTAACTCAGTAGCGACTACCCAGCGTGGTGGTTTTTTAGCCAGAGCCGATCCTGGAAATATCGCAAATCGACTTCCTCTGGCACCAATAAACTCTCGAGTGTCCGCTTCGCGGATGCCGATATGCGATAACAATCCGGCAAGGGCTGATATATGGATGTTTGTTAGGTTTGGTTGCTGATTTTCTACAATAGTTTCTGTCGACCAGCCCAGCGATCGTGTGATGGAACTGAGTTGCCCATGCAAATCTTGCCATTCTCTAATTCGTATCCAATGCAGAAATTCATTTTTACATTTTTTTCGAAATTGATTGGAAGATAAAGAATCACGGATATCTGATAGGTAGTTCCAGAGGTTTATATAACTAAGAAAATCCGAAGAGGAATCATGAAATCGAGCATGCATCTGATCAGCTGTCTGTTGGTGATCGGCAGGTCTTTCACGCACATCTTGGATTGAGAGTGCTGAGACGATGATTAACATATCCGGTAAACAACCGTTTTTGTTTGCTTCGATCAGCATTCGTCCCAGTCGTGGGTCAACGGGGAGAGTGGAGAGTTCTTTTCCCATGCTTGTGAGTGTTGGATTTTTTTTATCATTCAGTTGGGAACTAATAGCCCCTAATTCCTCAAGAAGTGCGACTCCATCGCGGATTGCTCGGGGGTCTGGGGGTTGCACAAAAGGAAACTTAGCTATTTCCCCAAGGCCTAATGCTGTCATATTCAGGATTACCGAAGCAAGATTGGTGCGGAGAATTTCAGGCTCAGTAAAGGTTGGGCGTGCGTTAAATTCCTCTTCAGAGTACAGCCGAATGCAGATTCCTTCGGCTACTCGTCCACATCGGCCGGCGCGTTGGCGCGCGGAAGCCTGGGATATAGGTTCGATGGGGAGCCGTTGAACTTTTGTTCGCACCGAGTAACGTGAAATCCGCGCAGTTCCTGGATCAATGACATAACGGATACCAGGGACGGTGAGTGAAGTTTCAGCAACGTTGGTGGATAGCACTATTCGTTTACCGCTGTGTGCTTCAAATACTTTATGCTGCTCAGCAGAAGATAATCGAGCATAAAGTGGAATAATTTCGGTGTGAGCAAGTTTGAGTTCACGGAGCGCTTCAGCGGTATCGCGAATTTCTCGTTCCCCGGAAAGGAATACCAAAATATCGCCATCGCCTTCGCTGTGCAACTCTTGAACTGCTTGGCAGATACCATCAATGGGATCTAGATCAATGAGTTGATCGCCAACCTCAACGGTGAGTGGGCGGTAGCGAATGTCAACTGGGAAAGTGCGCCCTGAAACTTCCACGATGGGGGCCGGAGCTTGGGTACTAGAAAAATGTTCAGCAAAGCGTTGTGGATCAATAGTGGCTGAGGTAATGATAACCTTAAGATCAGGGCGAAGTGGAAGCAGCGACTTAAGATAGCCTAGTAAGAAGTCGATATTCAGGCTGCGTTCATGTGCTTCATCAATGATGAGTGTGTCATAGTTTCGCAGCATTGGGTCGCGTCGAATCTCGGCAAGCAGAATGCCATCGGTCATAAGTTTGATGAGGGTTGCCGATGAGACGTGATCAGTGAAGCGAACCGCGTACCCAACCAGACCTGAGACTGTGGTACCAAGCTCCTCTGCTATCCGTTCGGCAACTGTACGAGCGGCAAGTCGACGTGGTTGGGTATGCCCAATGAGACCTTTAATTCCACGGCCAAGTTCTAAACAAATTTTAGGGATCTGGGTTGTCTTGCCTGAGCCTGTTTCACCGGCAATAATCACTACTTGATGGGCTTGGATCGTGGCAGCAATGACATCTTTGGCAGCTGAGACAGGCAGTTCTTTGGGATAGGAAATAAGAGGAACAGCCGCGGTTCGGGCTTGGATATTTGCTACTGCGGTGTCAATGCTGTGTTCTAGGGAGTCAAGTTCGTCACAGCTGCGCGCGCGACGTAGCTGTTGAGTAAGTCGATGGTGGTCCCGAAGGGAAAGTAGTTCAAGTTGGGACTGCAAGGTTACCTTGCGTGCCGATATTTCCGTAGCTACCCGAGACTTAGGCGAAGTACGGTTTTTGTGAGGTTGAGGTGTGGAAGACATTCTGCGCCTGAGTTTAGTCCAGTGCAAGCCTGTGACAGTCTGGCACTGGCTTAGGCCTAAGCTGATGCCAGAAAATTCTTAAGGTAGATCGAGGGATGATGACACAGGAAACAACAGTAGGCTCTACCGCGCTCTGGCATGGATTTGCTGATATGGGTGCGGTGGATAGAGACGGCGCTTTCACCATTGCTCGTGGCGAAGGCGCTTATGTTTGGGATACTG
>JBOFCS010000045.1:0-2981 GCA_051646185.1 Mycobacteriaceae bacterium | reverse complement strand
CATAATCTGAGTGCCCATCAAAAGTCACTAATGTAGCTTCCTGCAACATTTTTGACATCGCTACACTCAAATCCGCACCACTACCAAAAAAGCGAGTGACCTCATCGGTGTTGTCAACAAAAGCAAAAATACGGACCCGCGAAAACTGCTCACGCAGCGCATGGACCAATAACAACGTGAAGTGACTAAACCCCGCTACCGACCCTGAGACATCGCATAGAATAACTAATTCCGGTCGAGCTGGCCGAGGTTTACGCTGCACTAAATCAATGGGAACTCCGCCAGTGGACATGGATTTGCGCAACGTTCGGCGCAGATCAATCGAACCGGCTCGAGCCCTGCGCCGACGGGCTGCAAGTCTACTCGCCAGCAATCGGGCAAGTGGCCCAATATTTTTGCGCAACGCCTGTAATTCAGTTTCCGAGGCTCGTAAAAAATCAACCTGTTCCGTTAATTTAGGCACTCCATAAGTGGCAACTTTCTCCCTACCTAAGCGCTCCGCAGTACGCCTTTTTGTTTCCCGTTCCACTGTTTTCCGAAACTCCGCCACCCGCGCAGCTGCTGTTCGGCGAGCTACTTCGGAGGAGGAATTGCCCGAATCCGTAGTGGAATTGCCCAGTAATCCCGCTAAGATCTTGCTGATGAGGGTCTCTGGAGAAACTTCTTTTAACGCTTGATAAGCAGAAAATGATGGACCATTGGAAGATTCGTACCTACCAAGCCCTGTAACAAGCTCAGCGGCAATGATTTCCGATAAAGCAATCGCCTCTGGTGAACCATCAATCAATAATTCCGCAATAAGAGCACGCACCGCATCAATATCAACCTGACCATCTTCGGTCACCGGCAAGCTGACATCACTATCAACAGCAGATTTTTCTCCCATAGCCACTGGGAACCACAAATCAAACATCGCATCAAAAGTGACTCGATGAGCTGTGCGCCGTAGCAAAGCACACGCCAGCCCCTCGCGCACGCTTTCCCGGTCCAATAATGGCAGTACCGATAGCACCAAACCAGCATCAACAGTCTCTGAAGGTCCTACGGCAATCCCACGAGCCCGCAATGCTTCCACAAAATCAACCAGATGACCGGGCAATCCGTAGGGTGCAAGAAGTCCGCCGGAACGCATACTCGGTGGAAGCTGTGCCGCCATCTTTGCTCCTTATCCCGAGACGAATGTTGCCGCTGTTGTGGACTAGTTCAAACCAAGTTCGGCGGCAGCACGCTGTTGATCACTGTGATGTTTGAGAATCACTCCCAGAGTGGCACGCAGAGCCTCATCATCACAAGTGTTAAAACCAAGAGCCAACAATGTTCGGCCCCAGTCAATGGTTTCTGATACCGACGGAAGTTTTTTCAGCTGCATCCCACGAAGAACCTGAATGGTCATCACTAATTGCTCGGCTAAGACCTCCGGTAATTCTGGCACCCGGCTAAGCAAAATTTTGCGTTCCAGTTCAGCGTCAGGGAAATCTAAATGCAGGAAAAGACATCGACGTTTTAACGCCTCGGAGAGCTCACGAGTGGCGTTGGAAGTTAACACTACAAAAGGTTTCTGGGTTGCTGTGATGGTGCCAAGCTCTGGAACTGTCACGGCAAAATCACTGAGCACTTCCAACAGCAGACCTTCAATTTCCACATCTGCTTTATCTGTTTCATCAATGAGCAACACCGTAGGATCTTCTCGGCGAATTGCCGTCAATAACGGCCTGGAAAGCAAAAATTCCTCCGAGAACACATCTTCACGAGTGGAGTCCCAACCTGAAGCCCCATCCGAACCCGCCTGAATACGCAAAATCTGCTTAGCGTGGTTCCACTCATAAAGAGCACGGGATTCATCTACCCCTTCATAACACTGCAAACGCACCAGCTCGGCACCGGTCGATTGGGCCACTGCTCTGGCTAACTCGGTTTTACCCACCCCAGCTGGTCCTTCAATGAGCAAAGGCTTATTAAGCCGGTCCGCTAGGAATACTGCCGTCGCGGTGGCTTTATCTGCCAAATATCCAGTCTGGGCAAGTTGAGCAGCAACATCATCGACACTGGAAAACAATGGTGGTGACGCAGGACGAGCTCGATCCACGTGAAAACTCCTATCGGTTGGTTGCTGCACACTACAAGACAAAGCTGTCTACCAGATCTAGACCGGGCGAATCTGCCCGTCACCCCAGACAATCCATTTGGTCGAGGTGAGTTCTGGTAAACCCATCGGGCCACGGGCGTGGAGCTTTTGGGTGGAAATACCAATCTCTGCACCAAAACCAAACTGTTCACCATCAGTGAAAGCTGTTGAAGCATTCACCATTACCGCCGCCGCATCAACCTTAGCGGTAAATTCTTGGGCGGCAGCAAGGTTATTGGTAACGATGGCTTCAGTATGGCCAGTCCCGTATTTGTGAATATGGTCCACAGCTCCGTCAAGACCATCAACTACGGCTAGGGCGATATCCAAAGTTAAGTACTCCTGTTCCCAATCTTTCTCCGTAGCAGGCACCAAACCTGGCAAGTTGCCGTGTACGGTCACCGAATTACTCTGCAATACTGACAGCAAGGCCGGAACCGCAGTATCAGCAATAGCCTTGTCCACCAACACTGTTTCAGCGGTATTGCACACACTTGGCCGACGAGTTTTAGAGTTAATCAGAATTTTTTCAGCCATGAGTATATCGGCATCGGCATGAATGTACACATGACAATTGCCCACCCCTGTTTCAATAGTGGGCACCAAAGCATCTCGCACTACGGCGTTAATTAGCCCTGCCCCACCTCGTGGAATAACAACGTCAACAAGACCACGGGCCTGAATCAAATGGGTAACGCTAGAACGATCTGCACTGGGTAGTAGCACAACCGCGTCAGGGTTAATTTCCGACTCAGCCAATGATGCTCGCAGCGCCTCCACTAGGGCTGCATTAGATCGCGCTGCCGAAGAACTACCTCGCAAGAGCACGGCATTGCCAGATTTTAGGGCTAATCCA
>JBOFCS010000044.1:0-10466 GCA_051646185.1 Mycobacteriaceae bacterium | reverse complement strand
ACCTTGACGATAGTGGTACCAGATTCGACGATCTCTTTTTCAAAATTATTAATTTCTTCATAGCGTTCACCCCAGACTTCGGGCGGTACCAAGTTATGCACCCGGACAACAAGGACATCCTCGTAGTGCGATCTATCGAACACCCCTAATTGACCAGCTTTGGGGAGGGCATTGCGGATTCTCCAAAGATAGTCATGTGCTTTTTCTTCTTCGGTGGGGACACCAAAAGCATGATGATTAACCCCTTGTGGGTCGGCTGCGCCGATGACATTACGGACAATCCCACCCTTCCCGGCGGTATCCATGCCTTGTAAAACGAGTAAAACAGATCGCTTATCACCACTGCGCCCATTTGCATAAAGCATTTCTTGTAAGGTAGCTAGCTGCTCGGAACGGATGATATGTAAGGCTTCACCATCGGATTTTTCTCCAGCAAAGCCTGGGGTTAATTGATAGTCAAGATGGTCAACTCGGGTGTGGGGATTGGCTCTGAGTGCTTTGTGTGCAGGAATTTCCCAGCTAGATGCCTTGTTGTTGGATGCCATGCACTGAGCCTATCGAGTTGAGTGACAACTGTATTTTCCTGATGCTACTCAAAGCCCTCGACATTATATGAATGATATGTCATTCTGTGGTGGTGATCACAGAATGGAGCATTAATGAGCAGCCGATGTGGAGGGCACTCTTGGTTACGTCGGATTCTCACAGCATCATCACTGGTGCCGGTCCGGTTGGGGTTTTTGCTGCCATTGCGTCGAAAAAATCTGAATCAGAAAGCTCAGCCATTATCGAAACAACTGAATACTCTACGAGGGGTGGTTGTGTTAATGATGTTTTCCATTCACGAAAGACTAAGCATTGCAACATTAAATAAATATTCAGAGGTAAGAAGGAAAGAGGCATGAGTTCAACTATGGGACCAGCTACTGATGTAACGTTATTACCAGAGAAGCCCCAACATCACATTGCGATTATCGGAGCAGGAATTGGCGGTTTAGGGGTGGCGCTTTCACTGGTACGAAAAGGAATAAAAGATTTTATTATCTTTGAGCGCTCCGATGATATTGGCGGAACTTGGTATAACAATCGTTATCCAGATGTGGCAGTGGATATTCCAGGCATCGTATACCAGTTTTCCTTCGAAAAAAATCCATTTTGGTCACGGATCTACCCTAAAGGATCGGAAATTAAAAATTATATCGATCACTGTTCGGATAAATATAACATCCGACAGAACATCCGATTAAGAACTGAAGTTATTGCTCGGCGCTGGGATGAAAAAAATCACTTGTGGCGAATAACTTTAGATGGGGGACAGGAAGTTACATCTCGCTATGTTATTTCAGCGCTCGGCGCATTTGTGGAGCCACGTAAACCAAGCATTAATGGATTGGATAGCTTTAAGGGGAAAGTAATTCATACCCAGAGTTGGGATGATAACTATGATCTTGCGGGTAAGAAAGTAGCTGTTATAGGTACTGGGGCTACTGCAGTTCAAATGATACCTAAGGTGGCTGAGCTAGCTGGCCAGTTGGATGTCTATCAAAGAAGAGCCATTTGGGTGTTTGCAAAATTTGACTACCGAATACCTAAAGTTGCACAACTAGCGCTCAAATATATACCAGGGTTACAATCGATAGTCCGAGGCGTGGTTGCCTCTTTCGTTGAGGTCGGGCTAGTAGCAATTACTGTTTATGGTAAACAGGTTGCGCCGTTAACTCTGATACCCGGTTGGGCTTCCCGTATTTTTCTCTTCACGCAAGTACGCGATAAAAAGTTGCGAAAAAAACTTACTCCGGAATATGGATTTGGCTGTAAAAGGCCTAGTGTTTCAAACACTTACTATAAAACTTTCACCCAACCAAATGTTGAATTGATTACTGATGGCATAGCCGAAATCACCGCTAACGGCATTATCGATAGCACTGGGTTTCACCGGAATATTGATGTATTAATCCTTGCTACAGGATTTGAAATGTCGCAGAGCCCTGAGGTATACAGGTCAAAGCCTGTCATAGGACGCAATGAATTTGACCTTGCAGAATTTTATGAAACACAAAGAGCTAAAGCTTATGAAGGTATCAGTATGCCAGAATTACCCAATATGTTTATGGTATTTGGACCATTCTCTTGGAGTGGGAGCTCCTGGCATATTATGGTGGAAAATGTTTCAAGGCACGCTATTCGGGTTATTCAAGAGGCGAATCGAAGGGGCGCGACTGCGGTTTCGGTAACAGAAGAAGCAAATGATCGCTTTTACAACTTCATTCACCCACGGGCAACTGACACCATGATGCATGCAAAGGCATGTGCAAACTCCAATTCGTATTATATTGATAAGAACGGTGACTTTGCATTTTTGAGACCAACTACAGCCTTCCAAGCCACGTGGGCAAGTAAGACCTTCTCGCTCGATGACTACATCTATCAGAAATTGCCCAGCAAAAAATCGTTGTGACCTAGGAGTTTACTCCCAGCTTCCGAGCTAAGGGTCCTATGTATTTGATAGCTTCATCAAAATAGATGCCTGGTAGCGGGCAATCTGAAGCACGGAGGCTCGGGAAAAAAGTTCAGGACCCTCCGTGCTTGCGCTCGTTATACGATGCAGTTAAGGAAGAATATTCAAGCTGACGGAAGATTTTTTTCAGTAAGTTCGCGATAATGCTGGCCAGTCAGCTCTACTGAACATTCCCAGAGCTGCGCGGCGAGTTTTTCGTTCCATGCAGACTTTGTTCGAGGGGAACGGGCAACGGGGCCGCGCATACCATGTAATTTATTGGGTCCAAGGTAGTCATTATTGTGTACATCATCCATAGTTGCGGCATACATTTGACTGAGAGCGCCACTAGCAGAGTCATTTCCGAATATTTTAATGCCCAAGCGAAATGCCGGACGTAGTCCAGGAACATTGGGAACCATGGCATCAAAGAGATTGGTAGCGGCGACCCCCGGGTGAACAGCTACAGAGATGAGACTGCTGTGAGCTCGTTGGCTAAGTCGAGCTAGCTCGGCGCTAAAGAGTAAGTTGGCAAGTTTCGATTGCTGATATGCGCCCATCTTTGAGTACCGGCGATCGGTGTAATTGAGATCGGCTGTTCGGATGATGCCTTGACGGTGAGCGATGCTTGCAAGGGTAACTACCCGCGGTGATTGAGTCTGGAGTAATTGTGGAAGCAAAAGCCCAGTGAGGGCAAAATGTCCAAGATGATTTGTACCAATTTGAGCTTCAAATCCGTCAACAGTGCGCGAAAAAGGCACCGCCATGATTCCGGCGTTATTGATGAGTACATCGAGTGCTCCGTACTGGGAAATTGTGGCTGCAGCTTCGGCGACAGAAGCTAAACTCCCAAGATCAAGAGAAACGAGCTGTGGAGCAGGGGCACCGGAAGTAGCTGCGTGTGCTGAAACTAGTTTAAGGGCTTGCTCGCCTTTGTCGATATTACGGCAGGCTAAAACTACTTCTGCGCCTTTACTGGCAAACACCTGAGCACTGTTCAGGCCAAGTCCGGTGTTTGCTCCGGTGATAACTATTCTTTTGCCAACGAGAGAGGGGATATCCATTGGGCTAAAACCAGGCTTGTTGAGAGCAGAACGGGTATCGGTGGCGGTTAGCGTTGTCGCGGGCATGGGCAAAGCTCCTTTGCGATATGTGATGCCAAACACAGTAATAATATTAGTCAGAGAAACTGAAGTTAATACAGGGTTGGTAGTGCGGTGAATCAAAGACCCGATTTGGGTATCGACCGAGGCAGTCAGTTACTGGATCGGCTCATCCGCCATTGCTCATCTTGTTTTCCCAGTGCGGTTTGGGATTTTTTGTCGTAGAGCCATTCGCAAAGTATGCGATGCCAATTGGCTTCTGCCTGCAGTTGACCTAATACTCCAAAAGTGTAGAAGTCTGCTCGGCGAGAAAAGAAATGTTCTGGAGGCAGGTTAGCTTCTTTGAAGAGCTGAAATTTTTCTGATCGTGGGTCAATAGCTATCGATATTGCGCTACTGGCAATTTCAGGTGTTACGTGAATATCGTCATTGATGAAAGACCAAGGGGACCCGCTATAAATGTATTCCATTGTTTGTTCGGGGGTTATTGAGCTTTGAGCAGGAATAATTCCAGCCTTTTTCATCAATTGATAGAGATCTTCACTGCGGCCTTCGATTCCGGCTATAAGGCACTGTCGTTCAAAGTCGACCTGACGGGCATCCATATGTTTGTATAATCCGAAATCAAGAAAAACAACTTTCCCGTCATTGCCTAGTAGGACATTTCCGGGATGGGGGTCGCCATTAAAATGATTGTCTTTGTACACGGTGCCAACATAAAATCGATAAATTATTTCACCGATTCGATTTTTTTCCTCTTGAGGTAGAGACTGTATTTCAGAAAATCTTTTTCCGGAATTAAACTCAGTAATCAAAACATGTTCAGTGCAAAGATCATCAATGACATCGGGAATAGCAATAAATGGGTGCCCGGAGAAGAAGACCGCAAGATTATGTTGAGTTTGAGCTTCTTGTCGATAATCTAATTCTGATTCAAAATATTTGGATAATTCTTCGCTGAAAGAGTCCATAGCCAGTGTTGGCACTATCGGCTTGGAAAATTTAAGAAAAAGTGCAAGATTTTTTAAATCGGCCCGAACGGCACTTGCGACTCCAGGATACTGTACCTTAACAGCAACGGTTCTGCCATCGGGAAGTTTGGCGCGATACACTTGACCAATTGAAGCTGAAGCGATTGCCGTGGAATCAAATTCAGAGAATATAGCGTTTAGTGGACGACCTAATTCAATTTCAATGACTCTTTGCATTTGTTCAAAAGCGACAACTGGTGCTTGGCTTTGTAATGCACTGAGACGGTTTCGGAAACTTTCTCGGCTTGCAGCCGGTATTAAAGTGGTGTCTAACATAGATAGCATCTGACCAATTTTCATGGCCGCGCCTTTCATGCCGCCGAGGACGGTGAGCAGATCTTCGGCAGCTTGCAAGGATGCCTTTTCGGCAGCTTCCTGTTTAACTTCATGGGGTTTGTGGGTATTGGCTACTCGGTTTTTGGCATTGCGCATTGCTTGTCTCGCCACATATTTACCAAGTTCCCCGCCCCGGGCAAGGCGTGAAGTAGGTAGTTCGTCAGACACGTAGTTACTTTCTGTAATGGTTGCGGTATTGGTTGGCTTTGTTACTTGATTGCAGCTTGAAATGATACGGTTTGAGCTAGATATTTGGTTAAGATTTCTATCTACGATCTAAGATAGGAGGACGTTCCGAATGCTAAAATTATCTTGGTAAACAACTATTATCACTTATGATGGTTTTACGTGAGCCGGAACTATGTCTGATTTAACTCCAATCCGGCCTTAAATAGTTACGTACAGAACAGAACTATGACAGCAGATGCAGATACGAGCCCGTCTCGGAAACCTTCTCGGCGGGGCAGGCCTAAAGAAAGTGGTCTTGCTGAACGTCGTCGTCGACAGATAATCGAAGCTGCATATTTGCTGTTTGCAGAACGCGGTTATGCAGCAGCAAGTATTTCTGAACTTGCTAAGCGATCTGAGATGGGCGAGGGAACTGTCTATCGATACTTTGCAAGCAAACGTGAAATTTTAGATTCGGTGTTTGACTTTGTTGTTGAAAAAATTATCACGATTGTCCAACCACAGTCATTGCTGCTTGGGGCACAATCTTTTGATGGTCTGATTACTCAATTTTCCCTGATATCTGAACGCCTTTTTGCCTTGGTGGAAAATGAACCAGCCTTACTGCAGCTACTTTTAGTTGAGATAGGGGCTATCGATATAGAACTCAAGCACCGACTTCTTGGTTTGCAGCGAGTAGTAGCCGGATTTTTATGCCGTGCCTTGGAAACGGGAATTAGCGATGGGTGGGTTCGACAAGATATTGATCCCGAGGTTGCTGCGCATACGATTTTAATGCTTATGCTCCCCGGACTTTTGCAAGAGTTGCGTGGGTATGGGACAGCGACTAATCGAGACCGTTACATGCGAGTGGTTATTGGTGTTATTTCTCGTGCGCTGAAACCTGAGGATCTTAGATGAATAGTGTTGAGTTTAATGATCGCAGGCAAGGGCGTGCTAAAGCGTTAGTTGATGCTGCCTACAGTTTGTTTTTGCAAAATGGTTATCGAAATGTTGGAGTGGCGAACATTGTTGCTTTAGCAGGGGTGAGTCAAGGAACTTTTTATAATTATTTTGATAATAAGAGGCATATTCTCGACAGTGTTATCGACTACTGCTTTGACATTATTGGCGGTGACCTCTTAGCTGCCGAATGGTCAAATGATCCAATGAATTTTGATGATTTGATGACAATGTTCAGCACTACTCTTGAACGGAATTATGAACTGATTTCACTGGAATCTAGTGCTGTTAATTTTCTTGTTTTTGAGGCAGCATCCATCGATGCTCAGGTAGTTGAGCGGTTGATGACGAATTTTCGCCGGTACTCCACAATTTTATTTTCTTATATAAAAAATGGTGTAAAAAAGGGATTTATTCACCCCGATCTTAATGACGAAGTTGCCGGTGAGGTCTTGCTTTCCTCGGTGATGACAGCGTTATTTGCGGCAATTTATGAAGCCGATATACCTTCTGATAATAAGAAGGTGCAAGAAAGCTTAGTCAATTTTGTTCGAGCTGGCTTTAGTTCTTAATCAGTACCAGTGTGCCTATGTCTGTAATGAGTTTGGCACCGGTGTTGGATGAGGTTGGGAAGTAAATGCTTCGACGGATCCGCTGATTTCGAGTATGCCTTTGATGGCATTCCAGGCGAGCATGGTCAAGTAGTCAATAAGTTGATTGGCAGTCATCTTTTGGTTCGACATCCACCAGTGGGTCGATAGTTGAATTGCGCCTACGATCGCGTATGCCCACGCTTCAATGCCACTCGTGTCACCACCGAGTTCTCGCATTCGTTCGGTGAAGACCACGATCATCATTTCCGCAATCATTCGTTCCGACTCGGCCACGGCATCACTACCCTTCGCGGAGGTGGGCCGTTGAGCCATGACAAAGGGATAAACTTCGGGTTCAGAAGCGACGGTATTGACATACACTGTGATAGTTGTTCTGGTGAGTTCGTACTCGCCCAGATGTGCAGTAACAGCTGAGCTGAGATTTGGTATTAGAATAGTTTCTAGAAATCGCATCATCGTTGCGTTGGTAAGGTCATTTTTATCAGCGAAGTAACGGTAGAGAACTGTTTTAGAGACACCAATCTCCGTGGCGATTTCGTCCATGCCAATATCCCGGCCGCGAACTCGGATGGCTGCCAAAGTTCCATCAACCAGTTCAGTGCGACGTTGCAGCTTATGCTGACGCCAGCGCCGCTTACGACCATCGGATTCCGAAGCGGTGTTGCGCGAATCAGAAAAAGCCGATTCGATACCAGTTTCGAATAATTTTCGCCCACTACTGACCACAGTGTTCTACACGTCCTATCTATGTTGATGAGTTGATTCTAATGGGCCGAAGGATGCGCGGAGGCGAATCAGCATGGATGATGGTGTGGAATTGGCAACAGTGAAAGGTGCTCGCTTGAGCGTAATGGACATAAATCTGCAATCAAACTTGGCAAAAACTACAGATTTACGCAGAATGAAGCTGCTTGCGACTGGTTTTTTCGGGTTTGCGACTTTGGTGTATCTGTTATGCCGATGGTTGGAGTTTCGGGGTGCTGGGGCGTGGACGGGTTATGTCCGAGCTGCTTCTGAGGCAGGGATGGTGGGGGCATTAGCAGACTGGTTTGCGGTGACCGCATTATTCCGCCATCCGCTGGGGTTGCCTATTCCGCATACCGCAATCATTAAGCGCAAAAAAGACCAACTTGGTGCGAACCTTGGAACTTTTGTGCAGGATAATTTCCTTTCGGCCGAATTGGTATCAGCCAAAGTTTCCTCTGCCCAGGTACCAGCTCGTGTGGGTGCGTGGCTTGCCGATCCTCAGCATGCTGATCAAGTGGCCGCTGAAGTATCAAACGGTTTGCGGGTTTTGGTTGATATTCTCCGAGATGAAGATATTCATCAGGTTATTGATGCCAGTATTGTGCGTCGACTTGCTGAGCCGCTATGGGGACCTCCGGTTGGTCGGGTGCTGGGTAAATTGTTGGAAGAAAATCGACAATTGCCGTTGATTCAACTTCTTTGCGAGCGGGCATACCAGTGGGCCTTAGCAAGTCAGGAGACAATAGATCGGGTCATTACTCGTGATTCACCAACGTGGTCACCAAAATTTGTTGACGCGATTATCGGTGAGCGGATTCATCATGAGTTAGTTGTTTTCACTGACAAATTGCGTTCTCATCCCGAACACGAGCTTCGATTGGCAATGAATCGTTTTTTGGCGGATTTTTCTCAAGATCTGCAGACTGATAGTGAAACCATTGCCCGCGCTGAGGCGGTTAAAGCTGAGTTGATGGGGCGTAAAGAAATTGCGGGGGCCTCTGAGGTGCTCTGGCGGTCGGCAAAAAAATTGATTATGGATTCGGTAAATGAACCGAGTAGCCCTTTACGGGTCAAAATAAGTGAATTTGTTCAGCGGATAGGGAATCGGTTACGCGAAGATGTGGAGTTGCAGATAAAGGTTGATCACTGGGTTGGGCGTGGAGTACGGCATGCGGTGAGTCGGTATGGCACCGAAATAACAGCCATCATCACCGAGACTGTTCAGCGATGGGATGCCGAAGAAGCCAGTCGTCGAATTGAGCTACAGGTGGGAAAGGATCTGCAGTTTATTCGCATTAATGGGACAGTTGTGGGGGCTTTGGCAGGGTTGTTGATTTATACACTTTCCCAGTGGATCTTTGCTGGTTGAACCGATTTCATTCCGCCGCTAACAAAGTGCTTGCAATAGTTAGCACCTTAGGTTAGTCTTGTTACGCGTAAGCGTAGAAGGCGGTGAGATAAATGTATGAATCAACTGATATGTCAGTAAAGATCTCCGATGATCGTGGGTCAGTGGTGGAAAAGAAGATAGGCACAGATATCTTGGCCGCCCCAGGTGATATTGCTGCGGTGGTAACCACCGCAGCACAGGATATCGGAAGCTTCATCCGATCACAGCGGGAGTTGGCAGAAGTGTCTATCCGTCAACTTGCCGAGCGGGCGGGAGTTTCCAATCCGTATTTGAGTCAAATTGAGCGGGGTCTACGAAAACCTTCTGCCGAGGTTTTAGCGCAAATTGCTAAGGGGCTAAGGGTTTCTGCTGAAGTTCTGTATGTTCGTGCGGGAATTTTGGAGCAAGCTCAAGCAAGTCCGGTTCGTGATGCCGTGCTGGCTGATCTTCTTATTACTGAACGACAGAAGCAAGTGCTTCTTGATATTTATGGAGCTTTCTGTCGGGAGAATGGTTTGGAAGGTTCTCACTCAGAATCTTCACAAGAGTGAATTTTACTGTGCAACAAATTCATATCTGCTGATACGAATGCCAAATTAAGCATAAAAGTACACCTGACAGGAGAGTGATATGCCAAAGAACTCATCTTTAGATGACATCAAAACTCCACTTTTTGCTGCCGTGGGTGCCGGGGATCTTGCCCTTGCTGCTGTAGCTGATGTAGTGGGAAAGATTCGTGAGCGGGCAGAAGATGCGGCCAGCGAGGCTGCTGATCGAGTGGGTGAGACCCGCAATCTGATCACTAAAATTTCCGATGATCTACCAGAAGGTATTAATGACCTTCGCAATAAGTTCTCGCCTGAAGAGCTTCGTAAAGTTGCCGAAGCCTATGCGCAGGTGGCTACTGGTATCTATAACTCCTTGGCAGAGCGAGGAGAAGAAGCCTATGCACGACTTAGGCAGCAACCCGGCTTTGAAGAGAATATCGGAAAAGCTGAGTCATATCTTGGTGATGCAGTTGAGCTTACTGAACAAGCCTTGGGAACCGTTGCCAGCCAAACCCGTGCGGTGGGTGAGCGAGCAGCAAAATTAGCTACCAAGGCAGGTTTGCGTGTTGCTGAAGCTGGTGAAGAGCTTGGTGAAGAAATTGCGGATGCCGGAGTTGCTGTTGAGAATGCCGCAAAATCTGCGTCAAAAAAAGTTGTTGAAACAGCAAAAATTGTTGATACATCGAATGATTCCGCAAAGCAAGCAGTAAAAAAAGCTGTTGCAAAAGCAACTCCAGCTAAAGTTTCTCCGGCTAAGAAAGCTCCAGTAAAAAAGGCCACGGCAACCAGAGCTCCAGTGAAAAAAGCTACACCTCGTTCGAGCAGCTAATCCCGTTTCCACTGTGGGCTAAGCCTTTGCCTCTGGCAACTAGGCTTAGCCCACAGTTGTTATTACCAGGGGAACTACTTATCTCGAGTACAGTGCTCTGGTGATGTTTTTTTATTTAATTCTTGAGGTACTGCGTTGGGTGGCTGTGGGATGCGGCATTTATGCGATTATCCATGCAGCTAGGCAGCGGCCCGATGCCTTTGTTGCCGGCGATAAACTGACCAAACAAATTTGGTTGGT
>JBOFCS010000025.1:0-7330 GCA_051646185.1 Mycobacteriaceae bacterium | reverse complement strand
GGACTTTATTGCGGGGCGGACGCCGTATGCACAGTGACAACGGGGACGAGATACATCACCACTTAGGGGTATCTGCTTTTAGTGATTATGTTGTGGTAGACCGCTCATCTGCGGTTGCTATAGACAAAGAAGTGCCGTTCGACATTGCGGCAATTTTTGGCTGCGCCATGCTTACCGGTTGTGGTGCAGTTCGAAATACTGCTCAGGTTCAGCCAGGTGAGTCGGTTGCCGTTATTGGACTTGGCGGTGTGGGACAAGCAGCTATCTTAGGGGCAGTGGTCTCACAAGCGGCAGTGATTGTTGCTATTGATCCAGTACCAAACAAACGTGAACTTGCTTTATCGCTAGGGGCAACACATGCTTGCTCTCCTGAAGATGCCGCAACAGTGGTCGCAGCCGCAACCAATGGACTAGGGGTGCAGTACGCTTTTGAAGCTGCTGGGGTGGTGCCAGCGATGGAGCAGGCTTTCACCCTTACCGCCAAGGGCGGCACTATGGTCTCCGTTGGGCTCCCTTCCCCCTCAGCTCAATTGTCGCTACCGGCAGTTTCTTTCGTCGCTGAAGCTAAATCAATAGTTGGATCTTATATGGGATCTTCTGTGCCGCAACGTGATATACCAATGATGATCAATCTATGGAAGCAAGGAAAACTTCCTGTCGATAAATTAATGAGTGGAACCCTCCCACTAAATAGCGTTAATGAAGCCATGGATCTACTTGCCAAAGGCAACGCTGTTCGTCAGATTCTCGTTCCCTAGTAGCAGCCTTACCCACAGAGACGGCGATAACGTACATGAATACCCCCTATACAAAGCCACAACTACCTTCTTGTGAAGATTTTCCAGTACTTTGGCCAGTTCCAACCCGATGGTCAGATAATGATCATTACGGCCATGTCAATAATGTGACTTACTACTCTTATTTCGATACTGCTGTCAACGCTTGGCTTATCCAAGCAACAGGAACTGATATTCGATCACTAGACGGGCTAGGGGTAGTGGCTAAAACTTCATGTCATTACCTGCGCGAGTTGAGTTTCCCAGATTTGCTCCAAGTCGGAATTGCTTGCCACAGGCTAGGTTCCAGCAGCATTAGCTACCGCCTTGCAATTTTTTTGGAAACTCCAAACGGTTTGATTCCAGCAGCAACTGGGGAATTTATTCACGTCTATATTGACCGTACTACCCGTACACCTATCCCCATCCCCGAAGTTATTCGGGAAGTCGTAGATAACACACTCGTGAAAAATCCTAGCTAACAATTCCGAATCATTTTTCGGATAAGAACTTTTCGGAAAATCTCTTTCTATGGACGAACAAGTAATTATCAACAATCGACTTACAAGCATGCTCATCCAACGGCGTCACAGTGGCGAGCCTGGTAAAAACTACCGGACCCAATAACTGCGCCAGCGCTAGTGCCAGGTCTACCTCACCAATTTCGGCAATAGCCTGCTCGCTCTGCAAAATGCGCTGAAAAGGTGCACGATAAGTTTCAGCTACCCGCAACCGTAAAGAATTCAATTCAGGGCGTTCAGCAGTAAGCGCATCGCCTAGGTCAGGACCTAGTCCCATCCAACACAAAGCCGTGACATTCATAGGAGCCTCGTTGATGAGCCGCGCTTGATGAGCAACTAATTGCAAAAGCCGTTCATCTAAAGTCCCAACTTCCGTAAGCTCCGTAGCTGGGGGAATCAACCTACCAAAGGCTGCGGCAACTAATTCATTACCGGTATTGAAGTGTCTATATAGCGTTGCCCTAGCAACTTTTGCAGTTTTTGTTACTGCATCAATTGTCACCGCCTCCACCCCGCCCCCCGCAAGTAACCGAGTTGCCGCATCAACAAGTCGGGTCCTTGAGCGCTCCCGACGCGGGTCAGCTTCATCCATATAAATACCTCCAGCCTACTAGTTCACAATACCATTGCGGACTGATAGTCTCGCTGTGAGACTGTTGGTCTCGTTTCCAATGAGACCGGAGGCTGAGTATGACACCGCGCCAAATATGGATTCTGACTGTGACCTGCCTTGGAGTGGGGCTAGTCATGGCAGCGAATGCAGCTCTCAATACCGGATTACCCGGAATTGCGATCAGCACCGGAGCAACCCAAGCCCAATTAACCTGGATTGTTGATGGATACACCCTGGTCTTAGCTTGCTTGCTGCTACCAGCAGGGGCCATTGGCGACAAGTTTAGCCGCCGCGGCGCATTACAGCTTGGGCTCTTTATTTTCACCTTGGCAACTTTGGCTCCAGTATGGCTAGATTCGCCCACCCAACTTATTATTTGTCGCTCCATCGCCGGACTGGGCGCCGCCTTTGTTATGCCCGCCACCTTATCGCTACTTACCGCCAATTTCCCTTACGCGCAACGGGCCAAAGCCGTAGGGATCTGGGCGGCAGTGGCTGGCTCGGGCGCAATTCTTGGATTACTGGGAACCGGACTACTCCTTGAGAGCTGGTCCTGGCATTCTATCTTTATTGGACTAGCAGCCATGGCGGTAATAGCTTTTGCTCTTGGCTGGACTGTGCCAAGTTCGCGAGAAGGGGGTTCCGAGCCGCTAGATTGGCGAGGAATGCTGGCTGTGATCGGTGCTATTGGACTGTTTGTGCTTGGTGTCATTGAAGCTCCAATTCATGGTTGGCTCAACCCTTTTGTGCTTATCTGCCTCGCACTGTCAGTTTTGAGCACCACGGTATTTATTCATATTGAACTACGAGTGCGGCATCCGCTTCTGGACGTAAAGCTCTTTGCCAATCATGGATTTGCATCAAGTTCTGCATCTATCACTTTGCAGTTTATTGGGATGTTCGGCCTATTTTTTGTGCATATTCAATTTATGCAACTCATTGCTGGCTATAGCGCACTGACCAGCGCCCTATGGCTAATGCCCTTTGTGGTGCCCCTAGTTGCGCTGTCAGTTGTGTCACATTGGCTGGTGCCATTATGTGGATTACGCACTCTGGCCTTAGCCGGACTCCTAATCTGCGCCCTGGGGCTTCTATTACTAGGTGGCCTACACAGCGATGCCGACTCTTGGGAGATTGTCCTTCCGGTTGCAACAAGCGGGTTAGGGCTGGGATTATGCAGTGCACCGGCAACCGCGGCAATTCTGTCTGCAACACCGGAAAATAAGCTGGGTGTGGCCTCGGCAGTAAACGATGCAACAAGGGAAATTGGAGCATCGTTAGGTATTGCAATCTCTGGCAGCCTGCTTGCAGCTGTCTACTCACGGGAAATAGCCCCAGCTGTTGAACAAGTCCCCGAGGTTGCCAAACAGCCCGTAGCTGATTCCCTCGCTTCAGCTTTAGAAGTAGCTAAAGCTGCTGGAAGCCAAGGTGATCCCCTCGCCGATTTTGCCACCGAGGCCTTCGTTCGCGGTATGCAGATCTCTTCTTATAGCCTTGCCGCAGTGGTTGCCCTTGGAGCGCTTCTTATCGCCCTCTGGAGCCCTGGACGCAACGGTCGACCCTTTGCCTTCATAGAACGCCTCACCCATGACTCAGCAACTCCCCCTACTGCCTAGCCAGAGGGCATAGAGCTCATCCTGCCAACTATTTGTTTGTGGACAGCTAAGATAGCAGGTGCAGATCATAACTAGGAGATTCACCGGTGCCGATATCAGAGCATAAAGAGCAGGAGGTAAAGCCCCTGGTTAAGACCCGACCAAAAAATCGGAAAGCTCAGATCGCCGCTACCGCTGCATTAGCATTTAATGAACGCGGGTACCACTCGGTGGGGGTTGATGAAATAGCAGCTTTAGTAGGTGTTTCCGGCCCTGCCGTGTATCGTCATTTTCCCAATAAATACGCTTTATTGCTTCATGCCGCCCGCAGTCTTTGTGAAGCACTCACTATTGCAGTGACCGACGCCATCGATACCAGTCTTGGACTATCAGCGAAAGAACAACTGTCGACGATTCTTCAGTCCATCATTGAAGTAACCATCGATAACCGACGCACCGGAGGGCTATATCGATGGGAAGGTCGCTACTTAACATATTTTGATCGAGCTGAGCTTCGTTCCGAATTTCTTGCAGTCACTAGACAATTGAGTAATCATATCCAGCAACTACGGCCTGAGCTTACTGAAGAAGACACCACGATCTTAGCAGCAAGCGTGCTCAGCATTATTGGCAGTATTACCGCACATCGTTCACAACTTAGTGTAAAGCGAACGCATACAGTACTTTCCGAAGCAGCATGGTCCATTATCGACTGCACTCCCCCTGTCGCGGCGCAACATCTTAACCTACCTAAGCCAGCAAAGCCTCCTAAGGACGCCGTATCCAAACGGGAAGTCTTACTGAGAGAAGCGGTGGCAATGTTTCACCGACGCGGCTTCCATGAAGTCAGCATTGAAGAAATTGGCAATGCTGCCGGAATTAATGCCTCCAGTGTGTACCGACATTTCCCAAGCAAAGCTGACCTACTTGCCGCTGCCTTCCACCGAGCTTCCGATCAACTTGAGGCCGCCACACTACGCTCACTGTCCACTGCCACATCACCAGCTTCGGCGCTGTCTGCACTAACAAAAAACTATATCGAACTATCGTTCTCGCACCCAGAGCTGATTTCGGTATACTTTTCCGATTTAGCAAATTTACCTCGACAGGAACAAACCACACTGCGCCAAATCCAACGCAAACATGTGGAGGAATGGGTGCAGCTGGTCCTGGGCCTTCAACCTGAATTATCTTTGGTCGAGGCTCGGTTTATTGTTCACGCCGCCCTTGCTCTTGTTGTCGATATCGGTCGACTTGAGCGATTTAACCGACATGAGCAAACTCTACAACGTATGCATTACCTCATGTCAGTGATTCTCGGCAACACGTAAGTTGCTCACTGGTTTGGACATCGGGCAATTTAGTGCACCAATCTGCGAAGGTGTGTATCCCTCCGGATAACCGGGGTAGGTCTTGTTTTTAGGGTCCATACCTGAACGCGAAGACTGGCGCGGTGGTAACAGTCGAACTACTTTTGCTCGCATCGTTAAGCCTGTACCGAGCACTCTCGCCAGATTGTGAGAGGGCTCGGGGAATCCGAATGCTCTGGCCATTCCGGGGTCAATGAGCGCATAGACTGCCTTGCGAATGAAAGGATCGAATACGTTGGGGAACCACGAGCAATATAAATCAAGTGTGTAGTTCCCCACCGCACGGTTGTCATCGCTATAAACAAAATATTTACGCTCATACTCAAATTTAAAAGTAAAAAACTCTTCGTATGTTTCTGGAATGTCCTTAATTCCCATACGTGTACCAACATTTTTGTAAAAATAAAAAGCAGCAAGTCGCTCTTTGGGAGTGAACGAACGCCAACCAAATTTATCCATCCAGTCAATAGGATCATAGATGAAAGTGCTTAGTGTATAGAGCATGTCATCATTTTTAATTGAGTACTGCCCATGCATCCGGTTAATCATCCGAAGCGATTCTTTACCTCGTGGGGAATCATAGCCATGCTCAACAAGTTCACCCATTAATAATGCGGTGTCATCGTAGCGTTTTTGCGGACGATTACCAAATTCTCCCGTCTTGCGTAGTAGCATTGAAATTGTTGGCACACAATAGGTTTTAAATAATGCAAACTCCAGAGCCCGCTGATAATCCCAAGGAAACTCATACCCTGCGGTGATCCGATGAATTTCCTGGTTATCACGTAACGGATCGAGCGACTCTATATGTCGCACCCAGGCTGTCCGGCTAAACCTTTTAGCTGGAGTAAAATCGCGCGTCATGGGCGCAGAAAGCAACGGAATAACTCTATGCTCCTCACCCATGCCGCACCTTCAACATCCACCCGGAAATAGTCATAACTCTCTTCTTTCGTTCAAGGGTGAGCAGATCTAGCGGTGCCTTATATTTTTGTCGAGCAATAGATTTGGGATTAGTAAACTCTCGAAGCCCATCTGCCCCATGAATCCGCCCAAAACCTGATTGCCCAACACCTCCAAAGGGAAGTGCCGCAACCCCAGCAAAACCGAGAACAGAATTGATGGTCACTACTCCCGAATGCAGCTGTTCAGCTACTCGCATCGCTTTTGTTTTATTGCCAGAGAAAATTGAGGCGCCAAGCCCGTATTTACCGGAATTGGCCCGCTCAACAGCTTCTTCAAGATCCACAACTTTATTGATAACCACTGTCGGCCCGAATGTTTCCTCACACACCGCTTCACTATTCTCGGGAACATCAACAAGAATCACCGGAGAAATATAGGGTGGCCGCACCGAATCTATCCCACCAAAGACTGCTCGGCCGCCACTGTTCAAAGCATCTTGAATATGTGCGCTCACTATTTCAGATTGCTGCGGCATTGTCATCGGCCCATAGGTTGCGGCTGAATCTGCTCCAGGCTTCAGTAATTTCGTCTTAGCGATAACAGCAGCAAGAAATTTATCGTAGATAGCCTCAACAGCGTAAATTCTTTCCACCCCCACGCAAGTCTGACCTGAATTACCAAAGGCGCCAAAAACTGCAAAGCCTGCTGCAGCATCAATATCCGCATCGCTATCGACCAGCATGGCGTCTTTACCGCCGCATTCGGCAACTAATGGCGTAAGAGTTCCTGCACATGCAGCCATCACACGTTTTGCCGTTGCAGTTGAGCCAGTAAAAGCAATCTTATCCACCCCTGAACTGCATAGCGCCCCACCGGTAGCACCATCTCCAGTAATTACCTGAAGGATCGGCTGATGCGGTACCAGCTCTGCCCATTTTTGAGCAATCCACACACCTACCCCAGGAGTTAACTCGCTTGGCTTAAAAATAACCGAGTTACCCGCTGCGAGCGCATAGGAAATAGAGCCCATCGGGGTATAAAGCGGATAGTTCCAAGGACCTATGACCCCAATAACACCGATCGGCTGGTACTGCACTGAGGCGGCCTGGTTTGCGCTGACTAAGCCGGAAGGAACTTTCTTGCGCCCCAAGACTTTCTCAGCATTTTTTGCTGCCCAGTCCAAATGTTCGATTGTGAGCATTACTTCAAGAAATGCGTCATCAATTGGCTTACCCGTCTCCTTCGAGATAACACTGGCAAGCTCACGAGCACCCTTTGCAAGAGCTTTTTTCCATTCCAGTAACCACTTTTTCCGTCCGGAAAAGCCTAGCGACTCCCACCACTTCGCAGCTGCTTGAGCCTTTTCCAGCACCAGGGAAATCTCCTGAGCCCCGACAATGGGGTAGGTTCCCACTACCTCATCGGTGCGCGGATCCAGTGAAACAATTGTGCTAGCGCGCTCGAGGCCGGGGGGCGTTTGTAGCTCCCCGGTATCAACTTCCAACTGTGAAGATTTTTGAGTCATGCGCAAGCTCCACTTCGCTAAGAT
>JBOFCS010000230.1:0-11133 GCA_051646185.1 Mycobacteriaceae bacterium | reverse complement strand
AGAGCCCTTGACTATCGCTGGGCGAGCCCGTTACCGGGTTAGTGGCTAGGGTGTAACTCATGACTGAGGCTCACCACACTCCTGAAGTGCCGATCCCGAGGACTGCGATTGTCCCGGCCGCAGGGCTGGGTACTCGTTTCCTGCCTGCAACAAAGACAGTACCGAAGGAATTGCTTCCGGTAGTTGATACACCGGGGATTGAGTTGGTTGCTGCTGAAGCTGCTGAAGCTGGGGCACAACGGCTTATCATTGTTACTTCAGAGGGTAAAGATGGTGTTGTTGCTCACTTTGTTGAGGATTTAGTGCTTGAAGGCACCCTAGAGGCCCGTGGAAAGTCTGCAATTTTAGAAAAAGTGCGTCGCGCTCCGGCGTTAATCAAAGTGGAGTCCGTGGTTCAGCATCAGCCACTGGGTCTGGGTCACGCTGTTGGCTGCGTGGAAGAGCAACTTGATGATGAAGAAGACGCGGTTGCCGTGCTACTCCCTGATGATTTGGTCCTGCCCACCGGGGTGTTGGAAGTGATGGCAAAGGTGAGAGCGAAGCGGGGAGGAACAGTTTTATGCGCTATTGAGGTACCCGGGGATGCAATTAGCGCGTATGGGGTTTTTGATGTTGATGTTGTTCCTGATGCGGCTAATCCGAATGTACTGCGCGTTAAAGGCATGGTGGAAAAACCTGACCCGGCTGATGCTCCATCGCATTTTGCCGCCGCCGGTCGGTATATTCTTGATCGTGCAATATTTGATGCGCTGCGTCGAATACAGACAGGTGCCGGTGGTGAAATACAGCTCACCGATGCCATAGCTCTGCTCATCTCCGAAGGGCATCCGGTGCATGTGGTTGTGCATCGTGGATCCCGACACGACCTCGGAAATCCCGGCGGCTACCTTAAGGCTGCTGTTGACTTTGCATTGGACCGTGATGACTACGGTCCAGAGTTGCGCGAATGGCTAGTTTCGCGACTAGGCCTTCTCTGACGAGATGCGCATACTCTGGGCGGTGGGGAGCCGGGTGCCGGGTCAGAAGTAAGGCGAACGGAAGGTTCTCAGATGCGTTCAGTAGAAGAACAACAGGCAAGGGTCATTGCTGCGGCGGTGGCTCCACGTCCGGTACGGGTGGCGATATCAGAGGCTCAGGGTTTGCTGTGCGCTGAAGAAGTTGTGACTCAGCGCCCACTTCCCGGCTTTGATCAGGCGGCGATTGATGGATACGCAGTTCGCAGTGTTGATGTCCAGGCCGCCGGGGAGGGTTTTACTGATGAGAGCGGGGCTCCGGCGGAACTAACTTTGCCAGTGGTGGGTGAAGTTGTTGCCGGGTCTCGTCAACCGATTCGCTTGCAGCCTCGCCAAGCCGTTCGGGTGGATACCGGCGCTCCGCTGCCGACTCTTGCTGATGCTGTTCTCCCCGTAAAGTGGACTAATGGTGGTCAGGATCGGGTGAAAATTTCCAAGCCGGTGCGCTCTGGTGACTATGTTCGTCGGGCCGGGGATGATGTGCAACCAGGTGATGTGGCGGTGCGCTCAGGGACAATCATTGGTTCGGCTCAGGTTGGTTTGCTTGCTGCGGTTGGCAGGGACAAGGTGTTAGTGCATCCACGACCTCGGTTATCAGTGATTTCCGTGGGTGGGGAGCTAGTGGATGTTGATCGCACTCCAGGCAATGGTCAGGTATACGACGTTAATTCCTATGCTTTGGCGGCTGCAGCTCGAGATGCAGGCGCGGATGTCAACCGGGTGGGCATAGCTAGTGTCGAACCCAAGAGGTTGAGAGAAGTTGTTGAAGGGCAACTCATTCGGGCTGAAGTGGTCGTCATCTCTGGCGCAGTTGGCGGTGCAGCTTCCGAGGTTGTCCGTGAGGTTCTTGCTGATTTAGGCAATTTGGAAGTGGAACGGGTTGCGATGCATCCTGGTTCAGTTCAAGGTTTTGGGCAATTGGGCCGTGATGGAGTTCCAACCTTTTTGTTACCAGCGAATCCGGTGAGTGCTTTAGTGGTATTTGAAGTTATGGTTCGACCACTCATCCGTATTGCCTTAGGTAAGCGGCAACCAATGCGTAGGGTTGTTCGCGCGCGTACGGTATCGCCTATTAGTTCCATTGCTGGCCGAAAAGGTTACCTGCGAGGGCAATTGATGCGCGATGATGCTACCGGAGAATATTTAGTTCAGGCTTTAGGTGGGGCTCCGGGTGCTTCCTCTCATTTGCTTGCAACGCTTGCCGAAGCAAATTGTTTGGTGATGATTGATCCTGATCTTGAGGAAATTCGCACCGGCGAAGAAGTTGATGTTGCGTTCCTTGCGCAGCGTGGTTGACATTATGTCGACACCATGGCCAACTCGTTTTGGTAGGGCAACTCGGTTGGGGCCTTTGAAGGTGTCGGCCGGGGCGGTCTCGCTGCGGCCAGTTCGGCTCCGCGATGCTCAAGCTTGGAGCCGTGTCAGGACAAAAGACAAACTACTTCTACAACCCTGGGAGCCTACGGCTGATCTGGAGTGGGAGACCCGTCATCATGTCACTGCCTGGCCAGCATTATTTTCAGGACTTAGAGCCGAGGCGCGACGGGGGGTGATGGTCCCGATGGTCATTGAGCTTGATGGTCGTTTTGCTGGTCAGCTTACTGTTGGAAATATCGTCCGTGGGGCTCTTAAGTCGGCTTGGATTGGGTATTGGGTAGACAGTGATGTCACCGGTGCCGGGGTGGCCACAGGCGCGGTGGCTCTTGGCTTGGATTACTGCTACGCAAGGTTGGGCTTACATCGAGTTGAAGCGACAGTTCGTCCGGAGAATGTGGCTAGCCGGACTGTGTTGAACAAGGTGGGGTTTCGAGAAGAAGGGCTGCTCAAAAGGTATCTTGATGTTGATGGGGCATGGCGAGATCACCTTCTTATGGCAAAAACTATTGAAGAAGTGACAGGTTCAGTTGCTGATGGTCTTGTCCGGCAGGGTAAAGCCCAGTGGGTGGGTATTAAATAACTACCTTGTGATTTAACTCGGCGCGTCTGCATGGTCAAGTGCGAAATTAGGCATAGCCTGGATAGTAATTTGCGTCCTATCTGCATCAGGGCGACTCGATAGAAGGAGGTCACTGGCGTGCCAAGCTCAGTATTGTGGGTTGGTCTTGTTGTTGTGTGGCTGGTTGTTCTGATGCCAATGTTGATTAATCTCCGCCCGACTATTCGTCGTACCTCTGACGCTGCACTTTCAGCACGGATATTGCATCGGGGTGGTCGTCGGCCTCCGGTACGCAGTGGCCCGGCTGCTGGACATCGAAGCGACCCGAACTGGCAACCTGAAGACGGTAGCGAGGACAGTATGGGCGAAAGCCTGGAGACCGTTTCTGGGCAAGAAGCGCAGGTAGAGTCCGCTGCTAATGCCTCAGCTGAGCTGGCTGCACAAAGTAGTGAAACGGCCCAGTTGGTTGCCCCTGATGATCAAGAAGGAAATACCACTCCGGGTTCCTATGAACAGGCCGGACGCCGTGAACATCGGGGTGGGTTTGACCCTGAGCAGGATGCGGATGCACAGTTGACAAAGTTCACCTTCCGTCAGAGGGTGGTGCTTGGTCTTGCTGGGCTTGTTGTTTTGACTGCAGTTCTGGCGGTAATTACCACGCCAATAGTGTTCTGGGCAACAGGAATTGCTGTTGTTGGGTTGGTTGGGTATTTAATGTATCTGCGTAGTCAGGTGCGGTTGGAGCGCGATATTCGTCGTCGGCGAATTGCTCGAATGAATAGATCACGGCTTGGTGTGGAGTCCCGTAGTGATCGGGAATTGGACTTAATTCCAGCGCGTTTACGCCGACCAGGCGCTGTTGTTTTGGAGGTTGATGATGAAGATCCTATCTTTGATCACTTAGACCCGTATGTTCCGGTGCGTGCCCATGAACTACCAAGGGCTGCTGGACAGTAAGTAGGTGGTAAAAGTTTTGCCCCTTGGGTCGAGCAATAAGGTGGTAGGAATCGCCCATGGTACACGATTTTGGTAAAGATTATTGGGAAAAGCATTGGCAGCAGCGCAGTGTGGATATACCGGGTGTGACGTCAAGCAATTCATTAAATCCGTATCTCATTCGAGGGGCTAACCCATTAACTCCTGGGTTAGCGCTGGATGCTGGTTGTGGTGCGGGCGCCGAAGCTATTTGGCTGGCCTCGCAGGGTTGGCAGGTTACTGCTGTTGATATTTCCTCGGATGTTTTGGCCAAAGCTGCTCAGCAGGAGGCGAATCAGGGTTTAGGGCAGCAAATACAGTGGATTGAAGCCGATCTCACTCAGTGGAAGCCTGATAAAAAATTTGATTTGGTGACCACGCATTATGCTCACCCAGCGATACCACAACTGGAGTTCTATCAAAGGATATCGTCTTGGGTTACTTGCGGCGGGACTTTGCTTATCGTTGGGCATATGCACACGAACGGACACGGACAACAGCACCCAGCACACGCGTCGGTGACAGTTGCCGAGGTTGTCGAGGTTCTGGAGGAGAACTTATGGGAGATTGTTGTCGCCGAAGAGTGCGTTCGCACAGTTGACTCCCATGGTGGTCAGCAGTTTTCCTTGAATGATGTTGTTGTGCAAGTAAAACGGCGTAGTTAACTTTCTTAAAATGTTAGTTTTAATAAAACTGTCGGTGCTGGTGTGTACTGTTAGTTGAGTATTATTAACTCAACTTGAGGAGCATGATGAGCGTCACATTGAACCCTTATATCAGTTTTATTGACACTGCTCGCCCAGCGATGGAGTTTTATCAGCAGGTATTTGGTGGTGAACTCACCATCAGCACGTTTGCTGAGTTTGGCGCTGCAGACGCTCCCGGAGCAGATTTGGTGATGCATTCTTTATTGCAGACCAGCTCAGGTTTTACGCTTATGGCTGCTGATACTCCCGAAGGTATGCAGCACACTTTCGGTGACAATATTTCAGTGAGCTTAAGCGGGGATAATGCCGATGAGTTAAAGCAGTATTGGTCAAAGCTTTCCGAAGGTGGTGCGGTTGCTGTCCCACTGGAAAAGCAAGTCTGGGGTGATGAATTTGGAATGTGCACTGACAAGTTTGGTATTGGCTGGATGGTTAATATTGCCCAGACTGCTCAGTAAATAGTTGTCTGAGCAGCGAGCTATATGCTTAGTGATCCGGTGACCAGTCGGATGATTTCTTCGGAAACATCTTGCAAATTGTTCTTTGGGCCTTGAGTGTAGGCGAGCATTACTGCGCGAATAGAGCCAAAAAGAGATGTGATGGCAAGATCGTAATTTTTTGTCCGACTGATCACCACCCCTTGGGTTGTAGCAATTTTTATTTCCCCCATGACTAAGTCAGTCCAGTTTTTGTGTTGATCGTGTAGATGTTTTTCGCTTTGCGGGCTCAGATCAACCAAGGAGCCAAATGTCACTTTAATTCTGCGAGGATCGGCAGCTAAGTCATCAACAAGAGCTTGGGCGGCTCGTCTCCATCGAGCTTTGAAGGGCTCATGAGGGTTTGTCCCCAGGGCTGAGCGGACTGCTAAACGAGCTGAATCCTGAGTGGTGTTGTAGATCTCCATCAACAGGCTTTCGCGGCTATCGAAAAGATCATAAAACTGCCGCGAAGAAACATGAGCTATGCGACATACCTCTACGATAGTCGGCGGTATACCTGAACGTGCCGAGAATACGTCGAGGGCAGCTTCGATGAGTAATCTCCGGCGTTCGTAAAGTCTGGCTCGACCAACTCGGCCTCCGTAGGAATTGGCACTTGGATCCGCACCGTCTAACGGATGCGCTTTTGTTGCTGCAACGGTAACCATCAGCTTACTAGTTCCATAGCTGGCAAATGATAAGAGTGTCTATGGTTTCTGCCGTTTGCAAACCGAAGACGGGTAGTGGCAAAGGTTCGGCGGCAATCTTCGGGCGGATTATGAAAGTCTCTCAGTAATTTTTTTTCTACGGAAACCGCACCACGTGGGGAGGCGTTCAGCGTAAGTTTTGGTGGGGCAAGTAAAAAATATATTGCCAGAGTTACCGACCAGGTTGTTGCTCCTAGTAATAACCACCACGTGACAAAACTGGGAGCAGTGTGGCGAAGGTGTTCGGGAACTACCGTTACTGTTAGGAAAAGTCCTATAGATAACCCTAGAACTTCCTTAGCTCCCCGGCCTGAGATGAGTTTTGAGAAAAGGCTTATGGGTTGAGAACGATTTCCAACAGCTGAGGAGGACAGCCGCATCGGCGATTGAGACTCTGATGCACTGAACATGACGACTCCTCTAGTGAAACGGTAAGCTTGTAGCTACGGCTCCAATCTTGGGTCCTTAAGAAGTCAATACGGTACAAATTTTGTGGGCTTGTGATTGCATATGCATGTGAGGGTATGTTTTTTGGTGTCCGGAACGGATCGTTTCCGGACGAAGCTACAGCGGCCAGTCGGAGAGTGGGTGTGAGCTCTGTCTCATTGAATTGGTTTGGCGGCCAAAGCTAGTCAGACTGTTGACCTCAATCACTGACCACAATTTACTAACGGACAGGGCAGATGCTGTATGGAGGCTCGCGGGGCTGGGCTTCATCCTCGAACGGATTTTGCTGATCGGTTTGCAATTCTTTATGAGCTAGCAGGACGACCAGCTTTGAAGCGTTTGGCTGAACGGGCGAATGTCAAAATGGTCCCGGCAGATGCTCGGCGCCCGGTCCGGCTTTCGGCTCAGCGCCTTTCCGACTGGCGCACCGGTCGTGCGGTGCCTGCTCGGTTTGATGGTTTAGCCGCCGTCCTGAAAGTGATGATCACCTCGGCTCAGGCAAGGACTCCTGAGCCCCCGGTTGAGGGGCTGTATTCGCTGCCTGATTGGCATAATAGATGGCAGCTTGCGCAACGTAGTAATCCTATTGGCTCAGGGCCAGCTGGCAAATTTGAATCCACCAGTGGGTTGGCCTGTCCTTATCGTGGTCTTGCCGCATTTGAAACTGAAGATGCAAGTTTGTTTTTTGGTCGAGAACGAGCGGTATCTGCACTGCAGGCAAAGGTTATTGGGAATATAGACGGTGTAAGCGTGACTTTTTTGGTAGGCGCTTCTGGTTCTGGAAAGTCCTCATTGCTACATGCAGGGTTGGTCCCGGCTTTAGCAGCTGAGCGTAAGACGGTGGTTTTTTCGCCAGGCCGAAACCCGATACAGTCTTTGCGCCTTGTTCTCTCTCAAATGCATGAGCCAGGAAAATTCGTTCTTATCGTTGATCAGTTTGAAGAAATATTTACCCAATGTGATGATGAAGAAACTCGGCGACTTTTTGTTGTTGAACTATGTTCAGTCACTGCTCGAGAGTTTCCCAATGGTGCTTTGATCGATGCAGTAGTGGTGGCAACTCGTTCGGACTTTTACGAACAGTGTCTACGCTATTCAGAGCTTGCCGAAGCGCTGGAGCATCATCAGATGGTTCTGGGCCCGATGACCCGGGAGGAGTTGTCCGCTGCGGTGAGTGGTCCTTCCAGGGCTGTTGGTGTAGCCCTAGAACCTGGTCTGGTTGATATTATGATCCGCGATTTAGGCGCGGATGTTTCGTTGTCGGCAGGTGGGGTAGATACTCGTTATAATGCTGGGGCGCTTCCGTTGTTAGCGCACGCCTTGCTTGCAACCTGGGATGCTCGGGAAGGTAATCAACTGACTGTTCTTGGTTACACGCGCTCAGGTGGAGTGCGCGGAGCGATTGCTGGGACAGCCGAGGCGGCTTGGGATACCTTAACCGATATTCAAAAGCAAGCTGCAAGAAAAATTTTGGTCCAACTTGTTAAGGTTTCTGAAGACGGTCGCGATACTCGACGTCGAGTTGCTAGGGAATCTCTTTTAGCGGCCAGTGGTGATCGTCAGGCAGCTGCGGTGGTACTTAACTCGTTGACTCAAGCCCGGCTCATTATTAGTGATTCCGGTGGTGCTGAACTTATTCATGAAGCTGTTATTGATGGTTGGCCAAGGCTTGCCGGTTGGCTTATGGAGGACCGCTCAGGGACTCTACTTCGGCAGCGCTTGGATCGAGACGCTGAGGATTGGGCACAACATCAACGTAATGGTGCCCTGCTTTACCGAGGGGTTCGGTTAGATGCTGCGTTAGCTTGGGCGGCTGATAATGATGAGCAACTGACAACACTGTCGCGTGAGTTCCTTGATACAGGAAAGCGGCAAGGTTTCCGATCGAAAATCTTTACTAGATCGTCACTCGTTGCGCTAGTGCTTTTTATGGTCGCTTCGATTATTGCAGCAGGTATTGCTGTGCGCCAAAGAGACTCGGCAAATAATGAACGAAATGATGCGGTATTTGCTGAGGTTACTGCCCAAGCTGCTCGTACCCAATCTTCGGACCCATCATTGTCTGCTCAACTTTCTTTGGTTGCCGCACAGATGCGTTCAGATAATGACACTGCGATCTCTATGGTCCAAGCAGCCCAGAATTTTCCACTAGCTATGCCGATGTTAGGGCATGAAGGGGCTGTTTATCATACCGCGGTTGGCCCGACAGGTATTGTGGCTTCTGCTAGTTATGACAAAACTATTCGCCTGTGGGATATCTCAGATTCGACATACCCTCGTCAAATAGGTCAACCACTCATTGGGCATTCCAGCTGGGTTACTAGCGTTGCTTTTAGTCCAGATGGGAAGATTTTAGTTAGCGGTAGCGGCGATAGTACTGTTCGGTTATGGGATATTTCTGATCCGAATAATGCTCGTCCACTTGGTGTTCCGCTTTCTGGGCATACTGGTGCAGTGTATATGGTGGCGTTTAGTCCAGACGGACGCACGGTTGCTAGCGCAAGTGATGATCGAACTGTCCGGCTATGGAATATCGATGATCCGCTTATGGGTGTTCCGCGCGGGCAGCCATTGACCGGGCATCGTGCTGCGGTCCGTTCGGTGGCATTTAGCTCAGATGGCGGGACTTTAGCAACTGGTAGTGATGATAACACTGCTATTTTATGGAATTTGGCTGATTTATCTACACCAATTCCGTGGTCAACGCCAGTATCTGGGCATAGCAACACTATTCATTCGGTGGCTTTTAGTCAGAACGGCCTTCTTCTTGCGACAGGTAGTGATGATCAGACTGTCCGATTGTGGGATATAACCACTCCGGCAAACCCAGTAGCATTAGGTGGTCCACTTACCGGGCATAGTGCAGCCATTTGGTCGGTTGCTTTCAGCCCAGAAAGTGATTCACTCGTTGCGGCGAGTTGGGATGGAACAGCCAGGGTGTGGGGTGTGCGTGACCCAGTTAATCCAGTGTTATTAGGTCAGCCATTAGCTGGTAGCAGTGGCGGATTGACCACTGCCACGTTTGCCAGGGCCGGATCGGCAGTTATTACGGGCGGTCAAGACGGGATTGTTCGAGTCTGGACCCTGTCTCCATCGGTTTTGGAGGGTCATACTCGCAGAGTAGCAACCCCAGCTTTTGATAAATCGGGAAGACTTATGGTGACTGGTTCCCATGACGGCACAATTCTAGTGTGGAGTAGGGCTAACCCGGATCAGCCTAAAGTAGTCGGCCGCACTAGATCCCTTGATGGTCTTGGGGTGGAGAATATTGCGTTGACTCCCGATGGTATGACTTTGGCGACAGCAAGTTTGGGCAGTGGGAGGGTTCAACTGTGGGATATGACAACACCAGATCGACTGAATCCTATTGCTGCGCCGCTAGTCTTGTCCTCAAGGTATACGCATGAGCTTGCTTTTAGCCCCGATTCACATACTTTAGCAACAGCAAATGATGATCAGTCAATCAAACTGTGGGACATCAGTATTCGTGATCGCCCGAGTTCTGTAGGTGCTGTGTTGGTAGGGCCTACTGGCTGGATAAACTCCGTCTCGTTTAGCCCGGATGGAAAATTCTTGGCTGCTGCCAGTAGTGATAAAACAATTAAGTTGTGGGAAGTATCGGCTGATGCTGGGGCAACAGCAATCGAGCGTCCTTTGGTGGGGCATTCTGGTGCAGTTAATTCTGTGGCATTTAGCGCCGATGGAAGGCTGCTTGCCAGCGCCAGTGATGATCAGACGATTCGACTTTGGGATGTGAAAGAAGCTATTAACCAGTCTGATGCGGATGTTTCGATTCTTACGGGGCATCGGAGCACAGTTCGATCGGTTGCTTTCAGTCCAGACGGGGATACTTTGGCTAGTGGTAGTGATGACCAAACTGTTAGGTTATGGAGTGTTGTTGATGCAGCTGATCCTAAAGCGCGCGGTGGTTCGCTAACGCCAGCTGGAATAGTCCGTTGGCGAGTTGCCTTTGCCCCGGAAGGGGGGTACTTAGTTTCTAGTGGTGAAGGTGGTGCTGTTCGTAACTGGCAGTTAGATGCTCAAAACATTAGGGTGCAAATTTGTAAGGCATCCAAAGATGTTCTTAATGAACACCTTTGGAATCAGTATCTCCCCAGGCTTGGGTATTCGCCGCCTTGCGCTAAGGCTTAGAATACGTTATGTGGCCTGAACTGAATGCTAATTCTTGGTCCTGCAACATTTTTAGATTTGGGTACACAATGTTCCCAGGTGCGTTGGCAAGATCCACCCATAACAAGAAGGTCGCCATGAGTAAGAGTGAACTTGAGCATTGGGCCCCCTGCTCTGGGTCGTAATTGCAATGTTCGAGTGGAACCGAGTGACAGAATGGATACGAGGGTGTCATGAGTTTTACTTCGTCCCACGGTGTCGCCATGCCAGGCAACACTGTCTAGGCCGTTTCGGTATAGACAGAGGCCGGTTGTGGTGAACGGTTCTTGGAGTTCTGTCCAGTAGTGAGCGCTGAGCATGTCGCGGGCTTTGTTTAAGCAAGGGTGAGGTAATGGCCTGTATTTGTTATAGAAAGCTACAAGGCGGGGGACAGTTACGATGCGGTCGTACATTCTTCGCTGCTCGCCACGCCAGGGGACGGTATTTTCTAGAGTAGTGAACAAAGAATCTGCGGAGCTGACCCAGTTTGGGCGGATATCAACCCAGGCTCCGTGGGTAAGGGTCATGCGCAGGACAGTGGAACCGAGTTCGCCAAGTAAAGGTTCGGGGCCTTCTTCATGATCAAACAGAGTCGGCTGGACTATCAAGGTCATACACCCAACTGTACTCGAACGTATATTCGATTTTTATTTATTGCCCGGCTTACTATACTCTTTTTAGTTGAAGCTTCAACTAAAA
>JBOFCS010000195.1:0-7344 GCA_051646185.1 Mycobacteriaceae bacterium | reverse complement strand
TGGATTAAAAAGTGAATAAAACTGGTGCTGTTCGTTACCGGCGGGGTCAAGACAGATGATCGATAAACTCAAAACGCGATCACGGTAGGGCGATAAACCTGAGGTCTCTACATCAACAACAGCCCAACCAGCTTCCCCGATGATCGTGTGGCCTCTCTGTGTCATGCGGAAACCTACCAAAATAGAAACCATAACGAACGGAAGGATGGCTCAGCTGCTATTGGTAATGCAGCGCATGGTTCCAATACAAACTGACGATTCAGCTCCTGCCTTGCGAATGAATTAACATCTCACGTCACGCCAGCAGAATGGAAAATGCTCAACCACCATCTGGTGTTCAATATTTACACAAAGCTTTGCAGGCAATACCCGCATACTCTAACCACAAAGCACCACAAAAATCGGAGCATACCTTCAGCGTGTAAAAGAAAAACCACGATCCCAAAAGGATCGTGGTTTTTCTGTAGTAGCGGGGACAGGATTTGAACCTGCGACCTCTGGGTTATGAGCCCAGCGAGCTACCGAGCTGCTCCACCCCGCGTTGGGTAATCCCCAGGTTACAGGGAGGTGAAGGGTGAAAGCAAATCGCCTGCAAGCGCTTACCTTCACCTCCCCGTCCTCGGTATTCCCTAGCCTTGAACCGCCTGGTACGCCTTCACTGCCTCATCAAGAGCAGCTAAAGCTTTACCATAACGATCAAAATCTCCAGAGGCCTGTGCTGCCCGTACCTCATTAAGCGCAGCGCCCAACTTGGCTACAGCGTCTTTCTGCGCTTGAGTTAACCCATCAGGGTTGCCTGGGAGTGAGGTTGGTGGAGCACCGACACCAGCTTCTTGTCCGACACCAGCACTAGGGGGGACAACCGGAGTTGGCGTGCTGACAAGCCCATCAGCACTGATCCCAACTTTTTGCAGCGCAGCACCAATTGTTGGCTCAAAACCGATATTTCCGTTGAAATACACCAACACTCGATACAGCTTGGGATACGCACTCTTTTGAAGTTTCGCCTGAGTGTACAGCGGTTCTACATACAACAACCCGTCTTTACCTACCGGCAAAGTCAGCAAATTGCCATACTTGACTTCCGAGGAACCCTCCACCACAGTTCGGGCTGAGGCCACTGGACCCGCGCTAAGCATCTTGTCCTGCACCTGCTTTGGGCCGTCCGTCTGAATCGACGTTGGCAACTGGCGGACTGTGATTTTCCCATAACTCTGCGGATCAGAACTGACCGTCATATACGCAGCAAGGTTTTCCACACTTAAACGCCGCATCACACTGGTCAATTGGAACGAAGCAGAATTTGAACCAGGATTATTGGGGTCAGCGGCAACCACATAGTACGGAGGCTGATTGAGCTTTCCCGTATTTTGTGGACGCGGATCACTTGGGACCGACCAGAAGTCACCACTGTTAAAGAACTCCACTGCTTGAGTGTTATCCAGATGGTACTTTGTGAGCAGCTCACGCTGAACCTTAAACAGATCTTCTGGGTACCGGAAATGATCGGCAAGTTCAGTAGAAATAGCCGACTTTGGCTGGACAGCATCCGGGAAAACACCCATCCACGCTTTAAGTACCGGGTCCTTGTCGTCCTGCTGATACAAAGTGATGCTGCCGTCATAAGCATCAACTACCGCTTTGACCGAGTTTCGAATATAAGCAACATCACGATTGGGTTGAGTGCGAAGGTTCGCCCCAGGTGCCACATCTTGTAAGTCAGTTGTTGCTTCTTCCAAAGACATGCGTTGTGCATAAGGGAAGTTATCCAACGTGGTATATCCGTCAACTACCCATTTGATTCGTTTATCAATAACCACTGGGTAGGTCTTAGAATCCACCGTCAACCAAGGAGCAACTTCTTTTACCCGGTCCCTAGGGTCCCGGTTAAATATTATTTTGCTGTCCTCACCAATCGCATCAGAGAGCAAGAAGTTTCGCTCAGTGTACTTTAGCGAAAAGATCACTCGGTTAAACATATTGCCAACGGGGACGCCGCCAGATCCGTCGTAAGTGAAATTGACACCATCATCATCATATTCACGTGGACCACTACCGGCCGCTCCAACAATTGCATAATCTGGATCCGAACGGCCAATCAATTCACCAAAATAAATCCTTGGCTGATCAACGGGGATGGGACTTTTGAAATTTGGATCCCTGGTTGAGGCAAGATCATTAACCGAATAAATAGGGTACCCGCCCCGCTCACCTGAAGTATCAGTTGGCGCCTCATCCACCTGGTTTGCCCGAGCCGCAATAAAGCCATTGCCATGCGTATAAACAGTATGTCGGTTAATCCAGTCTTTCTGCCCACCTTCAAGTGCATTAGGATTTAATTCTCTTGCTGCCACCACAAAGTCACGCATTTTCCCGTCAACTTCATAGCGATCTACTGAAAGCTGATCTGGAAAACCGAACATATTGCGCAGTCTCTGCTGCTGGGTGAAAGTTGGAGAAAGTATATTAGGATCTAATAATCTCAGGTTCGACAACGTTGCTTGATCCGCCGCAACTGCACCTAAATCAGGAGTAGTTGTGCCCCAGTTTTTTTCATAATTAACATCAGTAAGCCCATATGCTTGTTTAGTGGCATCAATATTGCGGGCTATATACTCACTTTCCTTCTGCGGAGCATTGGGCTTGACCGAGAACTGCTCAACAACCAAAGGCCATGCCGCACCAACAAGTACCGAGGAAAGCACCAGCAACGCTGTCGCTAAAGCTGGAATACGGAGATCCTGCAAGATGATTGCCGCAAAAAAGGCAAGGGCACAGATCACCGCAATAGACAGCAAAATCAGCTTTGCCGGTAGCACTGCATTGATATCGGTATAGCTGGCCCCAGTAAATTTTGCTCCAGTATTGCTATTTTCTTTCCGGTCACTGAACAACAACTCATAGCGATCAAACCAGTAAGCAATAGCTTTGAGCATCACAAACACACCAGCAAGCACCGCTAACTGTATGCGCGTAGGGCGAGTTATCGCTCCACCAGCTGCAGCAAGACGAATGCCACCAAAAATATAGTGTGCCAGCAAATTTAAGATAAATGACACTATGATCGTCACAAAAAGAATATTCAAAATTAAACGATAAAACGGCAAATCAAAAGCATAGAATCCAATATCTAGATGAAACTGCGGATCGTCGATACCAAAGGACGTTCCGTTCAAAAAAAGCTGAACAGTACTCCAACTGCTCTGCGCCACAAAACCAGACAACACGCCAATTGTAACTGGAATGCCCAGAGCAAATACCTTCAGCCGACTCATCACAGCAGTCCGGTAGCGCACCACTGGATCATGCGGGCCAGTCACCGGAACAAAAACTGGGCGAGTTCGATAGGCCATCGCCAACGCCGCGAAGGTCATCAATCCAACAACGATCGCTACCAAAATAAAAATGACCAATCGCGTCACAAGTATCTTGCTGAAGACCCCACTAAAATTCACCTCATTAAACCACAACCAGTCGGTATATAAGGTGATAAATCTTGGGCCCACCAATAACAATGCCAAACCAATGACGGCAGCAATGATGAACGCACGATTGCGTCGAGAAAGGTTCGGTAACCCAACAGCGGGACGCATACCCACGAGCCACACTCCAGTTGCTCTGGCGACACCAAATATGTCGCAATCAATATTCTTGAGGATCTCAACACTGCGAAGGGATCTTTGCGGTGCACAAACCCCTTACTCATCACCACTGTACGCAGTTTCTTGTCGCTCTTCAGCCAGCCAAGGCATCTGCCGGTGCAGACAGATCTGTGCTGCGATGCAAAGATAACCCAGTGACCGAATTTGACAGCCCCCATCCCACCTCCGGTTGGGCCGACGAATCACTCGGGCGATGCGTACGCGAGGTTGTTGAGTTTGTTGATGCAGCGGGTTGGGGACAACCTGCACAGATGTTTGCACTAGTACCCACTTCCCTACTGGCCGAAAGCGAACCGGAACTGCTCGATGAGCTAGGCAGCAGCTCTGAACTCACTCCCGTAGAACAAGAACCGCTACCCGCAGACATGGGCAATGGCTCACCAGAGTTAGACGAATTCCTCGCCACCACCAGCTGGCCTGAAGCAGTCGCAGGGTGTGCCCTCATCCAAGAGATTGTTGTACTCCCCCCTGATGCTGAAAGCGATCTCGACGAAGTATTTGCCCCACTGCTAGCTGATCCGCACGCAGCAGACGCGGCTGCTCGGCAGGCGGCCATTTCACATCCCGATAGAAAAAACGCCCGACTTATTGCCGCGGTTCTTCGCACCGGGGAATCTCTGTGCCTCCTGCAACTTGAACCTGCGCCAGGTGTCGAAGCCCCTATTGAACTTCTTCACTACGAGGAATTAGCGCCAGACCTCATCCACGCATTACACGCCACGCTTGATTCTTATGACGAACACTAAAGCTCCACAAAAAAATCAGTAAACCCAAATATCTAATCTAACTACAGCCGACTACTTCTTTACCAGCATGTAAATCCGTTAACGCGGACACCGCCCCGGCAAGGTTTTGAACCCGCACCAACGTCAGGCCTGAAGGAGCATTACGGACTGCTTCGGCACAGTTTTTATCTGGAACCAAAAAAATTGTTGCTCCAGCCTCACGGGCAGCAACTAACTTATGGTTAATTCCACCAATCGGTCCAACAGCACCATCTGGATCAATAGTGCCGGTACCGGCAACAAACTTGCCACCGTTGAGCTCTCCAGGCGAAAGCTTGTCAATAACGGCAAGGGTAAACATCAAACCTGCAGAAGGTCCACCAACATCACCTAAGTTGAAGTTCACAGTGAAAGGCACCTGCGGGTTTTCTGATGTAGTAATCCCCAAAACTCCACGATCTTTTGTGGGGTGTTTCCCCAACACAACCGTAGCCACGCCCGGTTGGCCCGCACGAACAAAATCAACCAAAACTTCTTGCCCAACAACTGTTGTTGCCATGAAATCCTGTAACGCAGCATTACTTGCTACCTGAACTCCATCGATTGCAGTGATGCGATCTTTCTCTGCCAGCGCACCAACCGAGGGCCCCTGCTCGGACACCGAAGCTACTTGCACTTCAAAAGGGAAACCCAAATATCTTAATGCCGCCAGCTCAGCACTGTCCTCTGACTGCGTAAAGTCTTCTTTGTTTTGCTCTTCAATCTTTTCTTTTGGCTGATCAGCCGGGTATATCTCATCACGGGGCACCAACTGTTGACGACCACTAAACCAATAACCCAAGGCTTCATAAAGTTTCAGGTGATCCCGCACCGCAACAGTTGTCATGTTGAGGTTGCCTGAAGTTTTATCTACCTCAGTACCGGTAATATCAACAATATTTTTTTCCTGCCCATCATCACCAGCAACAACACCTAAGGTGTTAAACGTAGGACCGGGACCTAACGCAACAAACGGAACCGTAACCAAAGCACCAAATACACCAAGCACGGTTGTCGGAACAAGAGCAGCTACAACAGTTAAGATCCGTCGATTCACGACGCCCAGCGTAAAGGTTACCCAATGACCAGTCGACAGGTACTGCACAAACAGGAGAAATACTGCACACCCCAACGCACCTTTTAGTTGAAACGTGATGAATAAAGGCGCTTCGAGAGCTTGTTCTCCCAGAGCTAACTAAGTTAACTGCCCATATACAGCTAGACAAGGAGCCAATACTCACTTCTGCCGGTACCGTGGAGCCATGAGTGATGTTCCTTTTGGCTTTTCCCCTGGAGATAACGATCCCAACTCCAATAAACGGGATGACTCAGCTGCCGGTAGCTCAGGTAACAGTGGTGACCAACCAGGTTCATCACATCCCTTTGGCTTTAGTGCCGCTGGATTTGATCCATCACAGATCGGGCAGATGTTTACCCAATTGGGCCAAATGTTTACCGGAGCTGCAAGTTCAATAGCTGCTGGCAGGTCAGAAGGACCGGTAAACTACAGCATTGCCAAGCAGCTCGCCCGTGGCGTCATCGGGAAAGTAGCACCCGTACCCAGCGGAACTAGGGAAGCAATCACCGATGCCGTACGGCTAGCGGAAACCTGGTTAGACGGTGTAACAGCGCTACCAGCAGGAGTGACCACCACTAGCGCTTGGACTGCCACTGAATGGTTGGACAACACCATTGACACTTGGAAACGCCTGTGCGATCCGGTAGCAAAACATATCTCTGGCTTGTGGTCAGAAAACTTGCCCCCAGAAGCCCAACAAATGGCTGGGCCCATGATGGGGATCTTAACTCAGATGGGCGGGTTAGCTTTTGGTTCCCAACTGGGCCAAGCATTGGGCCAGCTTTCCAAGGAAATGCTCAGCTCCACCGACATCGGTCTGCCTCTGGGACCCCAGGGCACTGCAGCACTCATGCCAGAGGCCATTGCGTCGTTTAGCGATGGGCTTGACCAACCTAATCAAGAAATTTTGGTCTTCCTCGCCGCCCGTGAAGCCGCACACCAACGTCTGTACTCTCATGTCCCCTGGCTTCGTCAGCGAGTGCTTGCCACCGTAGAGCAGTATGCTCAAGGTATTCGTATTGATGTTTCTTCCTTCGATCAGGTCGCCGAAGGTTTTGACCCTATGTCACTGACCGATCCTGCTGCTTTGGAAAAAATACTGGGGCAGGCAGCTTTTACCCCTCAGACAACCCCGGAACAAAAGCAGGCGTTAGAACGGCTGGAAACGCTACTCGCTTTGGTAGAGGGCTGGGTTGAAGTAACTGTGTCAGCTGCCCTAGGCGGCCGAATCCCCAGCGCTATTGCCCTAAGCGAAACTTTGCGGAGAAGACGAGCTACCGGTGGCCCAGCAGAACAAACATTTTCCACACTTGTTGGACTCGAGTTGCGCCCCAAAAAAGTACGTGAAGCCACAACCTTATGGGCCCGTGTCACTGATGCCGCCGGGGTAGACGCCCGAGATGGCGTATGGGCGCATCCTGATCTGCTACCAGATAGTTCAGATCTGGATAACCCAGCAGCATTTATTGATCGGATTGTCGGCGGCGGGTTTACCGGTAGCAGCTTTGATGACCCGATCGCAGAACTGGAAAAAACCGAAGCTCGTGAGCGAGCAGAGCGGGCCGCACAGAGCGATCCGACCCCAAAAAATCAAGAAGGTGACGGTACCCAGCGCTCAGACACTGAGTAGTTTTATCAAATTTCTTTACCAGGGCATTTTTGCCAAGAAAAAATGATATGCACAGGTAAATTGAGTTTTTGCTTGTGGATAACACAAGTTACCGGACCCTATCGGCTCATCTGGGCATGCCATTGTTTTTTATGACCACCGATGCCTTGTCACTAAACGATAAACACCAGAATGTGCACTTTCCTTCTATCGACACTCGAATACCCGTGC